>NZ_DATDMY010000179.1:0-8752 GCF_036518555.1 Dokdonella sp. | reverse complement strand
CCATCGCGCCTGAAGCCGCTCCCACACCAGCGCCGCAGGCCGGCAGTGCCCCGAGCGCGCGTTCGCGGCCGATCGACCGCGAGGCTGTGCTCGCGGCGATCGCGCGCGGCAAGGCGCGCCGCGCCAAGGACACGAACGGCTCATGAAGCGCGAGAGGATCCGCGAAATGTTCCGCCGCTTGCGCGAGCTGAATCCGCACCCGACCACCGAACTCGACTACTCGACGCCGTTCGAGCTGCTCATCGCGGTGATCCTCTCCGCGCAGGCGACCGATGTCGGCGTCAACAAGGCGACGAAGAAGCTGTTCCCGGTCGCGAACACGCCGCAGGCGATCCTCGAGCTCGGCGAAGACGGGCTCAAGCGCTACATCTCGACGATCGGCCTGTTCAACGCGAAGGCGAAGAACGTGATCGCGACCTGCCGCATCCTCGTCGACCAGCACGGTGGCGCAGTGCCGCGTTCGCGCGAGGCGCTCGAGGCGCTGCCCGGCGTCGGCCGCAAGACCGCGAACGTCGTGCTCAACACCGCGTTCGGGGAGCCGACCATCGCGGTCGACACGCACATCTTCCGCGTCGCCAATCGGACCGGGCTCGCGCGCGGCGAGACCGTGCGCGCGGTCGAAGACACGCTCGACAGGGTTGTTCCGGATGAATTCCGCAAGGACGCGCACCATTGGCTGATCCTGCACGGGCGTTACGTATGCAAGGCACGCAAGCCCGATTGCCCCGTCTGCGCGATCAACGACTTGTGCAGCTACCGTCACAAGACGGTCACGAGCACCGCCTGATTGCGGCAGTTTTTTTCGTGGCGCAGGCGTTAATTCGGCGTTTGCTTGTCATCCGAGCGTAACAACGACTGGCCAGACTGCGCGCCGGTCAATGCCCCCTCCCGAGGACCCCATGAAATTGCGACATGCGATCGCCGCCGCGCTGATGTGCGGAATCGGCACCAACGCGATGGCCTACGACGTGCTCAACGACTGGCCGACCAAGTTCAAGACCAGCGACGGCTACGAGTTCGGCGTGAAGGGTCTGTTCCAGTACGACGTCAACACCTTCTCCGGCGACACCGAGAATCCCGCCACCGGCGCGGAGATCTTCGACGACGCGAACGCGTGGCGCCGCAAGGAAGTCAATGTCTACGGCAAGACGCCGTGGGGCCTCGATTTCAACATCGGTTACGACATCACCTATGCCGGCGGCGTGCACGCGGCGTGGATCGACAATTTCATCCGCTACAGCAACAAGGAAGCGGGCGACTTCCGCATCGGCCAGTTCAAGACCCCGGTCGGCTGGGAAGAGACGATCAGTTCGGGCGCGACGACGTTCATGGAACGCGCGCTGCCGGTGCAAGCGGCCAACATGGGGCGCCGCATCGGTGCCGACTGGACCTACACCGGCATCCCGAACTGGCTGCTCTACCTCGCCTACTTCAAGGGCGGCGACCTCAACGGCGACAACGACGGCGACGGCCCGGCCGCGCGCGTGGTCTGGAACCCGTTCAATCGCCAACCCGGCGCGGGCTCGCGCGAGCAGAGCGAGGTGCTCCATCTCGGCCTCGCCTATTCGACCGAGGATCGCGACGCGACCACGGACGGACGCGGCATCGTGTCCAACCCCTCGGCGCGCTTCCGCGCCAAGCCCGAAGCCGGCCTGCTCGGTACGAGGCTCGTCGACACGGGCAGCCTCGCATTCCCGGGCACGATCAAGCGCCTCGGCCTCGAGGGCGCGTGGATCCACGGTCCGCTGCTCGTGCAGGGCGAGTACCTGAGTTTCAGCGCCGATCCGCGTGGCAAGCCCAGCTTCGAGGGCGACGGCTGCTACGTGCAGGGTTCGTGGGTGCTGACCGGCGAGAGTCGCCCGTACAGCAAGGGCACGATCGGCAACGTCCGGCCGATCAACGATTTCGGCGCCTTCGAAGTCGCGGTGCGCTACAGCCACCTCGACCTCAACGACGCGCCCGTGCTCGGCGGCAAGCAGGAAGACTGGACCATCGGCGCCAACTGGTACCTCGGCCAGCACTTCAAGCTGCAGGCGAACTACATCATGGCGAACAGCACGAAGCACTACGGAGCGCCGATCAACGGCGAGGCGGACGTCGATCCGCGCGTGTTCGAAGTGCGCGCGCAGATCGCGTTCTGACCGGACCGACTCCTCCCGTCACACTCTCCTCGGGGCGCGCAGGCGCCCCTTTTTTTTCGGCGCGCGACGTCAGACCGCACCCACGCCACCGAGGATGCGGTCGATCGGGTAGGCGCCGGGCGCCTGCCGCGCGATCCAGCACGCCGCGGCGACGACGCCACGCGCGAACACGTCGCGGTCGGTCGCGCGGTGCGCGAGTTCGAGCCGCTCGCCCGGGCCCGCGAACACGAGCGTGTGCTCGCCGACCACGTCCCCGCCGCGCAGGGCGTGGAAACCGATCTCGCCCTCGGGCCGCTCGCCGGTGCGACCGCTGCGCCCGTGCACCGCGCGCTCGGCGAACGCGACGCCGCGCCCCTCGGCGACCGCTTCGCCGAGCGAAAGGGCGGTGCCGGACGGCGCGTCGAGCTTGCGCCGATGATGCATCTCGACGATCTCGCAGTCCCATGACGGCAACGCGTGCGCGGCGTCGCGGGCGAGGCGCATGAGCAACGCGATGCCGAGGCTGAAGTTGGACGCCCACATGAGCGGGATCCGCGCGGCCGCGCGCTCGAGCGCGTCGCGTTGCGCGTCGACGAGGCCGGTGGTGCCGCTGACGAATGCGGCACGGCGCTCGAGCGCGAGCGCGAGCGCGGCGTCGAACGCGTGCGCACCGCTGAAGTCGACGAGCACGTCGACCGGCGTATCGGGATCGAGCGCGTCGGTGAAATCGAGATCGGGCGCTGCTGCGCCGTGCACGTCGCGCAGCGCGCGTCCCGCGAGTTCCGAACCCGCGCGCACGAGCGCCGCGGACACGCGCAGCCGTGGCTCGGCCGACGCAGCGCGCAGGATCGCCTGGCCCATGCGTCCGGCGGCGCCGTACACCGCCACATGAATCGTCGTCGCCGGCATGCGCGCGTTCCGTATCGGGAGGGCGCCCGATTGTAGACCGTCGCGAAATGCCCCGTGGGCCTCGACCACGCTCCCGTGAAGCGAGCGTCCTCGGTCGGGGATGCGTCAGGACGTGACGCGGTCCCAGAAGCGCTTCACGCCGTCGAGCCAGTTGCTTTCGCGCGGCGAATGCGCGGCGGCGCCGTCGCCCGCGAAGGTGGCCTCGAACTGCTGCAGCAGCTCGCGCTGCGCCGCCGTGAGGCGCACGGGCGTCTCGACGACCGCGCGGCAGATGAGGTCGCCCACGTGGCCGCTGCGCACGGACTTGACGCCCTTGCCGCGCAGCCGGAACACCTTGCCGCCCTGCGTCTCGGCGGGAATGCGGATCTCGGCTTCGCCGTCGAGCGTGGGCACCCTGATCTCGGCGCCGAGCGCAGCCTGGCCGAAGCGCAACGGAATCTCGCAATGGAGGTCGTCGCCGTCGCGCTGGAAGATCGGATGCTCGCGCACGCGTACTTCGACGTAGAGGTCGCCGGGCACGGTGCCCGCCGGACCGGCCTCGCCCTGTCCGGCGAGACGGATGCGATCGCCGTTGTCGACGCCGGCGGGGATCTTGATGGACAGGGTGCGCTCGTCGTGCACGCGTCCTTCGCCGTGGCATTCCTTGCACGGGTTCGTGACCACCTTGCCACTTCCGGCGCAGTGCGGGCACGCCTGCTGGATCGAGAAGATGCCGTTCTGCATGCGCACGCGGCCGTGCCCCTTGCAGGTCGAACAGGTCGAGGTCCTGCCGTCGGCCGAACCACTGCCCTTGCACCCGCCGCACTCGACGAGGGTCGGCACTTCGATCTGCTTGTCGGCACCGAATACCGCCTCTTCGAGGTCGAGCTCGATGAGATAGCGCAGGTCCGAGCCGCGCCGTGCGCGACCGCGACCGCCGCCGCCCATGCCGAAGATGTCGGAGAAGATGTCGCCGAAGATGTCGCCGACGTCGCCGTTGAAACCGCCCGCGCCTCGTCCACCCATGCCGTGTTCGAACGCGGCGTGGCCGTGCTGGTCGTACAGTGCGCGCTTCTGCGCGTCCGACAGCACCTCGTAGGCCTCCTTGGCCTCCTTGAACTTCTCCTGCGCGGCAGGATCGTCCGGACACCGGTCGGGATGGAACTTCATCGCGAGGCGACGGAACGACTTCTTGAGTTGCTCGTCGTTGGCGGTGCGCTCGACGCTGAGCACCTCGTAGTAGCAGCGCTTGCTCATGGGGACGTCATGTCGTTTGTTCGATGCGGCGATCGGGGATGAACCATAGCGCCGCGACGGCGGCGTACAGGATGGACGAAACAATGGGCGCGAAAAACGCGAACGCAATGCCGGCCGCGTAGGCCACGGTCGACACGACCGCCTTCCAGTCGGCGCGCGGACCGATCGCACGCGCGAGGCGGCTGTGCGGCCCGCCGTTGCAGGCGATCAGGCTGCGGCCGAGGGGCACCCACGACAGTGCCGCCATCAGCAGCACGATGCCGTACGCCGCCGTCGGCACCGACGAGGGCGCGGGCTCCACCTGGCTGAGCCATGCGGTCGTGAACGGAAACAGCGAGAGCCAGAACAGCAGGAGCAGGTTCGCCCACATGACGCGACCGTCGACGCGCTCGACCGAATGCATCATGTGATGGTGGTTGTTCCAGTAGATGCCGACGTAGACGAAGCTCAGCACGTAGGCGACGAACACGTGCCAGTCGGCCGCGAGCGCGTGCCAGGTCGGCTCGCGAGGCGGCTTCAGCTCGAGCACCATGATCGTGATGATGATCGCCATCACGCCGTCGGTGAAGGCTTCCAGGCGCCCCTTGTCCATCGATCCCCCGTCGATCGCGCGCGCGAAGGCCGCGCACCAGGATCCCCGGTGCGCGGCCCGCGAGTGCTTACTTCTTGTCGTCCTTGACCTCGGTGAACTCGGCGTCGACGACGTCGTCGTGCTTGGCCGAGCCGCCCTGCTGTGCGCCGGCGTCGCCCGCGGGCGGCGACTGCTGGGCCGCGGCGAACAGCGGCTGCGCGACCTGCTCGAGCGCGGTCGTGCGCGCTTCGATCTGCGCCTTGTCCTCGCCCTTCATGACCTTCTCGAGTTCCGACAGCGCTTCCTCGATGCGGCCGATCTCGCCCTGCACCTTGCCGCCGTGCTGCTTGATCGCGTCGCGCGTCGCGTGCACCAGCTGGTCGGCCTTGTTGCGCACGCCGACGAGCTCGTGGAATTTCTTGTCGTCTTCCTTGTTCGCTTCGGCGTCGCGCACCATGCGCTGGATCTCGTCCTCGGACAGGCCCGAGCTGCCCTTGATCTCGATGCGCTGTTCCTTGCCGGTGTTCTTGTCTTTCGCACCGACGTGCAGGATGCCGTTCGCGTCGATGTCGAACGTGACCTCGATCTGCGGCATGCCACGCGGCGCCGGCTGGATGCCCTGCAGGTCGAACTTGCCGAGCGACTTGTTGTAGCGAGCCTGTTCGCGTTCGCCCTGCAGCACGTGCACGGTGACCGCGTTCTGGTTGTCCTCGGCGGTCGAGAACACCTGCGACGCCTTGGTCGGGATCGTCGTGTTCTTCTCGATGAGCTTGGTGAACACGCCACCGAGCGTCTCGATGCCGAGCGAGAGCGGCGTCACGTCGAGCAGCAGCACGTCCTTGACAGCGCCCGACAGCACGCCGCCCTGGATCGCCGCGCCGACGGCGACGGCCTCGTCCGGATTGACGTCCTTGCGCGGCTCCTTGCCGAAGAAGTCCTTGACCGCGTCCTGCACCTTCGGCATGCGCGTCTGGCCGCCGACGAGGATCACCTCGCTAACGTCGGACACCTTGAGGCCGGCGTCATTGAGCGCGGTGCGGCACGGCGCGATCGTCTTCTCGACGAGGTCGCCGACGAGCGCCTCGAGCTTGGCGCGCGTGAGCTTGATGTTGAGGTGCTTCGGGCCCGACGCGTCGGCCGTGATGTACGGCAGGTTCACTTCGGTCTGGTGCGAGGAACTCAGCTCGATCTTGGCGCGCTCGGCGGCGTCCTTGAGGCGCTGCAGCGCGAGCGGATCGTTCTTGAGGTCGACGCCCTGGTCCTTCTTGAATTCCTCGACGAGATAATCGATGACGCGCTTGTCGAAGTCTTCGCCGCCGAGGAACGTGTCGCCGTTCGTGGCCAGCACTTCGAACTGCTTCTCGCCGTCGACTTCGGCGATCTCGATGATCGAGATGTCGAACGTGCCGCCACCGAGGTCGTACACGGCGATCTTGCGGTCGCCACCCTTCTTGTCGAGGCCGTAGGCGAGCGCGGCCGCGGTCGGCTCGTTGATGATGCGCTTGACCTCGAGGCCCGCGATGCGGCCGGCGTCCTTGGTCGCCTGGCGCTGCGAATCGTTGAAGTACGCGGGCACCGTGATCACCGCCTCGGTGACCGGTTCGCCGAGGAAATCCTCGGCCGTCTTCTTCATCTTCATGAGCACCTTCGCCGAGACTTCCGGCGGCGCCATCTTCTTGCCGTCGGCCGTCTCGACCCACGCGTCGCCGTTGTCGTGCGCGATGATCTTGTACGGCACGAGGCCGATGTCCTTCTGCACTTCGGCATCGGTGAACTTGCGGCCGATGAGGCGCTTCACCGCGTAGAAGGTGTTCTTCGGGTTGGTGACGGACTGGCGCTTCGCGGTCGCGCCGACCACGACTTCGGCGTCCTTGAACGCGACCACCGACGGCGTCGTGCGATCGCCTTCGGAGTTCTCGATCACGCGGGCCGAGTTGCCCTCCATGACCGCCACGCACGAGTTCGTCGTGCCGAGGTCGATGCCGATGATCTTGCCCATTTCTGTGCTCTCCCGCTCTGAATGTGTGTGCTGTGGTTGCGGCGGCGGCGCCGGGTTCCGGTTCCGGGAACACCGTCAGCCGATGGCCGCGGCTGGCGCGAAATCTGGGGCTGCGCGCCCGTGTTTCAAGCAATTGCGCGCTTCGGACTATCGAGAAACCGACACCAGCGCGGGCCGCAGCAGGCGATCGTTCAGCACGTAGCCCTTCTGCATCACCGCGACGACCTTGCCCGATCCGAACTCCGCGGCCTCGACCAGCGACATCGCCTGGTGGCGCTCGGGGTCGAACGCCTCGCCGACGGCGCCGACCGCCTTGAGGCCGTTCGCCTCGACGACGCGGGCGAGCTCGCGCAGCGTCAGCTCCACGCCGGCACGCAGCGACGCCGCGTCGCTGGCCTCCGCGGCGAGGCCGCGTTCCAGATTGTCGACGACCGGCAGCAGGTCGGCCAGCAGTTTCTCGTTGGCGAAGCGGCGCGCCTGGTCGAGGTCGCGCTGCAGGCGCTTGCGCTGGTTGTCGAGTTCCGCACGCTCGCGCAGCACGGTTTCGCGCATCTCGGCGAGCTTGGTTTCGGCCTCGCCGAGCTGGCGCGACAGGGTTTCGAGCTCGCTGTCGACCGCCTGGTCGTTGCCGGCGGCGGACGCCTGCGGCGTCGGGTTCGGGTCCATGTTCTGCATACGTTCCTCCACGTCAAAGCAAGGCCGTCCGCACTGCGGCGGAAGCCGTCGATCCTGCGCTGGGCCGGCCGTGCCGGCGCGCCGCCTGGCGGCGCGAGCCCCCGCTCCGGCCCGCTCTATTGGGGTGGCTGGCCCCGCTTCAAGGCACCCGAGATGATCTGCGCGGTCGCCTGAACCACGGGAATCACGCGCTCGTAGGCCATGCGCGTCGGGCCGATCACCCCGAGCACGCCGAGCACGCGGCTGCCGACGCCGTACGGTGCGGTCACGAGGCTGTAGCTGTCGAGCGCGGCGAAGCCCGATTCCTCGCCGATGAACAGGCGCACGCCTTCGGCGCGCGAGCAGCGTTCGAGCAGCTGCAACAGGTCGCGCTTGCGCTGGAACGCCTCGAACAGCTCCCGCAGGCGGTCGACGTCGGCGCCGTCCTGCCGCCCCATGAGGTTGGTCTGGCCCGCGACGAGCATGTCGTTGCCGGCGCTGTCCTGGAACGCGGCTTCGGCGACCTCGACCGCCGCGCTGAGAAGGCGATTGAGCCGCGCGCCCTCGTCCTGCATCTCGCGCAGCAGGCGGCCGCGGATCTCGTCGATGCGCATGCCGGCGTAGTTCGCGTTGAGGTAATTGGCCACCTGCTCGAGTTCCGACGGCGAATAGGCGCGCTGCGGCGCGATCACGCGGTTCTGCACCTGGCCGTCGGTGAAAACGAGGATGACGAGCACGCGGCCGCCGTCGAGCTGGACGAAGTCGATGTGGCGGAACGGGAATTCCTCGCGCCGCGGCACGCTGACGACGCCGACGAAATGGGTCATCTCCGACAGCAGCGACGTCGCGCTGCCGAGCAGGTCCGGCGTCGCCGCGTCGGTCGGCAGCTCCCGGCGCAACTGGTCGACCTCGGGCTCGCCGAGCGGGCGCATCTCGAGCAGGCTGTCGACGAAGACGCGGTAGCCCTGCGCGGTCGGCACGCGTCCCGCCGAGGTATGAGGGGCGGCGACGAGCCCGAATTCCTCGAGGTCGGACATGATGTTGCGGATCGTCGCCGGGCTCACGTCGAGGCCGGAGGCTTTCGCGAGCGTACGCGAGCCGACCGGCTGGCCTTCGGCGATGTAGCGCGCGATCAGGGTGCGCAACAGCTGGCGGGCGCGGGCGTCGAGGTGCTGGGACGGACTGTTCATCGGGTTCCGGTGGCGCGTCCGCGCCGGTCGTCGTTGCACGCTAACAAGCGGCTCCGGGCCGATCAATAGCGGC
>NZ_DATDMY010000178.1:0-2604 GCF_036518555.1 Dokdonella sp. | reverse complement strand
CAACGGCGACGGCGGACTCGGCGGCGGCGTCGACATCTCGCTGATCGGCGATTCGATGGAGGAACTGCGCGAGCTCGCGCCGAACGTGATCAATGTGCTTTCGCACCTGCCGAGCCTGCGCGACGTGCGCGCCGAGAAGGGCAACGGCGATCGCGAAGTCGCGACCCAGGTCGATCGGATCCGTGCCAAGCAGTACGGCTTCGACGCGCAGACGGTCGCGAACTACATCCAGATCGCGCTGCGCGGCATGCCGCTCAAGGACTTCCATGCCGACGATCGCCAGCTGCCGGTATGGCTGCGCTTCCAGGGCGCCGACACGCAGAGCCTGTCCGGCCTGTCCGACTTCAAGCTGCGCGCGCCGGACGGCACCCAGGTGCCGCTGCTGACGATGCTGCGCACCGATTCGCACGAGACCGCGTCGGCGATCCAGCGCGTCGACCGCCTCACCGCGCTGAAGATCACCGCCAACCTCGGCGAGAAGAAGACGATGCAGGACGCGCGCAAGGAGATCACCGAAGCGCTCGACACGTTCGCGTTCCCGCCCGGCTATCGCTGGAGCTTCGGCGAGGGCTTCGACCGCGAGGACCAGGCCGGCCAGCAGATGCTGTTCAACACGCTGATCGCGCTCGCGCTCGTCTACATCGTCATGTGCGCGATGTTCGAGTCGCTGATCTACCCGCTCGCGATCCTCACCACGTTCGTATTCTCGGTGTTCGGCGTGTTCTGGCTGTTCTGGCTCAGCGGCACGACGTTCTCGATCATGGCCGCGATCGGCATCCTGATCCTCATGGGCGTGGTCGTGAACAACGGCATCGTGATGATCGTGCACATCAACCAGCTGCGCCATCACGGCCACCTGCGCACCGAGGCGCTCGTGCTCGGTGCGATGGAGCGCCTGCGCCCGGTGCTCATGACGATGGCGACCGCGATCCTCGGCATGCTGCCGCTCGCGCTCGGCGGCGCCGAGGCGTGGAGCGACGGTCCGCCGTACTTCCCGATGGCGCGAGCGATCGCCGGCGGCCTCACGTTCTCGACGATCGTGACCCTGCTCGCGCTGCCGTGCATCTACTCGCTGCTCGACGACTCGAGCCTGTGGATGCGCCGCGTGATCGCGGACGCGAAGGGTCGCGTGCGCGGCGCGCCGGTCGCCGCCACGTCTTGAGGCGTCGGCAGGCGCAAGCGATTTCCTGACGGTGCGGCGGACGCCGCGATGCTCTCCGGACAACATCGAAGAAGAAGCATCGCGGCTTGCGCCGTGCCCAGAAAAGGCGCTCCGCGACGCCGCTAGCCGCCGAGCAGCATGCGCAGCATGCGCCGGAACGTCGTCCGATAGGGCGGGTTGAGCAGGCCGACGAGATTCCAGCGCGCCTGGCGGAACACCGGTTTCATGCGCGAGAACGTGCGGAAGCCGTCCTCGCCGTGGTACACGCCCATGCCCGATGCGCCGACGCCGCCGAACGGGAGGTGGTGCTGGGCGATGTGCAGGATCGTGTCGTTCACGCTGACGCCGCCGGCGAGCGTCGCGTCGAGTACGCGATCGACCACCGCACGGCGGTCGTCGAACACGTAGAGCGCGAGCGGATGCGGATGCGCGTTGACGTAGGCGATCGCTTCGTCGATCGAATCGTACGGGACGATCGGCAGCAGCGGCCCGAAGATCTCCTGCTGCATGACCCCCATGCGGTCGTCGACGCCGGTGAGCAGCGTCGGCGGGATCACGCGCGCGCCGGCCGGCGCGTCGGCGAGCGCGTGCGCGACGGCGCCGTCGCCGATCGCGGCGTCGCGCAAGCCGGACAGGCGCGCGTAGTGGCGCTCGCTCGCGATGCCCGCGTACTGCGGATTCTCGGCGAGCCGCGGATAGAGGCGTGCGACCGCGGCGCGCGCGCCGTCGATGAACTCCTGCACGCGCGCGCGGGGCAACAGCACGTAATCGGGTGCGATGCAGGTCTGGCCGGCGTTGAGCAGCTTGCCGAGCACGATGCGTTCGATCGCGTGCGGCATGCGCGCGCCTTCGCCGACGATCGCGGGCGACTTGCCGCCGAGTTCGAGCGTGATCGGGGTGAGATTGCGTCCGGCGGCTTCCGCGACCAGTCGCCCGACCCGGGTCGAGCCGGTGAACACCAGGTGATCGAATGGCAGGGTGGCAAAGGCCTTGGCGATGTCGTCCTCGACCCCGGTGACGATCATCTCGGTGGGAGCGAATTTGGCCGCGATGATCTCGCGCAGCAGCGCGGCAAAGCGCGGCGTCAGTTCGCTTGGCTTGATCATCACGCGGTTGCCCGCGGCGATCGCGCCGATCGCCGGCGCCAGGGTGAGCTGCAGTGGATAGTTCCAGGGCGCGATGATGCCGACCACGCCGAGCGGCTGCGGGAGCAGGCGGTTCTTGGCCGGCATGAACTGCAGCGCGGTCGCGATGCGCCGCGGTGCCATCCAGGACTTCACATGTCTGGCGGCGTGCTTGATCTCGCCGAGCAGGAACAGCGTCTCGGCGATGGTCGTCTCGGTGGCCGAACGGTGGCCAAAATCGGCGGATATCACCGCTTCGAACCGTTCCTCGTTCTCGGCGACGGCGGTGCGCAGCCGCATCAGCCTGTCGAGGCGCTG
>NZ_DATDMY010000177.1:0-5467 GCF_036518555.1 Dokdonella sp. | reverse complement strand
AACACTTGCGACTGGCGGTCCTCGGCATCATCCCCAAGCTCGGCAGGCAATCACCGAAGGATGCCCTGTCGGACCCGCGCTCGGCGTTCTCGGAAAGCTACCGGTCGGTGCGCACGGCGCTGCAGTTCTCGACCGATCGCGGCGTGCCGAACGTGCTGCTGATCACGAGTCCGGGTCCGAGCGAAGGCAAGTCCACGTCGGCGATCACGCTCGCCCGCAACTTCGCTCAGCTCGGCAAGCGCGTGCTGCTCATCGAAGGCGACCTGCGCAATCCGTCCCTCGGCAAGACGATCGGCATTTCGTCGCCGCGCGGCTTGAGCAGCCTGCTCGCGAACGCGGCGACGATGGCGCAGGCGCTGACCCACACGGACGACCCGCGCCTCGACCTCATGTTGTCGGGACCGTTGCCGCCGAGCCCGACCGAACTCCTCGCTGGCTCCAAACTCGTGTCGCTGCTGATGACGAGCGCCGAGAAGTACGACCAGGTCATCATCGACGGCCCGCCCGTGCTCGGGATCGCGGATGCACCGATCATCGCCAACCTCGCGTCGGGTACCTTGTTGATCGTGCAGTCGGGCGCGACGCGGATCAGCGCGGCGCAGTCGGCGATCAAGCGCCTGCGCGGAACGCACGCGCACCTCATCGGCGCGCTGCTCACGCAGTACGATGCGCGCAGCAGCGGCTACGGCTACACCTATGAGGCGTACCGCGCCTACGGCGGCACGCGACGGCTCGAGCATCGATAGGCGCGCGATGGGCGACGACGTCCTCGACCTCGCGCTGGCCTTGCAGCGCCAGCCATCGCGGTGCGTCCTCGTGCGGGAGCGCGCGCTGCCGGAGGGCATCGGCATCGCGATCCAGCTCGCGTCCGCGGCCCAGCCGATCCTGCGCGAAGCGGCGTCGCGCCTCGGCGAATCCGAGAGCACGCTGCTCGAAGCCGTGCGGTTCTACCTGCAGCAGGCGCTGTTCGATCCCGGCACAGACGCCTATCGCGTGCTCGGGCTCGCGCCGGATGCGCCGCCCGATCGTGTCCGCCAGCATTACCGCTGGCTGCAGCGATGGCTGCATCCCGATCGCCTCGGCGACGAGTGGGAGTCGCTGTACGCGAAGCGCGTGAACTGGGCATGGCGGCAGCTGCGCAACGCCGAATGCCGCGATGCGTACGACTCGCGCCGCGAGTCCGGTGCCGACGAAACGATGCCACCGCCGATGGTCGCTCGCCTCGAGCCGGGTGCGTGGAAAGCCGTCCCGTTCGCGAACGCGCGTTCGAGCTGGCCGAAGCGGATCGTCCTCGGGCTGTGGCTCGCGAGTGTCGCCTTGCTCGCGCTCGCGATCGTGCGCTTCGGCGGGCCGCCGGAGGACGAGCCCGCGCTCACGACGATCGCCGTGCCCGCTGTCGTTCTGCCACACCCGTCGCGGACCGCGCTCGACGATACGGCACCGTCGATCGCCGTCCGCGACATCGCCCGTTCCTTGCCCGTGGTCGCGCCGATCCCGCACGATGCCCCTGGTGCCGACCGTCCCGAGCCGCGAGTCGGGCTGGACGTGCCGCGGCCAAGGCCGCCCGCACTCGACGCCCGCGCGGGCAACGGGCCTCGCCCGGATGCGCGCGAGCTACCGCCGCCGACGGCACCGCGCGACCGACGCGCTTTCGCCGTGGCCGACGGGGTGGCCGTCTCGTCGACCGGCCGTCGCACGCGCGAATCCGCTTCGCCCGTGACGGCCGTCGCGCCCATCGCCTCCGTCAGCGACGCGGCCGCGCGCGCCGACGATGCGCCCGGCGCATTCGTTGCCGACGACGTTGCGCTCGCGCGCATCGATACGGCGGACGAACGGCTCGCGGAGATCTGCCGGTATTTCGACCGCCTCGACACGCCGACGCCGCCGATCTGGAACGACCTCGAGACCCAGCTCGCCGCGGAGCGCGCGCGGGCAGCGCTGCACGAGCGCAGTGGCGCGTGGGATCGCACGCGGTTCGAGGTCGCGACGCCGGATTGGCGCCTGTCGAACGATTCGGCGGCGTTGTCGGCCGGCTACCGACTGCGCTCGGGGCGCGAAGCGCGCGAATCGGGTCTGCTCACGCTGTCGATGGTCTGGCGCGTGCGGATGTGGCTGGTCTCGCACGTCGAGCTGCGGCCGGACCCGTGAGCGCGCTGCGCCCGGCCACGCTGTTCGGCGTCGTGCTCGCCGCGATGGCGTGCATCGGCTGGCGCATCCTGGCGACGTCCGCGGGAGATCTCGGTGTCGCCGCGTCGGCCGAGCACGCGCTCGAGTGGGATCCGCGCAATCCGGCTGCGCGGCTCGCGCTCGCGCGGCGAGCGCTGCATGACGGTGATCGCGCGGCGGCCCGGACGGCTGCGCGCGCGCTGTTGCGCGACGAACCGCTCGCCGCATCCGCACTCGGCGTGCTCGCGCAGGCGTCGGAGGGCGAAGGCGACGACGTCATGGCCGAACGGCTTCATGCGATCGCGCTGCGCCGCGCACCGCGCGATCCGAATGTTCGCGCGTGGACGATCGATCGCGACCTCGCGCGCGGCCGCTACGACGACGCGCTCGCACATCTCTCGGTGCTGCTGCGCGTATGGCCTTCGCAGCAACGCATGCTGTTGCCCGTGATGGTCGACCTGTCGCGCGCGCCCGCGTTCGCCGACGCGATGCTGCGTACCCTGTCGACGCATCCGGCGTGGCGTGCGGCGCTGCTCGACGCCTTGCTCGCTCGCGGCGACGGCGCGACCGTGGACCGGATATTCGAAGGACTCGACGTCGGCGCCGATCTGTCGATCGCGGAATCCGGTGCCTGGCTGGAGCGCCTCATGCGCGATGGCCGCTGGAGCGAGGCGTACGGACGCTGGGCGAGCGGGATCGGGCGAGGCGCGGGCGCCGCGCTGCCGGCGCTCTACAACGGCGGCTTCGAACACGCGCTGTCGAACATCGGCTTCGATTGGCGCGTGCGCGCCGTGCCCGGCGTCTACGTCGAACGCGTGCGCGCAGCGGGCGCTTCCGGCGAATTCGCGTTGAAGATCGCGTTCGCCCATCGGCGCGTGCCCGCTGTCGGTCTTTCGCAGACGACCTTGCTCGCGCCGGGCTCCTATCGATTGAGCTACCGGGCGCGCACCGAGGACCTGCAGAGCGACCGCGGGATCGAATGGGCGATTGCGTGCGAAGGCGCGTCGATACCCTTGGCGGAGGGCCAGCCGCTCACCGGGCGGTCCGACTGGACGACCTACGAAGTGACATTCGAGGTGCCTGCCGCGGACTGCGTCGCGCAGCGCCTGGGCTTGCGCAATCCTGGCGCGGGCGGTCCCGGCAAGATGGTGTCCGGCATCATCTGGCTCGACGACATGCGGCTGGAGCCGCTCGTGCCCGTCGCCCCGCGATGAACGCCGGGAACGCGCGTCGCGTGCCCCGGTTCAGATCGTCTTCATGAACGCGGCGACCGTGGCGCAGAGGGTCGGCGACGCCGATTGTGGCCATGGATTTCAAGGTCTATACTTGTTCGCATCTTCCGCGAGAGGAGGTCGTCATGAAGCGATTTGTGTGCCAAGCGGTCGCAGTGCTGATCGCCGGGGCCGCGACCGCTGCGCTCGCGCAGGATGCGGCGACGCTCGAGGTGCAGCGCGGCGTCGTCATGACGAGCAGAGGCGGCGAGTTCGCGACCGCGCACAGCGGCCAGAGCCTGCGTGCGGGGGAGCGCGTGATGGTCACCAAGGACGGCGCGGCGACGATCGTGTTCGGCAACTGCCGTCGTACCTACGACCGGCCCGGCGTGTACACGGTGGGCGAAGGCTGCGACGCGCTCGCCGCAGGCACGACGGCCGGTGCAGGCGGGTTCGGTGGTGCGGGGACGGGCGGGACCGCGGCCTTCGTGGCGGCCACCGCGGTCGCTGCGGGCGTCATCGCGCACAACATCAATACCGATGCCGAGCCCGAGGCGCCGATCAGCCGCTGAACGGACGACATCGAGCAGCGGCGTAATGCGCGTTGCCAATCGAGGCATGGGCCGGTGCAGATCGCGCGCGGTGCCTGCCTCGGGGAGGATGCGGGCCGCGTCGGACGCATCCCGGATCGTCGTTCGCGGCCCTGTGCGTCGGCGGCCGCATGGACACTGACGAACGGCGTACCGCGCTCGTGGCCGGCGCCCTCATGGCCCTCTGTTTCGCCACCGGCGGCAGCTCGCAGCAAACCGGCATCGGCACCGCCCTCGCACAGCTCGCTTCGCTGCCGATCCTCGTCCACGCCGTGCTGAGGACGCGCTCGCGTGGAGGACTGCGTGCGTTCCGCGCGCCGATCGTCGTCGCGGTGCTCATCGCGAGCATCCCGTGGCTGCAGCTCGTGCCGATCCCGTCCTGGCTGTGGAGCCTGCCTCCCGCACGAGTCGCGCTCGCGCATGATCTTGCTGCGGCCGGCGTCGAGGATGTTTCGCTGCGCTGGAGCCTTTCCCCTGCGGCGACCGAGCGCGATGCGCTCTCGATGCTGCCGCCGCTGGCGCTGTTCTTCTGCGCGCTCGCCGTCGATCGAGGCGCGTGGCGCGGCCTGTGCGCATGGCTCGTCGCGCTCTGCGCATGCAGCCTGCTGCTCGGCTTCGCGCAGTCGGGCGTCGCCCAGGACAGCGTCCTGAACCCGTTTCCGCAGTATGCGCCCGCGCTCGCGGGCGTGTTCGCGAACAGGAACCACCAGGCCGTCGCGCTCACGATCGGGTTGGTGCTGTCGGTGGCGCTGCTCGTCGATGCGCGCCGGCGCGGCACGGAGCGGGGAGGGCGCTCGATTGCGGCGGTCCCGTTCGCGTTGTCCGCACTGCTGCTCGCCGTCGCGCTGCCGCTGGTGGGGTCGCGCGCGGGTATCGTCATCGCGATGATCGCGATCGGTGTCGTGCTGCCTGCGGCAGGCGTCCCCTCGCTCGCGCGCCTGCGCGAACATCGCCCGACCCGGTGGGCGACGGCCGCCGTGCTCGGGCTGCTCGTCGCCGGCATCCACGTCGGGCTCGCATGGGTGCAAAGCGATGCCGCGGTAACCGGCTCGCGCTGGATGCTGTCGCGGGAGACGCTGCGCATCGCCGTGGACAACATGCCGCTCGGCAGCGGCTTCGGCAGCTTCGTGCCGATGTTCCAGCAGGGAACGGGACCGGAGACGCTCGCCCGTACCTACATCAACGCGGCCCACGACGAGTACGCGCAATGGGGGCTCGAAGGCGGCGTACTCGTGCTAGGCGCGCTGTTCGCCGCCGTGATCGTGCTCGCACGCGTCTTCGTGCGCCTGGTGCGGCGTCATCCCGAATCGCCGGCGCGCACGATCGGCGTCGCGGCATGGTCGGGGGTGTTCGCGCTGCTCGTGCACTCGGGCGTGGACTATCCGCTGCGCACACCGGCGCTGATGGCCGCATGCGCGCTGCTCGCGGGTATCGCAGTCGCCGCGGCCGGCGCGCCGTCGACGCGCGACGGCGAGATGTCGCGCAAGCGGGTCGTTGCGA
>NZ_DATDMY010000176.1:0-5774 GCF_036518555.1 Dokdonella sp. | reverse complement strand
GAATGCGCGCGTGGCGGACGCGCGCGATCGCGCGCTGCTCGCCGCATCCCTGTTCGAGGCGTCGCGTTGGTGGCTGCGCCTCGACGCGGCGCTCGCGCGGCTGCTCGACAAGTTGTTGCCGCCGAAGGCCCGCGAGGTTCGCGCGCTGCTCGTGCTCGCGCTCGCCCAGATCGCCGTGCTCGGCCTGCCCGAGTACGCGGTCGTCGCGGCATCGGTCGAGGCCGTGCGAGCGCTCGGCCAGCCGCAGTACGCCGGGCTCGCGAACGCGCTGCTGCGCCGGTTCCTGCGCGAACGCGCGCAGATCGACGCCGAGCTCGATCGCGACCCGGTCTCCCGCCATGCGCACCCGCGCTGGCTCATCGACGCGATCGGGCGCGACTGGCCCGAACACGCGGCGGCGATCCTCGCCGCGAACAACCGCGAGGCGCCGCTGACCTTGCGCGCGAACCGTCGCCGCACGACGCGTGCAGCGCTGCTCGAACGGTTCGCCGAAGCCGGCATCGTCGCGCATGCGCCCGACGGGCTCGCGGACGCGATCGTGCTCGACGAAAGCGCCGACGTGACGCGCCTGCCCGGTTACGCGGAGGGCGCATTCTCGGTACAGGACGGCGCCGCGCAGCGCGTCGCCGACCTGCTCGCGCCGGCGGCGGGCATGCGCGTGCTCGACGCGTGCGCCGCGCCCGGCGGCAAGAGTGCGCACCTGCTCGAGCGAGCCGACATCGACCTGCTCGCGCTCGACGCCGACCCCGCGCGCCTGCCACGCGTGCGCGAAAACCTCGACCGCCTCGGCCTCGCGGCGACGATCGTCGCCGGCGACGCGACCGACGCGGCCGCGTGGTGGGACGGCCGGCCGTTCGAGCGGATCCTCGTCGACGCGCCGTGTTCGGCCACCGGCATCGTGCGTCGCCAGCCCGACATCAAGTTGCACCGGCGCGGCTCCGACGTCGCCGCGCTCGTCGCGACGCAACGGCGCATGCTCGACGCCCTGTGGCCGCTGCTCGCCCCGCGCGGTCGCCTGCTGTACGCGACCTGTTCGCTGCTGCGCGAGGAAAACGAAGGCGTGCTTGCCGAGTTCCTGCGCGGCCGGGATGATGCGCGCGCGATGCCGTTGGAGGAAGCGTGCGGCCATGCCGCGGGCGTCGGCCGCCAGAACCTTCCCGGCGAGGGCGGGATGGATGGCTTCTACTATGCGCTGGTCGAAAAACAGGCGTGAGCGAATCCACCGCGGCGCACGCGCGCTCGCGGCGTGCGCGCTCGCGGCGCTGCTCGGCGGTTGCGGCTTGCTCGCGCCATCGGGTTCGCTCGGCGTGCGCAGCGCGCAGCTGCAGGCGTCCGAGGGCGGCGCGATGCTCGAGCTCGGCCTCGACTGCCGCCTGAGCGGGCCGATGCAGGACGCGCTCGACCACGGCATTCCGATCACGCTCGCGATCGACGTGCGCGCGGGCGACTGGCCGCGCGCGCGCGCGCGGGCGACGCCTGCGATCGAGTTGCGCTACTTCCCGTTGTCGCGCCGTTACCAGTTGCGCCAGGGCGACAGCGAGGACGTGCGCAGCTTCGCGACCCAAGCCTATCTTCTGTCCGCGCTCGGTTCGCTGCGCCTCGGCCTGCCGATCGAATTCGCGCGACTCGCGCCGGGGACACCGCTGCACGTGCGCGCCGCGATCGACCCGACCGCCCTGCCGGGCGCGCTGCGCCTGCCGGCCCTGTTCGAGCCGGCCTGGCGGCTCGCTTCCGCGGACAGCACATGGCCCGCCGCGGCGCGCTGAATTTCCTGTTTCGCCGCGTGCTGCCCGCGCTCGCGGTCGCGGCCTTGCTCGTGGCGTCGCTCAAGCTCGCCGAGGATGCCGCCGCGGACAGCGCGCGCTTCGCCGCGCACTACCGCTGGGTGCTCGGCGCGGCGCTCGTCGCGCTCGTCGTCCTCGTCGGCGCGATCGGCCTGCGCCTGTGGCGCCTGCGCGACGACGTCCTGCGCGGCGTGCCCGGCGCGCGCCTCAACCGGCGCCTGCTGCGCCTGCTCATCCTGCTCGCGCTACCGGCCAGCGTCGTCGTGTACGGCTTCGCACTGCGCTTCCTCGACGCGACGATCGACAACTGGTTCAACCTGCGCCTCGAGCAGGCGCTCGACGATGCGCTCGAGCTCGGTCGCGTCGTCATCGACGAACACCTGCATCGCGACGAGGGCGCCAGCGCGCTGCTCGCGCGGCGCCTCGGCGAGGAGCGCGCGGAAGGTGCGCAGGCGTTGCTCGACGAGGCGATCGACGGCCTCGGTGCGATCCAGCTCAGCGTGCTCGGCGCGGACGGTCGCGTCGAGGCGAGCGCGAGCTCCGATCCGCGTTACCTCGCTCCGCCGATCCCCGACAGCGCCGTGCTGTTGCGGGTCCAGGGCGATCGCCGCTACGCCGCCGCGGAGCCGTTCGGCAGCGGGCTCGCCTTGCGCGTGGTGTTGCCGATCGCACCCGCCGCGGGACTCGCGCCGCAGGAGCGCCTGCTGCAGGGCCTGTTCCCGTTGCCGGCACGCCTGCAGCCGTTGACCGAGCGGATCGAGCGCGCGAGTTTCGACTTCCAGCGGCTGAAGTTCCTGCGCGGCTCGCTCAAGCTCACGTTCGCGTTGATCCTGACGTTCGTGCTGCTGTTGTCGGTGCTCGTCGTCGTGCTCGCGGCATTCGGCCTCGCGCGCCGCCTCGTCGCACCGATCGGACGCCTCGCCGCGGCCACGCGCGCGGTCGGCGCCGGGCGCTACGACACGCCATTGCCGGCGCCGAGCGACGACGAACTCGGGTTCCTCGTCGATTCGTTCGCGCAGATGACGCGCGAACTGGAGTTCGCGGGCGCACGCGCGCAGAAGAGCGCGCGCGAAACCGAACAGCAGCGCGCATGGCTCGAAGCGGTGCTCGAGCGGCTCTCGGCCGGCGTGCTGGGCTTCGACCGCGACGGCCGCCTGCGCGTCGCCAATCGCGCTGCCGACACGATCCTCGGCGTCGACTTCGAGCAGTTCGTCGGCGCGAGCGCGGGCGAGATCGGCAAGCAGCACGCGGACCTCGCGCCGTTCACCGAACCGCTCGCACGGCACCTCCGCGACGACGTGCGTGAATGGCGCGAGGAAGTCGTGCTCGACACCGCACAGGGCCGGCGCAGCCTCATGGTGCGCGGCACCGCGTTGCCGCAGCAGGCCGGCTACGTCGCGGTCTTCGACGACCTCACCGTGCTCAACAGCGCGCAGCGCGACGCCGCCTGGGGCGAGGTCGCGCGGCGCCTCGCGCACGAGGTGAAGAACCCGCTCACGCCGATCCAGCTCGCGGCCGAACGCTTGCGCCGGCGCTTCCTCGGCCGCCTCGCGCCGGAAGAGGGCGAACTCATCGACCGCGCGACGCACACGATCGTGAGCCAGGTCGAGGCACTCAAGACGATGGTCAACGCGTTCGGCGACTATGCGCGCCCGCCGCAGCTCTCGCCGCGGCCGCTCGCGCTGCACGCGCTGATCGGCGAAGTGCTCGACCTGTACGAGAACGACCAGCGCCTCAGCCTCGCGCGCCAGTTCGCCGCGGGTGAGCCGCGCGTGCGCGTCGACGCGGTGCGCCTGCGCCAGGCCCTGCACAACCTGATCAAGAATGCGCTCGAAGCGATCGGCGAAGCGCACAAGCCGCAGCTCGTCGTCGCAACGCGCGTGTTCGAGCAGGACGGCGAGCCATGGGTCGAGCTGTCGGTCGCCGACAATGGCCCCGGCCTTCCGGCGGACTTCGGCGAGCGTTGGTTCGAGCCGTACACGACGAGCAAGGCGCGCGGCACCGGCCTCGGCCTCGCCGTGGTCAAGAAGATCGCCGAGGAGCACGGCGGCAGCGTGCGCGCGGAGAATCGCGCGCAGGGCGGCGCACGCTTCCTCCTGCGCCTGCCGCTCGATCGATCGCAGGCCTGATCGCGCGCGCGAAGCGAGCCGGCTCATTCGGCATCGCGCCGCCCGCGTCGTCGCGCTATCCTCGCTGTCTCCTTTTCGCAACGTTGGAACCGGCGATGGCGGCTGCCGCACGCGTACTCGTGGTCGACGACGAACCCGACATCCGTTCGACGATCCGCGACATCCTCGAGGACGAAGGCTACGCGGTCGATCTCGCCGATTCCGCCGCGGCCGCGCGCGAGGCGCGCCGGCGCCAGCGGCCGGATGTGGTGCTGCTCGACATCTGGATGCCCGACCTCGACGGCATCAGCCTGCTGCGCGAATGGAACGAGCGCGGCGGGCTGCCGTGCCCGGTCATCATGATCAGCGGCCATGGAACCGTCGAGACGGCGGTCGAGGCGACCCGCCTCGGTGCGTGGGATTTCATCGAGAAACCGATCTCGCTCGCGAAGCTCCTGCTCGTCGTCGGCCACGCCCTCGAGGCGGGCCGGCTCAAGCGCGAAAACGAAGGCTTGCGCCGCCAGCTTCCCGCGCCCGGCGATCTCGTCGGCTCCGGCCGCGCGATGCAGCTGATGCGTGCGCAGATCGACAAGATCGCCGCGCACGATACCGGCGTACTCGTCGTCGGCGAGCCGGGCACGGGCAAGGAGACGATCGCGCGCGCATTGCACGACCGCAGCGCGCGCCGCGCCGGTCCGTTCGTGACCGTTGCCGCGGGCGCGATTGCGCGCGAGACGGCCGCGCTCGCGCTGTTCGGCGCTGAGGACGCGAGCGGCGGCGTGCAGCACGGCCTTTTCGAGCAGGCGAACGGCGGCACCCTGTACCTCGACGAGGTGGCCGAACTCGATCCCGAGCTTCAGCTGCGCCTGTCGAGCGTGATCGAGCGGCGCGCGCTGATCCGCTGCGGCGGGCACGAGCCGGTCGCGATCGACGCGCGCGTGATCGCCGCGACCGCGCACGACCTCCCGGCGCTCGTCGCGGCCGGGCGCTTCCGCGAGGAGCTCTATTACCAGCTCAAGATCGTCCCGCTCGAGGTACCACCGCTGCGCGAGCGCGGCGACGACATCCCGGAGTTGCTGCGTTATCACACCGACTGGTTCGCCAACCGCGACCAGCTGCCGTACCGCAATTTCCCGGTCGCGGTGCAGAACCGCCTGCGCCATTACGCGTGGCCCGGCAACCTGCGCGAGCTGCGCAACCTCGTGCAGCGCCTGCTCGTGCTCGGCAGCACGAGCGAGGTCTCGCTCGAGGAGGTCGAGGCCGCACTCGGTTCGGCCGGTGCGGCTCCAGCGTCCGCAGCGGGCGCGCGCGGCATCGACTTCTCGCTGCCGCTGCGCGAAGCGCGCGAGCAGTTCGAGCGTGCGTACCTGTTGCACCAGCTCGACGCGGCGGGCGGCAGCGTCGGCAAGCTCGCCAAGGCGGTCGGGATGGAGCGCACGCACCTCTATCGCAAGCTCAAGGATCTCGACATCGACCCACGCCGCGTCGAACCCGGCGGCTGACGCCGTTCGCCCACCCGACCCGGAGCTGAACAGCTGGCGTTTTCGTGCTGCAATGCGGAAACTTGTCCGTCACGCGCGGGTCATAGGCTGCAGCTTCATTCACACTCCCATCGGCGTCGCCGCGCAAGCTGCGGCGCCTTTTTTTTCGCGGCCGGACCCGCATCGGGCCGGGCGCGACGCGGACCACGGGTCCCCCTTCCACGCATCCCTCCGAAAAACAAGGAAAACGACCATGCGACTCGACGGCAAAGTGGCGATCGTGACCGGTGCGGCAAGCGGCATCGGCAAGCGCATCGCCGAGGTCTATGCGGCTCACGGCGCCGCGGTGGCGATCGCCGACCTCAACCTCGACGGCGCCCGCGCGACCGCGCAGGAACTCG
>NZ_DATDMY010000175.1:0-34035 GCF_036518555.1 Dokdonella sp. | reverse complement strand
GGGAGACACGCGTCTTTCCACGACGCTCGTGAAGGGCGACGTCCGCATCGCTACGATCGAGCACCTGCTCTCGGCGATGGCCGGCCTCGGCATCGACAACGCGTACGTGGACCTGTCGGCCCCCGAAGTGCCGATCATGGATGGCAGCGCCGGTCCGTTCGTGTTCCTGCTCCAGTCGGCGGGCATCGAGGAACAGGCGAAAGCCAAGCGCTTCATCCGCATCAAGAAATCGGTCACCGTCCGCGACGGCGACAAGTGGGCCCGGTTCGAGCCGTTCGACGGTTTCAAGGTCGGTTTCTCGATCGATTTCAACCACCCGATGTTCACCAAGCGCACCTCGACGAGCGAGATCGACTTCTCGACCACCTCGTTCGTCAAGGAAGTCAGTCGCGCGCGCACGTTCGGCTTCATGCGCGACATCGAGTACCTGCGCGAGCGCAACCTCGCCCTCGGCGGATCGATGGACAACGCGATCGTGCTCGACGACTATCGGGTGCTCAACGAGGATGGCCTGCGCTACGAGGACGAATTCGTCAAGCACAAGATCCTCGATGCGATCGGCGACCTCTACCTGCTCGGCCACAGCCTCATCGGCGCGTTCTACGGCTACAAGTCGGGCCACGAATTGAACAACAAGCTGTTGCGCACGCTGCTCGCGGATGCGACGGCGTGGGAAGAGGTCAGTTTCGAGGACGAAAGCGCGGCACCGATCTCCTACGCCCATCCGGCGCAGGCGGTCTGAGGCAGCGCGCGCGGGCGGCCGCCGAGGATTGGAAAGGCGAACCGCATCGCGAAACGAACATCCGGCTCCCGGTAGGGTGACCGGGTGGCCGGCACGAAGACCGGCCAGGTCGCGCGTCGGGCAGTTACGGCGGCGCGGCCGCGACACCACGGGTCGTAAGAGCCCGGGTGGGCATGACCAGAAGAAGAAAAGCTTCCGCCAAGGAAGCACGAAGCGGGGATAGGAGCCGCCCCGGCTCCTAGGAATCATCAGCGGCGATGGACGCCAGTTGGAGATAGAGGGCCCTGAGTTCAGGGTCCCGGAGGGCTGTCGCTGTCGTTCGCAAATGGCGGGCGGTGGCGGCGGAAAGCGGTTTAGGCTTTGTCGGGTCCGGGGGAACGGTCGGCAAGGGCGCCACTTTCACGGCGAAACGTTCGACGGTACCGCCGAGCGCGGTACGGGCTTCAGCCAGCAAGGCTGCTTGATGCAGCCGCAGCCGGCTCGCCCAGGTCGGACTGGACGCCAGAAAGACAATTCGTCCGTTGCGCACGTCTGCGAGCCGCGTCTCGCGTGCGGTCGCGGCGGGCAAGAGGCGGCGCAGTCTTTCATCCAGCGCATCCAGAGCGCGCGCGCGATCCGCGAGCGCGCCGAGGGCGATGCACTCCGTGGCGGGCCGAGGGCCAGCCTCGGTTCCTGGGATGGGATTGCGTTTTGGCGACACGACAGAACGAGAACCCGGCCGAGCACATGAACATCATTATCGTCCGCAATGCGCACGCGCTGCCATGGCGCATCGACCTGTCCGGCCGCCATGGCCACCTGCTCGTCGCCGCGCTCGCCGCCTGTGCGTTCGTGCTGCTCGGAATCGGCGCCCTCGGTGCCCACCTTCTCGCGAGCCCCCGCGCGCGCGACCTGCGCGAAGTCGCGGACATGCGCGCGGCGATCGCCGCCCAGCGCGGGCAGCTCGCTTCGCTGGACCAGGATTCGCGCCGCAACATCGACGCGCTCGCCGCCCAGCTCGGGCAGTTGCAGGCACAGGCGACGCGGCTGAACGCCCTCGGCGAACGCCTGACCCAGGTCGGCAAGCTCGACGACGGCGAATTCGACTTCGCAGGCGACCCCGCGGTCGGCGGCCCGGAAGAGCCGGCCATGGGAGTGACGATGCCGTTGCCGCTGCAGAGCGGCATCGACAACCTGCGCGCCGAGTTCGACCGCCAGCAGGCCCAGCTCGACGTGCTCGAGAACCTCCTGCGCGACCGCAAGATCGACAACCAGCTGCTGCCGAGCGGCATGCCGGTGAGCCAGGGCTACATCGCGTCGGGTTTCGGCGATCGCTCCGACCCGTTCGATGGCCACCAGGCGATCCACATGGGCGTCGATTTCGCGGCGCCCGAGGGCACGCCCGTCAACGCGGTCGCCGACGGTGTCGTCACCTACACGGGCGTGCGCGCCGGCTACGGCAACGTGGTCGAGATCGATCACGGGAACGGCTACATGACGCGCTATGCGCACAATTCCGCGATCAGCGCGACGCCGGGCCAGCGCGTCCACGCCGGGCAGGCGATCGCGAGCGTCGGCTCCACCGGCCGTTCGACCGGTCCGCATTGCCACTTCGAGGTCTGGTACAACGGACGCCCGGTCAACCCGATGGTGTACGTGAAATCGACCCGCGCGAGCCGCGCCTGATCCTTCCCGCGGCACCCAGGCGGTCGACGTGGGACGGTTGAAAGGCCGTCCCGCCGCCTCAAGCTGGCGTGTATCGAGAGGCCGCCGTATCATCGGCGGTTGGTTTGTTTTTCCACGACTCTCCGTCGCGGGAGGGCACGCCGGCCATCCCCGGCCGGGCGCTCCATGAACCGCCTCTCATTCCCCCGTTCCGACCAAGACGACCCATGCTCAACAGTTTCCTGACGCGCATCTTCGGCAGCCGCAACGAACGCGTTCTGCGCCAGCTCGGCAAGTCGGTGGCGCAGATCAACGCGCTCGAGCAGGACTTCAAGGGGTTGTCCGACGCCGGACTGCAGGCGAAAACCGACGAGTTCCGCCGCCGCCTTTCCGAGGGCGCAACGCTCGACAGCCTGCTGCCCGAAGCGTTCGCGACCGTGCGCGAAGCGTCCCGTCGCGTACTCGGCATGCGCCACCACGACGTCCAGCTGATCGGCGGCATGGTCCTGCACAACGGCAAGATCGCCGAAATGCGCACGGGCGAAGGCAAGACGCTCGTCGCGACCCTGCCGGTCTATCTCAATGCGCTCGAAGGCAAGGGCGTGCATGTCGTCACCGTGAACGACTACCTCGCCAAGCGCGACTCGGCCTGGATGGGCCGCATCTACACGTTCCTCGGCATGACCGTCGGCGTCGTCTGGCCGGGCATGGATCACGGCGACAAGCGCGCGGCCTACGCCGCGGACATCACCTACGGCACCAACAACGAATTCGGCTTCGACTACCTGCGCGACAACATGGCGCTGTCGGCCGAGCAGCGCTACCAGCGCGGCCTGCACTACGCGATCGTCGACGAAGTCGACTCGATCCTCATCGACGAGGCGCGCACGCCGCTGATCATCTCGGGGCCTTCCGACGAGTCGCCGCAGCTGTACGTGAAGGTCAACCGCATCGTGCCGCGCATGACGCGGCAGCTCAAGGAGAGCAAGCCGGGCGACCCGCCCGAGCCGGGCGACTACTACGTCGACGAGAAGCAGAAGCAGGTGCACCTGTCCGAGGAGGGCATGGAGCACGCCGAGCAGCTGCTGCGCAAGGAAGGCATCATCGGCGAGGAAGAGGGCCTCTACGACTCGCAGCACATCGCGGTCGTGCACCACCTCAACGCCGCGCTGCGCGCGCACGCGCTGTACCAGCGCGACGTCGACTACATCGTGCGCGACGGCGAGGTCATCATCGTCGACGAATTCACCGGCCGTACCCTCCCGGGCCGGCGCTGGTCCGACGGCCTGCACCAGGCGGTGGAGGCGAAGGAAGGCGTGCCGATCCAGCGCGAGAACCAGACGCTCGCGTCGATCACGTTCCAGAACCTGTTCCGCATGTACAAGAAGCTGTCCGGCATGACCGGCACGGCGGACACCGAAGCCTACGAGTTCCAGTCGATCTACGGCCTCGAGGTCGTCGTCATTCCGACGCACCGGCCGATGATCCGCAAGGACGAAGCCGACGTGGTGTTCCTCAAGCAGCAGCCGAAGTTCGACGCGATCGTCGAGGACATCAAGGAGAGCTACGAGCGCGGCCAACCCGTGCTCGTCGGCACCGCCTCGATCGAGATGTCCGAGCTGCTCTCGGGCTTGCTGCAGAAGAAGGGCGTGCCGCACGAGGTGCTCAACGCCAAGCAGCACGAGCGCGAAGCGCACATCGTCGCCCAAGCGGGCCGCCCGAAGGCGATCACGATCGCGACCAACATGGCCGGCCGCGGCACCGACATCGTGCTCGGCGGCAGCCTCGAGGCCGAGCTGCACGCGCTCGGCGAGGACGTGCCCGAAGCCGAGCGCGAGCGCGTGAAGGTCGAATGGCAGAAGCGGCACGACGAAGTCATCGCACTCGGCGGCCTGCGCATCATCGGCACCGAGCGTCACGAGTCGCGGCGCATCGACAACCAGCTGCGCGGGCGTTCCGGTCGCCAGGGCGACCCGGGTTCGAGCCGCTTCTACCTGTCGCTCGAGGACAACCTCATCCGCATCTTCATGGGCGAGGGCGTCGCACGCATGATGCGCATGTTCGGCATGAAGGAGGACGACGCGATCCAGGATCGCATGGTCAGCCGGCAGATCGAGAAGGCGCAGCGCAAGGTCGAGGCGCACAACTTCGACATCCGCAAGCACCTGCTCGAGTTCGACGACACCGCGAACGACCAGCGCAAGGTGATCTACCAGCAGCGCAACGAGCTGCTCGACAGCGCCGACGTCGCCGAGACGATCCGGATCATCCGCCAGGACGTCATCGCCGACGTCGTGCGTCGCTACGTGCCCGCCGATTCGATCGACGATCAATGGAACCTCGCCGGCCTCGAAACCGAGCTTGCCTCCGAGTTCGGCCTGCAGACGGGCCTCAAGCAGTGGCTCGACCAGCAGGAAGACGCCGACGCGGGCGATGTGCTCGAGCACGTGCAGGAACTCGTCGACCGGCTGTTCCGCGAGAAGGAAGCGATGCTCGGGTCCGAGGTCATGCGCGGCCTCGAGAAGCACGTCATGCTGTCCGTGCTCGACAATGGCTGGAAGGAGCACCTCGCGAGCATGGACTACCTGCGCCAGGGCATCTACCTGCGCGGTTACGCGCAGAAGCAGCCGAAGCAGGAGTTCAAGCGCGAGGCGTTCGAGTTGTTCGAAGGCATGCTAGGTCGCATCAAGTTCGAGATCGTGCAGCTGCTCGCGCGCGTGCGCATCCGCAGCGAGCAGGAAGTGGAAGCGATGGAACAACAGCAGCGCCGCCAGGCCGAGATGCAGGCGCGCGCGATGCAGTTCCAGCACGCCGAGGCGACCGGTCTCGGTGTCGGCGAGCCCCTGCCCGAAGCGGAGTCGGCGCCGATGCCGAACGTCGGCACGCCGCAGCTGCGCGATGCGCCGAAGGTCGGGCGCAACGATCCGTGTCCGTGCGGATCGGGCAAGAAGTACAAGCAGTGCCACGGCAAGCTCGTCTGAGCCTGCCGTGCCGGCATCGATCCACGTCGTAGCGGGCGTGTTGCGTGATGCGGGCGGCCGCGTGCTGCTCGCGCGCCGACCTGCGGGCAAGCATCTCGCGGGGCTGTGGGAGTTCCCGGGCGGCAAGTGCGACGCCGGCGAGGCTCCGGTCGATGCCCTCGCGCGCGAGCTGCGCGAAGAGATCGGCGTGGTCGTCGAGTCGGCGCGCCCGCTGATCGCGGTGCCGCACCGCTATCCGGAGCAGGACATCCTGCTCGACGTCTGGCGGGTTTCCGCGTGGTCCGGCGTGCCGCATCCGCACGAGGGCCAGGCGCTGGCCTGGGTCGAGCGCAGCGCGCTGCCGCAGGTCGCGATGCCGCCCGCCGATCGACCCGTGATCGCCGCGCTTGAACTGCCCGATCGCTACCTGATCACGCCCGAAACCTCGCCGGACGAGCTGGGCGAACTGACGGCCGGCATCGAGCGCGCCTGCCGCCGCGGCCTGCGCCTGATCCAGCTGCGCCAGCCGCACTGGCCGCGCGCCCGCCTCGCTGAGGCAGCGCGCAGTGCGCGGGCGATCTGCCACGAGCACGGCACGCGCCTGCTACTCAACGGCGACGTGCAGCTCGCGATGGTGCTAGGCCTCGATGGCGTGCACATGCCCGCGCGACTCGCCGCCGACCTCGTGCAGCGTCCGCTGCCGCCCGATCGCTGGTTCGGCGTCTCCTGTCACGACGCCGCGGAGCTCCTGCACGCCGTGCGCGTCGGCGCGGACTTCGCGACGCTGTCGCCGGTGCTGCCGACGCCCGGCCACGAGCAGGCCGAGGCGCTCGGATGGGAGCGCTTCGCGGATCTCGTCGCGCACGCGCCGATGCCGGTCTACGCGCTCGGCGGAATGGAGGGCGAGGACATCGATGCCGCATGGATGGCGGGTGCGCAGGGAATTGCCGCGATTCGCGGCCTGTGGGCGTGACGTGTCTCCGTGACACTCGATTGAAGCGTTGCTAGATTGTGCTGTTGCCGCGCCCGTCGCGCCGCCTCTGCGTCGCCACCATCCGCCAGGTGCCATGTCCGATCAGGGAACCCAAGGCCTGTTGTCGCCGTTCCTGCGCCATCGCCGCATCCGCGCGGTCGCGCCCTGGCTGCGCGGGCGCGTGCTCGATTACGGCTGCGGCTCCGGTGCGTTGGCCGCCCATGTCGCGGCCGCCGATTACGTCGGCTTCGACGTCGACGCCGATGCGCTCGCGATCGCGCGGCGCCGGCATCCGCACCACCGGTTCCTCGCCGCGGTGCCCGACGGCGAATGCTTCGACACGGTCGCGTGCCTCGCCGTGATCGAGCACGTCGCACAGCCTGACGCGTTCCTGCGCGAACTGGCCGGCAGGGTACGACCCGGCGGCTGCGTCGTGCTGACGACACCCCACCCGGCCTACGAATTCGTCCACGATCTCGGTGCGCGCATCGGCGTCTTCAGCCGCGATGCGAGCGAGGAGCATGAGGCGCTCCTCGATCGCGCGGCCTTGTGCGCGCTCGCCGAGCGCGAGCGCCTCGAGATCGCCGCGTATCGACGCTTCCTCGGCGGTGCCAACCAGCTGTTCGTGGCGCGGCGACGTGCGCCCACGCGAGGGGAATGCGCGTGAGACTGATCGTGCAGGTTCCGTGCTTCAATGAAAGCGAATCGCTGAAGCACACGATTCCGCAGCTGCCGCGCATCGTGCCCGGCTTCGAGCGCGTCGAATGGCTCGTCATCGACGACGGCTCGGTCGACGGAACGGCGGACGTCGCGAGGCAGCTCGGCGTCGACCACGTCGTGCGGCATCCGGTGAATCGCGGCCTTGCCGCAGCGTTCATGACCGGGCTCGAGGCCGCCGTCGCGCTCGGCGCCGACGTCATCGTCAACACCGACGCGGACAACCAATACGACGCGCGCGATATCGAAACGCTCGTGCGCCCGATCATCGAGGGCTGCGCCGAAATGGTCGTCGGCGCGCGGCCGATCGCCGACACCGAGCATTTCTCGCGGTCGAAGAAGCGCTTGCAGCGGCTCGGGAGCTGGGTCGTGCGCGTGGCGAGCCGAACGCAGGTCGCGGACGCGCCGAGCGGCTTCCGCGCGCTCACGCGCGAGGCGGCGCAGCGCCTCAACGTGTTCAGCTCCTACACCTACACGCTCGAGACGATCATCCAGGCGGGGCAGAGCAACATCCGCGTCGTGTCCGTGCCGGTGCGCACGAATCCGGACCTGCGCCCTTCTCGGCTCGTGAAGAGCATGCGCCACTACGTGTGGCGCTCCGCCGCGACGATCGTGCGCATCTTCGCGACCTATCGTCCGCTCGCGTTCTTCGGCCTGGTCGCGAGCTTCTTCCTCTTCACCGGCGTGCTGCTCGGCGCGTGGTACGTGGCGCACATGCTGCTCGGCGAAGGTGCCGGACACGTCCAGTCCGCGGTGCTCGCCGCCGCGTCGGTGACGATCGGCTTCCTGCTGTTCATGCTCGGCTTCATCGCCGACCTCACGTCGGTCAACCGCCGACTCCTCGAGGGAATCGACTGGCGCCTGCGCCAGGTCGAGGCGGATGTGAAGAGCCTGCGCGACCGAGGGCCGCAGCCGTGACTCGCCGCGCGCCGACGGCCGGCAACTACTACGACAAGTACGGCACCGCGAATCCGATCGCGCGGCGGCTCATGCGCGGGTTCCTCGACGCGTTCGACGCGCTGGTCGAGGACGTACCGGTCGCGGATGCGCTCGAGATCGGTTGCGGCGAGGGCGAGCTGTCGATCCGTCTCGCGAAGCGCGGATTCCGCGTGCGCGGCTGCGACATCTCGGCGGACATCATCGAGGAAGCACGGCGGCGCGCGCGCGCAGCAGGCGTGGAAGCGGCGTTCTGGCCGCAATCGATCGAATCGATCGACGCGAAAGCGGAGGCGGCACCGCTGGTCGTCTGCTGCGAGGTACTCGAGCACGTCGACGATCCCGCGCGGGCGATCGACGTGCTGGCGGAGCTCGCTCGCCCGCATCTCCTGGCCAGCGTGCCGCGCGAACCGATCTGGCGCGCGCTCAACATGGCGCGCGGCAAGTATCTCGGCGCGCTCGGCAATACGCCCGGGCACGTCAATCACTGGGGACGAGCGGCGTTCCTGCAACTGGTCGCGCGCCGCTTCGAGATCGTGAGGGTGCGTTCGCCTCTGCCGTGGACCATGGTCTTGTGCAAGCGACGTTGAACGCGCTTCGCCGTGCGGCGCGGATCGCCGGCACGTTGCTGTGCTGCGTGGCGGTCGTCTTCCTGCTGGGGCGCGGATACGCGCTCGGGACATCGATCGGCGACGGGTTCGAGCGGATCGGTGTGCGCGCATTCGTGGTCGCGTGCGCGTGCTACGCCGCCGCGGCGGCGTTGCTCGGCGTCGGCTGGGTGGCGCTCGTTCGCCTGGCCACCGGCGAGCGCGTCCCGTTCGCGCCGCTCTACGCGTCGCACCTGCGTTCGCAACTCGCGAAGTACCTGCCGGGCAACGTGTTCCATCTCGCGTATCGCCACGTCGCCGCGCGCAAGGCGGGGGTCGGTCATGCGCCGCTCGCGCTTGCGCTCGGCATGGAGACGGCGTTGGTCAGCGCGAGCGCGGCGGTGTTGTCGATCGGCATCGTCGCCGAGCCGCGCGTGTCGACGATCGCGCCATGGGCGCGCGGGCTCGCGTGGATCGCGTGGCTGTTGCCGATCATGGGGGCATGGGTCGTATCGGTGTACGTGCGACGCGTCACTCGGCGCGTCGCGATGCTCGACGTGGTGCGCGGTACGGCCTTCGTGTTCGCGATCCATCTTTCGTTCATGGTGCTCGCAACGTTCGCGTTGCGCAGCCTCGGCCCCCCGGGGGGCGGGCTTTCGATCGCGAGCTGGTGCGGCTGGCTCGCACTGGCGTGGTTGCTCGGCTACGTGATGCCCGGCGCGCCCGCCGGGATAGGCGTTCGCGAAGCGGCGCTCGTGGTCGGGCTCGGGCCCGCGCTGGGCGAGGCGAACGCGCTCGTCGTCGCGCTCGCCTATCGATTCGTCACGGTCGTCGTCGACGCCGCGTCGGCAGGCGTCGGTTTCCTGCTGCGCGGCCGATCCTGATTCGCGCGAGTCAGGGTACGGCGCTGCGGTTCGCGGCCGACGCCATCGCGCGATAGCGCTCATGCAGTACGCCGACCGCGGTGTCCAGATCGGCAAGGCTGCCGTCGTTGGTGATCGCGTCGTCGGCGATCGCGAGCCGCCGCTCCCGGGTCGCCTGCGCGGCGAGCATCGCCTCCGCGGTCGCCGGCGACACGCCGTCGCGCGCGAGCAGCCGGGCGAGCTGGACCTCGCGCGGCACGTCGACGACGAGGATGCGATCGACCCAGGCGTACTCGCCGGCGTGCTCGGCGAGCAGCGGGACCACGACCATCGCGTAGCCGTCGCACGGCGCACGGGCGCGCTGCTGCAGCACGTCGCGCACGCGCGGGTGGAGGATCGCCTCGAGGCGACGCCGCGCCGCGGCGTCCGCGAACACGCGTTCGCGCAACGCGCGGCGGTCGAGGGTACCGTCGGACCGCAGTGCGTCGGCGCCGAATGCCGAGACGATCTCGCGCAACGCGGGCTGGCCCGGTTCGACCAGCTCGCGTGCGACGACGTCGGCATCGATCACGTGGACGCCGCGCGCGGCGAACCGGGTCGCCGCAGCCGACTTGCCGCTCGCTACCCCGCCCGTGAGCGCGACGACGAAGGTCATTCGTTCCTCTCCGGTGCGCGCAGGCCGTCGTCAGACGAGGCCGAACAGTGTCGCGTAGAGTTCGCCGAGTTCGCGTCCGAACACGAACCACAGCCAGCCCGCGGCGGCGATGAACGGGCCGAACGGGATCGGCGTACTGCGGTCGTGCCCCTTGGCGGCGAGCGCGATGCCGCCGACGATCGCGCCGACGAGCGACGAGAGCAGCACGATCGGCAGCAGGCTCGTCGCACCCATCCACGCGCCGAGCGCGGCGAGCAGCTTGAAGTCGCCGTAGCCCATGCCTTCCTTGCCGGTGCCGAGTTTGAACAGCCAGAACACGCACCAGAGGCTGAGGTAACCGACCGTCGCGCCGACGATCGCCGCCGACGGATCGACGAACAACGGCACCAGCGAACCGAGCAGGCCGAGCCACAGCAACGGCAACGTGAGCTGGTCGGGCAAAAGCTGCGTGCGCACGTCGATGCCGGATGCGGCGATCAGGATCCACGTGAACACGAGCGCCGCGGCGAGCGCGGGGCCGAATCCGAAACGCCACGCGACGACCGCCGACGCGAGCGCACTGAGGAGCTCCACCAGCGGGTACTGCCATGAGATCGGCGCGCCGCAGTGGCGGCATCGTCCGCGCAACGCGAGCCAGCTCAGCAGCGGGATGTTCTCGAGCGGCGAGAGCGGGTGCTTGCAGTGCGGGCAATGCGAGGCCGTGAAGACGAGGTCCGGCGGCGGCACCTCGCGCGCACCATCGGCCGCCGGAAGCGGCGCTTCGACGACGTCGACGCCGGTCTCGGGGACGCGCGGCGCGATGTCCGCTTGCGCTGTCGCATGCGCGTCCTCATCGCTGTCAGGCGCCGGATACGCGTACTCCGCGGTACAGGCCGAAGCATCCGCAGTGCCCACCGCACCCGCATCCGTCGCGAGGATCTCGCGCGCCTGCTCGCGCCACTCGTGTTCGAGGCGGCGCGGCAGGCGCAGGATCACGACATTGAGGAAGCTGCCGACGAGCAGACCGAGCAGGCCCGCAAACACGATCAGCGCAGCGGGCTCGGCCAGCCAGTCGAGGGCATTCATCCGGGAGACGGGACGACGTCAGCCGACGACGGCACCCAGCTTGAAGATCGGCAGGTACATGCCGACGACCATGCTGCCGACCATTACGCCGATGACCACCATGATCAGCGGTTCCAGCAGGCTCGAGAGCGCATCGACCGCGTTGTTGACTTCGGTCTCGTAGAACTCGGCGATCTTGAACAGCATCGCATCGAGCGCACCCGCTTCCTCGCCGATCGCGACCATCTGCGTGACCATGTTCGGAAACAGGGCCGTCTGCCGCATCGCGAGCTGGAGTTGGTGGCCTACCGCGACGTCTTCTCGGATGCGCTTGACGCCATCGTTGTAGACCACGCTGCCGGTCGCATTCGACACCGAGTCGAGCGCTTCCACGAGCGGGACACCCGCCTTGAACGTGACGCCGAGCGTGCGCGCGAAGCGCGCGATCGCCGACTGGCGCAGGATCTCGCCGACGACGGGAAGCTTGAGGAGCATGCGTCCGACGAGATGGGCGAACTTGTCCGAACGCTTGTAGAGCATGATGATGCCGAACACCGACAGGCCGAAGATGCCGAACACCATCCACCAGTACGACACCATGAAGCGCGAGATCGTCACGAGCATCTGCGTGAACGCCGGCAGATCGGCACCGAAGTTCTTGAACACCTGTTCGAACTGCGGAATCACGAAGATCAGCAGGATCGATGCGACGATCACGGCCACCGCGAGCACCGCGGCGGGGTAGAACATCGCCTTCTTGATCTTGCCCTTGATGTTCTCGATGTTCTCCTTGTAGGTCGCGATCGTGTCGAGCACCGTGTCGAGCACGCCGGCCGACTCGCCGGCCTTGACCAGGTTCACGAACAGTTCGTCGAACTGCACGGGGTACTTGTTGAGCGCTTCGTGCAGCGCGGAGCCGCCCTCGATTTCGGTCTTGATGTCGGTCAGCATGTCCTTCATGCGCGGGTTGTTCTGCCCGCCCGCGACGATCTCGAAGCCCTGCACCATCGGCACGCCTGCGGACATCATCGTCGCGAGCTGGCGACTGAAGATGGCGACGTCGCGGCCCGTGATCGCCTTGCCGCCCTTGCCGAACAGCGGCTTCGCCTTCGGCTTGACGACCTGCGGATTGATGCCCTGCTTGCGCAGCTCGGCCTTGACCAGGCCGACGTTCTTGCTGACGAACTCGCCCTTGATCTTGATGCCGCGCTTGTCGAGGCCGACCCAGGTGAAGGTCTGCATGTCGCTGACCTGGGCGCGGGCCTTGCCGCGCTGGGCAGTGGCGGCTTTTGCCTTGACGGCTGCGGCGGTTGCGGTGGCCATGGTTTAGTCCTTGGTGACGCGGTTGATTTCGGCGAGGCTGATGACGCCCTGCTTGACCTTGAGCAGCGCGGACTGGCGCAGGTCGCGGATGCCCACGCGCCGCGCTTCCTCGGCGATCTGCAGCGCACTGCCGCCGGCGAGGATGATCTTCTGGATCTCCTCGGTCATCGGCATGACCTGGTAGATGCCGGTACGCCCCTTGTAGCCCTCATTGCAGCCCGAACAGCCGCCGGCGTCGAACAACTGCATGCCAGAATCGATATCGGCCTGGGAGAACCCCTCGGCGAGCAATGCCGCGGGCGGCAGCACGAGCGGCTTCTTGCACTCGTGCAGGCGGCGCGCGAGGCGCTGTGCGATGACGAGCGAAACCGACGACGTGATGTTGTAGGGCGCGATGCCCATGTTCATGAGGCGCGCGATCGTCTGCGACGCGTCGTTCGTGTGCAGCGTCGACAGCACCATGTGGCCGGTCTGCGCCGCCTTGATCGCGATCTCGGCCGTCTCGAGGTCGCGAATCTCGCCGACCATGATCACGTCCGGATCCTGGCGCAGGAACGAACGCAGCGCAGCCGCGAACGTCATGCCGCGCTTGGTATTCTGCTGCACCTGGTTGACGCCGGGGAGGCGGATTTCGACCGGGTCTTCGACCGTCGAGATGTTGCGCCCTTCGGTATTGAGGATGTTCAGTGCCGTGTAGAGCGACACCGTCTTGCCCGAGCCGGTCGGACCGGTCACGAGCACCATGCCGTACGGCTTCTCGATCGCGTCGAGGAACAGCTTCTTCTGGTCTTCCTCGTAGCCGAGCTTTTCGATGCCCATCTTCGCGGCGGAGCCGTCGAGGATACGCAGCACGATCTTCTCGCCGAACAGCGTCGGACAGGTGCTGACGCGGAAGTCGACCGCCTTGGTCTTGGACAGGTTCAGCTTGATGCGCCCGTCCTGCGGCACGCGCTTCTCGGCGATGTCGAGACCGCTCATCACCTTCAGGCGCGAGGAGATGCGCGGGCTGAGCTTGGGCGGCGGCGAAGCGACCGCGCGCAGCATGCCGTCCATGCGGTAGCGCACGCGATACGCGGTCTCGTACGGCTCGAAATGGATGTCCGACGCGCCGCGCTTGATCGCATCGACGAGTACCTTGTTGACGAACTTGACCACCGGCGCATCATCGCCGCCGGTCGCATCGACGCCGGTCTGTTCGCCGTCTTCGTCGATGGCGCCGAGTTCGAGGTTCTCGAGGCCTTCGGCGTCGCCGATGTCCGTGATGTTCTGGCTCGCCGCCGACTGCGCCTGTTCGATCGCGCGTTCGAGCACGCCGTCCTCGACGAGGATCGGCTCGATCAGGTGGTTGGACTGGAACTTGATCTCGTCCAGCGCGCGCAGGTTGGTCGGGTCGGCGACGCCGACGAACAGGCGGTTGCCGCGCTTGAACAACGGCAACGCCTTGTGCTTCGAGATCAGTTCTTCCTTGACGATGTTCAGCGGCAGCTGGCTGAAGTCGAGCGCGTTGACGTCGAGCAGCGGCATGCCGAACTCGGCCGACGATGCCATCGCGATCTGGCGGCTCTGCGCGAGGCCGTTCTCGACCAGCCAGGCGCCGATCGGGATCTTCGCCTTCGCGGCGTCCTCGACGGCCTTGCGCGCGTCGTTCTCGGCGAGGATGCCTTCGCTGACGAGCCGCCGTGCGATGCCGGAGAGGCCCGCCAGCGGCGGCGTATTCATCTGGGTCGCCATAGAAATGCCGTGCAAGTCCCCGTCGTATAAAGCTGAATCTACCCCAAATGCATTGCCGAAAATACTCCCTGGCGGCAGTATAGGGAGGCAGCTCACACAATAAATCACGTTATCCGGCCGGGGAGGCCATGCTCAGCATCATCCTGCCGGCCAAGAACGAAGCGGAAGCGCTGGCCGGCCTGCTGCCGCGCCTGCGCGCAGCCTGGCCCGATGCCGAGGTCATCGTCGTCGACGACGGCTCCAGCGACGGCACCGGGCGCATCGCCGCCGATGCCGGCGTGCGTCTCGTTCGCCAACCGTACTCGATGGGCAACGGCGCCGCGATCAAGCGTGGCGCGCGCGAAGCGTCCGGCGACGTGCTCGTATTCATGGACGCGGACGGCCAGCACGATCCGGCACTGATCGGGCGCCTGCTCGACCGGCTCGCGCAGGGCTACGACATGGTCGTGGGCGCGCGTGACTGGTCCGGGCAGGCCGGTGTGGGTCGCGGCCTGGCGAACACGCTCTACAACTGGCTCGCGAGCCGCATGACCGGCTTCAGGGTCGCCGATCTCACGTCCGGCTTCCGGGCCGTGCGTGCCGACAGGTTCCGCGAGTTCCTGCACCTGTTGCCGAACGGGTTTTCATATCCGACGACCTGCACGATGGCGTTCTTCCGCAGCGCCTATGCCGTCGCCTACGAACCGGTCCCTGTCGCCCGGCGCATCGGCCGCAGCCACATCCGTCCGCTGCGCGACGGCATCCGCTTCCTGCTCATCATCTTCAAGATCGCGACGCTCTACTCGCCGCTCAAGCTGTTCGTGCCGGCGAGCCTCGCGTTCTTCATGACCGGCCTCGGCTACTACGCGTGGACCTTCGTCACCCAGCACCGCTTCACGAACATGAGCCTGTTGCTGTTCAGCGCATCGGTGATCATCTTCCTGATCGGGCTGATCTCCGAGCAGATCACCGCGCTCACCTATCGGCGCGACGGCTGAGCCACGTCGCGTCGGCGCAGGTAGCCGCCGCGCGCGACGCTCACCTGCAGCTTCGCGTCGATCTCGCGGTCGAGTTCGAAATCCCCGTTTTCGCGCATCCACGCCGCGATCGCCGTCGCGGGATTGTCGCCGACGTCCCAGGGTCGGTCGCCGAAACTGCCCGGCGCGAGGTCCTCGATGACCGTATCGAAGACGATGCAGTAGCACCCCGGAGTGACGAGTGGCGCGTACGCTCGCAGTTCGTCGAGCACGTGCGCATGGGTGTGGTTGGAGTCGAGGCAGACCATGACGCGCGCGTCGGTGCCGATCGCCTGCCGCACGCGTTGCACGATGGCCGGGTCGGTCGAAGATCCTTCCAGCAGCGCGATGCGGGGCGCCATCGGATGGGCCTCTATCGCCTGCCGGTTGTGCGCACGGATGTCGATGTCGACGCCGACGACGTGACGGCGCGGCGAGCGCGGGTCGATGATGTCGCCCGTGGCCGCCGCGTCCGCGTAGTCGAGCAGGGCGAGCATGGATGCGCTCAGGATCAGCGAGCCGCCGTGAGCGACCCCGGTCTCGATCACGAGATCCGGTCTGGTGGACCAGATGACCTCCTGCAGGGCGACCATGTCCTGCGGGTACTGGATCACGGGCCGGCCGAGCCAGTGGAAATTGTAGGAGTACTTCGCCTCGATCGAGGACACCGTGAATGCGTGCGCATCGGCGCGCAAGCGCGCATTCGCAGCCGCGGCGCTCAGGCGTTCGCCGATCTCCCGTTCGAACTCGTTCATGTCGTGTCCACCGCGATGTAGTCGGGGTCCGCGCCGCCCGTGGCGCGGATCTCCTCGAGATAATTGGAATTCATGACGAAGATGCGCGGCTGCGCTCCGAGCCGGCGCAGCGCGTCCCCTGGCGGGAGCACCCCCAGTCCGCTTCCCGCCAGGTAGGTGCCTTGCTTGGCCGGATTGATGTCGATCGCACACGCGGGCCGTACGCCTCGCGCGATCAGGTGATGCGTGAACATCACGCCCTTGGCGGCGGCGCCCCAGATGGCGCATGGGCGCCCGTCGCGCGCGATCGCCGCGCACGCCGCAACGCCCGCGAAGAAGTCCGGCGGCAGCTTCGCCTCGCGCGGCGGCGCTGGTACCGTCGCGGGATCGCGCAGCGAATCGAGCGCCGCGACGACGTAGATGTACTGGCCGCCGAACAGGTGCCCGGCCTCGAGAATCGTGCCGAAAAGCCGCTCGAAGTCGTCCGCCCGGAAGTAGTTCACGTGTTCGTAGAACAGGTCGAACCACGCGTGCCGGCGCAGGATCCAGTCGAAGCAGGGCACTTCGATGTAGATGAGTCCGCCTTCGTTCGCATCGCGTACCGCGCGCAGGAGCTCGGCCGGCGCGGGCACGTGCTCGAGCACGTGGCGCATCACGATCGCTTCGCCGCGTACGCCGGTGGCAGGCCCGAATTCGCTGCGAATCACGCGGTCGGACTCGCCTTCGTAGGCGGGATCCACGCCATAGGCGTCATGGCCCGCGGCGAGCATCGCCGCGAGGAACTGACCTTTCCCGCAGCCGATTTCGACGATCCGCTTGCGATCGAAATGCCGCCCGACGACCGCGAGCGCCGTCGCGACGTGCGCGCGAAAAACGCCTGAATTGCCCTGTTCGTTCTGATAAGTGTCGTCGTACGCGAGCAAGGACGGTTCGTAGGCCTGGTTGCGGACGAAGCCGCTGCCGGGGTCCTGCACGAGCACGAGATCGCCGCGCGGGCATGCAAGCGCGTCGGCGATGCTGCCGAATGCCTTGTTCTGGTACACCGGTATCGCTTCGAGCCGCACCAGCTCGCTCATGTCGCACCCAACAGGTCGTCGAGATATCGCGTGCTGCCCCAGAACGCGAACGGCTCGTAGTCAGGATACGGCAGCACCCCCGGAACGAGCACGAGGTCGCGCTCCTCGTCGCGCAGCCAGCCCCGCACGGTGTCGAGCACGGTGACGGGTGCGCCGCTGCAGATGTTGACCGTTCCGGGGTCGGCGTGCGCGGTGACGAGCGTGGCGATCGTGTTCGCGGCGGTCTCGACCGAAATGAAGTCGCGCAGCTGGTCCCCCGGCGAGAGATCGAAGTGCGTCGCGCCGCGCGCGAGCGCAGCGCGCAATTGCGCCCACAGCGAGGTCGGCGCCTGTCCGGGGCCGTAGAGGTAGAAGACGCGCAGCCACGCGAGGCCGAACGGCGATTCCATGCGGAGCGCCTGGAGCCGTCGGTGCAGCGCGTGTTTCGCCCGGGCATAGGCGACGACCGGCTCCGCCACCAAGGACTCCTCGAGTTCGCCCGAGCGCATCCCGTATTCGAGGCAGGTGCCGGCGACGGCGAGCCGTCGCAGGCCGCCGCGCACGCAGTTTTCGAGGAACGCCGCGTGCAGCGGCAATTCGTGCTCGAGGTGGTGCGCCGCGCGATAGTTGGGCAGTCCGCCCCATGCCAGGTGCAGGAGCGCGTCGGGCCGACCGATGCGATCGAACGCATCGCTGCCTGCCTCGGCGATGTCGAGCGCGACGGCCTGCACGCCCGCATCCAGCGCTGCTTCCGGGTGGCGCGACAGCGCGATCACCCCGGCGCCGCGCGCGCGCAGCGCGCGGACGACATGCCGACCGACGAACCCGCTGGCACCGGTGACCGCGACGCGCACGTCAGAACACGTCGAGCTGCGGCACGGCGACGGCGAAGCGGCCGCCCCACTCGCGCACGTAGGCGAGCTGCGCGGTGATCTCCGCGCGCAGGTTCCACGGCAGGATCAGCACGACGTCGGGTCGCGCCGCGCGCAAGACGCCCTCGGCGACCACGGGGATGCGCGAGCCGGGCAGGAAGCGACCCTGCTTGTACGGCGAAGCGTCGACGACGAACGGCACGAGGTCGGGCCTGATGCCGGCATAGTTGAGCAGCGTATTGCCCTTCGCCGCGGCGCCGTAGGCGGCGACCGAGCGGCCGCTGCGCCGCAGTCCGAGCAGGAACTCGAGCAACGCGTTCTTGACGTCCTCGGCCTGGCGCTGGAGGCCGCGATACCAGCCGCGCTCGAACATGCCGGCCGCGCGCTCGAGCGCGAGCACCTCGGCGACGCGTACCGACTCCGCGCGTCCGGAATCGACCGGGCTCGCCCACAGGCGCAACGAGCCGCCGTGCGTCGGCAGCCGCTCGACGTCGTGGACGCGCAGTCCGTGCGCGGCGAACACCGCGCGCGCGACGTGCAGCGAGAAGTACGAGAAGTGCTCGTGGTAGACCGTGTCGAACTGGCGCTGCGAGACGAGTTCGAGCAGGTGCGGGAACTCCACCGACGCGACGCCGCGTGGCGCGAGCAGCACGCGCAGGCCGGCGACGAAATCGTTGAGGTCGGGCACGTGCGCGAGGACATTGTTCGCGACGACGAGATCGGCCTGTCCGCGTTCGGCGACGAATGCGTGCGCGAAGCGCAGGCCGAAGAACGCTTCGATCGTCTCCACGCCTTTCGCGCGCGCCGCCTGCGCGGTGCCCGAGGTCGGTTCGATACCGACGCACGGAATGCCTTTCGCGGCGACGTACTGCAGCAGGTACCCGTCGTTCGAGGCGATCTCGACCACGAGACTGCGGGCGTCGAGATCGAGCTCCGCGACCGCGAGCTCGACGAACGCGCGTGCATGCTCGAGCCACGAACGCGAATAGGACGAGAAATAGACGTAGTCGGGAGCGAACAACTGCGCGTGCGGACGGATCTCGTCGAGCTGCACGAGCAGGCAGCGCGGACACGCATGCAGCCTCAGCGGCAGGTACGACTCCGCCTCGGCGAGCTGCGCGGACGTGAGGAACGCGTTCGACGGCGGCGCGGTGCCGAGGTCGAGGAACAACGTGTCCGGCGACGCGTCGTCGATCGGCTCGGCGCAGAAGCGGCATTTCATGCGTCGATCCCCGGGAAGGCGGCGGTCAGCAGCGGCGCGTCGCGGTCACGCGGCGAGAGACCCGCGACCGCGAGCGGCCAGGCGATGCCGAGCGCGGGGTCGTCGGGGCGCACGCGCCCTTCCGCGGACGGATACCAGGCCGCCGTGTGCAGGTACAGCAGTTCGACGTCGTCGGTCAGCGCCTGGAAGCCGTGCGCGAAACCGTCCGGGATGAACACCTCGCGCTCGACGTCGGCGTCGAGCTCGACCGCATGCCAGCGCAGGAACGTCGGCGAGCGCGTGCGCAGGTCGACCGCGACGTCGAAGACACGTCCACGCAGGCAGCGGATGAGCTTGGATTCGGTATGCGGCGCATGCTGAAAATGCAGGCCACGGACGGTTCCCTGGCGGAGCGTGCGCGAGAGGTTGACCTGCACGAAGCGGATGTCCGGCTTCAACGTCGACAGCGCCTGCTCGCAGGCGATGCGCACGAAGCGGCCGCGCTCGTCGGCGATGGGCGCGGTTTCGACCACGGTCAGGCCGGCGAGCGGTGTGGCGAGGAGGCGCATCTCAGGCCGCCCAGGCGAGGCCCGCGGCGCGCGCGTCGGCCACGTACGCGTCGAGGTCGCGGCGGCTCTCGGCGACGCCGCGGTCGTGGTAGGTCCGATACCAGTCGATCGTGCGCTGCACACTCGTCGCGGCGTCCCACACCGGGCGCCAGCCCAGCCCTCGGCGGGCCTTGTCGCAGTCGAGCACGAGCAGGGGCGCTTCGCGCGGATGCGCGCCGGACGCGGGTTCGACCGCGATGCCTGGCCAGCGATCCCGCATGCGCGCGACGAGCGCGGCGACGGTCATCGTCGCGTCGTTGGCAGGTCCGAAATTCCACGCGCCTTCGACGCCGTCGCCGGCGAGCAACGCCTCGGCCAGCCGCAGGTAGCCGCTCAGTGGTTCGAGCACGTGCTGCCACGGTCGCACGGCGGCCGGATGGCGGATGCGCAGCGGCGTGCCCGCGCTCGCCGCGCGCACGAGGTCGGGAACGAGGCGGTCCTCGGCCCAGTCTCCGCCGCCGATCACGTTGCCGGCGCGCGCCGTCGCGAGGCGCGTGCCCGCGCCCGCGAACCAGCTGCTGCGATAACTGTCGGACACGAGCTCGGCGCAGGCCTTCGATGCGCTGTAGGGATCGTGCCCGCCGAGCGGATGCTCCTCGGCATAGCCGGATGGCGGTGGCGGCTCGCGATAGACCTTGTCCGTGGTCGCATTGACGACCGCGCGCACGCTGTCGCACGCGCGCACCGCTTCGAACAGGTGAACGAGGCCGCGCACGTTGGTGTCGAACGTCTCGACCGGCCTGTCGTAGCCGCGCCGCACGAGCGACTGCGCAGCGAGATGGAAGACGACGCGCGGACGGATGCGCGCCACGGCGTCGTGCACGGCCGCCGCGTCGCGAAGGTCGACGATGTGCTCGTCGAGGTCGAGCGCGAGCAGCTTCGCGTGGGCCGGCGTCGTGTCGGGCGGCAGTGCGAGGCCCGCGACGTCGGCGCCCATTTCGCGCAGCCACAGGCAGAGCCAGGAACCCTTGAAGCCGGAGTGGCCGGTGACGAGCACGCGCGTGCCGGGCCACGTTCCGCCGAAGAGTCGTTTCAGTCCCATACCTTCCATGGCGCGACGCCCCGTTGCCAGAGATCCTCGAGGCGCAGCTTGTCGCGCAACGTGTCCATCGGTTGCCAGAATCCGCGATGCACGTAGGCGGACAGTTGCCGCTCGCGCGCGAGACGCTCGAGCGGGCCGCGCTCCCACACGCAGTCGTCGCCGTCGACGTAGTCGAGCGCGCCGCGCTCGAGCACGAAGAAGCCGCCGTTGATCCAGGATCCGTCGCCGGACGGCTTCTCCTCGAAGCGGGTGATGCGCTCCTCCTCGATGTCGAGCGCACCGAAGCGCCCCGGCGGTTGCACCGCGCAGATCGTCGCGAGCGTGCCCTTGGCACGATGGAACGCGACCGTGGCGGCGACGTCGACGTCGGCGACGCCGTCGCCGTAGGTAAAGCAGAACGGGCCGTCGTCGAGATAGCTCGCGACGCGCCGGAGGCGCCCGCCGGTCTGCGTGTCGTGGCCGGTGTCGACGAGCGTGACCCGCCACGGCTCGGCGTGCTTGTGGTGGACGTCCATGCTGTTGCTGCGCAGGTCGATCGTGACGTCGGACATGTGCAGGAAGTAGTTCGCGAAGTATTCCTTGATCAGGTAACCCTTGTAACCGAGGCAGATCACGAAATCCTGGATGCCGTGGTGGGAATAGATCTTGAGGATGTGCCAGAGCACGGGCATGCCGCCGATCTCGATCATCGGTTTGGGCCGGACCGTCGTCTCTTCGCTGATGCGCGTGCCGAGCCCCCCGGCGAGGATCACCGCCTTCATGCCGACTCCCGTGTGCGCCCGACCGGCAAGGATGCGGTCTGGCCGCGCCGCGCACGATTAGAGCCGTTGCGCCGAGAGGGTGTCAATTCGCGCGCGCGCGGCGCCAGCCGCGCCATGCCTGCAGCATCGCCCAGGCGATCGCGTCGGCGGCGAGCACGACGACACGAAAGCCGGCCGCGAGCACGGCGGCGTCGGCGAGGCCGACGTCCTCGGCGAGGAACAGCGCCGCCATCGATTCGAAAACGCCGATGCCCTGCGGCGCGAAGAAGCTCACGAAACCTACGGCCCAGGCGACGAGGTAGACGCCGGCGACGGCGACCAGGGGCGCGCTGTCGCGCAGATCGGCGAACGCGAGCCAGTAGGCCGCGAACGCGGTCGCAGCGATCGACCAGAACACGATCGTCGCGGCCGCCGCGAGCAACACCGATCGTGGCTCGAGTCGCGCGCGGCGGCGCACGACGGCTTGCCGTGCGAGCGCCAGCGCCGCAGCGAGCAACGTACCGCCTGCCGCCAGCGCGACGAGCGAAGCATCGCGCGCGACGCCGGCGCCGAGCAACAGTGCGCCGCCGAGCAAGGCTGCGGTCGCAGGCGGTAGCACGTTCTCGGCGGCGACCATCGTCGCGAGTTCGGCGCGGCCTACGCCGCGCTGCTGCAGGTCGGCCACGCGCGATACCGTGTGCCAGATCCCGCCCGGCAGGTAGCGCGCGGGCAGGCGGGCGACATGGATCGCGAGCAGTTCGCGGTAGCGCACATGCGCGCCAAGTGCGCCGAGGACGATGCGGCTCGCGACCGGCGCGAACGCATGCGACAGCGTCCACAGCGCGATCGCGGTGGCGAGCGCGCTCGGTTGGGCGCGGACCAGCGTTGCGCCGATGCTGTCCCTCGCGTGCCATGCCGCGAACGCGAGGCAGGCCAGCGCCAGCGGCGCGAACACCCAGCGGGCGGCGCCGACGATTCTTCGCAGTGCATCCTTCGCGGACGACGCATCCATCGCGTCAGCCGATCGTCATGCGCCGGCCGATGCGATGGCGCAGCGGCAGCGCGCCGGCAAGCGCGAGCAGCGCGGCCCAGCGCTCGACGCCACGGATGTTCGCGCGCGACAACGTTGCGGCCAGCGCGAGCGGCAGGCCGAGCAACGGGAACCGGCGTCGCCACACCGTCCCCGCGATGCGGTTCTCGTGAGACGAGTAGCGCGCGAGCTTGTGTTCGTAGGCGGTCTCGCGGCGGAACTCGCGTCGAGACCAGAGCGGCCCGGGCACGTGCACGAAGTCGCCGCGAAGCGCGAGTTCGGCGAGCAGCACGAGGTCGGCCCCGACGCGCTCCTCCATCGCCGCGCAAGCCCGAAGGTGTGCGCTGCGGATGAGGCCGTAGATCGGATGCATGTTGCCCCAGAACACGGTCATCCAGCGCGCCAGCGGTGCCAGGCCGCGCGTGTCGGCCCAGCCCGAGGCGCGCGCGAGCGGCCCGCCCTCGGCATCGATCCAGCGCGAGCCCGCGAACGCGATGCTCGCGCCGGACTCGGCCTGCAGTCGCGACGCGCAGGCGGAGACGAAATCGGTGCTCCACAGGTCGTGTCCGGACGCCCACATGAAGTATTCGCCGCGCGCGAGCTCGAAGGCGCGGCGGAAGTTCCCGATCGCGCCGAGGTTCTGCGACGAACGCTCGATGCGTACGCGCGCGTCGGCCAGCGCGTGGCGTTCGCAGATCGCGAGCGTGTCGTCGTCGGACGCGTTGTCGCAGACGATGATCTCGACGTGCGGATGGTCCTGGGCGCGCAGTGCGGTGAGGCTCGCGTCGATGAACCGCGCCTCGTTGCGAACGGGCATGCCGATGCTCACCAGCGGGAGAGGCATTCGTTCGGGCAAGGGAACATCCGTCGTCAGGGCGTCGCGAGTGTACGCAGGCGGCGAGAAGCCGCGCAATCGCGCGGACGCCGCGTCATGGCGGGCCGAGCAGGCGGCGCAGGTCCGCGAGCGCAGGGTCGAGGCGGCCCGCGGTATTGAGGCGTTCCAGCGCGTCGAGTTGCCCATGCGCCGCGGCGGTGTCGCCGAGCACGAGGTTCATGCGCGCGAGCGTGATGCGGGCATCGGCGTCCGCCGGGCGTGCGCGCACCGCCTCCTCGACGAGGCGCTTGCCGAGCGCATGGTCGCCGGCGACGTTCCAGGCCCAGTCGCTGTGCGCGACGAGCACGGTTGCGTTGACCGGTGCGTGCGACTCGGCGGCGGCGAACGCGGCATCCATCCGCGCCGCGGACAGCTCGCAGCGCCGGTCGCGCGCGCAGCGCGTGAGCGCGGCGAGCGCATCGACGTTCTCGCTGCGCGGCGCGCGCGCAGCGAGCTTGGCGATGAGCGAATCCCACCAGCGCTCGTTCACGGGCGCGCGCATGAGGCTGCGCGTGAGGATCATCGTCTGCTCGGGCAGGATCGATGCGCCGGGCATCGCCGCCGCGCGCTCGAGCACGGCGAAGCCCTCGCGCAATGGCGGCGACTGCTCGGTGTAATCGCTGTGGGCGAGCAGCTCGCGGCCATGGCCGAACTGCGCCCGCGGCGAATCCGGCGCGCGCGCGGCGAGTTCGGCCGAGAGTCGCAGTGGATCGCCCCACGCGTACGCGGTCGCGAGCGTCAGCGCCGACCACCCGAGCAGCAGCGCGCCGAGAAGGACCTGGCCCGCACGCGGCCACATGCGCGCGGGTGCAGCGAGCGCGGGCACGACCGCGAGCAGCAGCCCGAAGCTCGCGAAATAGTTGCGGTGCTCGTAGACGAGTTCGAGCGGAAGTACGGTGCCGGTCAGGAGATGGCAGCCGATGAACAACCCGATGCCGATGCTCGCGAGCGGGCGGCGCTCGCGCAGGTACCACGCCGTCGCGGCCATCGCGGCGAGCGCGAGCAGGCTCGCCGCGGTCGTCCACGGCGAAAAGAGGCTGGCCGAGACGACGAAGTCGTCGTGGTAGAACGACAGCGAGCGCGGCAGCGGTAGCAGCGTCCAGCCGACGTAGCCGGCGACGATGCGCGCCTCGCTGAGCAGGCGCGTCGCGAGCGTGAAGTCGCGGCTTGCCCAGGTGGCGTCGTTCGCGAGCCACGGCACGAGCATGGCCGCGCCGACGAGGCCGGGCAGCACGAGGACGGTACCGAACAGGGCGAGTACGCGCGTGTCGCGGCGGGATTCGTCGCCGAAGCGGAACAGCACGGCCTCGACGATGGCGGCGTACAGCGGCAGCAGGATCGCGGTTTCCTTCGCGAGCATCCCGGCCGCGGTCGCGCCGAGCAGGCTCGCGACGCAGGCGCCGAAACCGTCGCCGCTGGACGACCGCATGCGCAGGCGTCCGCGCACGTAGCCGAGCAGGCCGAGCAGCACGAACAGGTTCGCGAGGCTTTCCATGCGCTGCACGACGTAGAGCACGGCGGTGAGATTGATCGGCAGCAGCAGCCAGCCGGCCGCGACGAGCGCGGCGACGCGCCCGGCATCGGCGATCGCGCGGGCGCGCAGCGCGCAGGCTTCGAGCAATGCGCGCGCGAGCAGGAACACGAGCCAGCCATTGGCGAGGTGGAGGACGAGGTTGGTCAGCTTCCAGCCGAGCGGTTCAAGCCCGAACAACGCGGCGTCGACCATGAAGCTCAGCGAGGCGAGCGGTCGCTTGAGGTCGCTCGCGGGCGACGACAACGCGGCGCCTGCGAGTTCGGAAAGCCCGAAGCGCGACGGTTGCACGTCCGGGTTGCGGACGATGTTCGGGAAATCGTCGAAGAACCAACCGCCGGTGAGGCCAGGGGCGTAGACGAGGCAGGTCGCGACGAGGGCGGCGAGCAACAGGTATGCGCCGGGAAGGCGCCGGAGGAGAGGCGGCATTCGCCCAGACTACGCTCGCGAGGATCGCTTCGACAACGCGATCGGCGCGCCGCCCGTCAGCAACCCGGCGGCGCGCAGGGGATGGCGCTCAGCGGCACTCGGTCGGCACGTACTTGGCGTCGAACGTGCCGTCATTGAAGAGCATCGCGCGCGCAGACGCCGTCGCGTGGGTCGCCGAGGCGCAGGACCAGTCGATCGGGCCGCGCGCATCGGGATCGAGTGCGATGTAGCCTCCGGCCTGGTGGATCTGCGGCGTGAGTCGCAGCGTCTTGCCATTGAGGCTTGCTGGAATACCGTTGGACGCGTTGGCTGCCATGACGGCAGTGATCACGCCCGCGGCGTCGACGGTAATGTACTGCACGTACTTGCTGCTCGTGCTCGCGTTGCCGGGCTGATAACTCTCGGCGACGCCGGCGAGTGCGTTCGGGCCATTCGCCTGGAACGACGTCACGACCTCCGCCTTCGCCGCATTCGTTCCGACGAGGCCTTCGCTCACCTTGGAGCGGATCGTGTAGTCCTGGTAGGCGGGCAAGGCGATCGCAGCCAGGATGGCGATGATCGCGATCACGATCATCAGTTCAATCAAGGTGAATCCACGTACGTGCGTCGACATGCCGGGCCCCCTGGCTCGCATTCACGGGCTACGAAGGAACTAACGTTCAAAAAAGAGGCCCCGCGATGCGGGGCCTCGTCTGTCGCATCGCTCCGATCCGGAAAGAATCGGTGAGACGATCGCTTAACGGCACTCGGCCGGAGCGTACTTCGCCGGCAGGGTGCCCGCGGCGCCGCCCGTGAAGCCGCGCTTGCCGAACGTGACCGCCGTCGCCGACTGGCAACCCCAGTCGATCGCGCCCTTGCCGTCGTCGGTCAGCACCTTGTAGGCGCCGGCCGTCTTCAGGTTCGGGGTCAGCGTCAGCGTGTTCTTGTCGAGGCTGGTCGGGATACCGTTGTCGGCGTTCGCACGCACGTTGATCGTGATCATGCCCGTGGCCGGGGCGACTTCGATCGAATTGACGTACTTCGAGGACGTCGAGGCGTTGTTCGCGCCGTACTCGGCCGCAGCCGCCTGGAGGCCGGTCATGCCGCCGCTCTGGAACGCTTCGGACACGGACACCTTCGCGGCGCTCGCGCCGACGAGGCCTTCCGAGATCTTCGAACGGATCGTGTAGTCCTGATACGCCGGCAGCGCGATCGCGGCCAGGATCGCGATGATCGCGATCACGATCATGAGTTCGATAAGCGTGAAGCCCTTCTGGATCATCTTCATGGTGAATCCTCTGGAATGGGTAAAACGGTTTGCCCCTAGAGCCGCCAACCTAACCAGGCGGGCCCGCTTCCGCGATCGCTCTTGCCGGCGATCGACGGCTCGCGGATTCAGATTAGCAGCTTCCGTGCCAGTCTCAGTGTACCGGACTCGTGACGTGGTTCGACAAACGACTCCCCGGACCTGCGACGGCGTTCTCAGGTTGACACGGGTGGCCGCGGGGATTGTCCGAAAATGACATTCCCCGCCAAAGGCGTCGCGAACGGTCAGTGGCCCGCCTCGCGTACGCGCATGCGCGCCGCGTTGCGCATCCAGGCCCGGTAGTACCGATCCGATCCCTGCGATTCGATCGATCGGCCGTAGCTGGCCTCGATGCGCTCGACGCCTTCGTAGTCGCCGCTTTCGTAGGCACCGAGCATCGCGGCGCGCAACAGCCAATCGCGCAAGCCGTCGGCGCGCACCGCGCCCTCGCGGGCCAACAGTTCGAGCGCGCCGCGTTGCACGGCAGCACCATCGCGGGCCGAGAGTGCAGCGATCACCGCAAGCAGTTCGCGCACCGCGGGCGCCTGGTCCTTGCAATGGATCCACGTCGGATCCGACCAGAGCGCCTTGCCTTCCGCGGCAGGCAGGAAAGGCAAGGTGCGCGCGGCCACGTCGGCAATATCCGACATCAGGATCGCCGGGTCGTCGGGATTTCGACAGTGCGCCGCTGCCTCGCGGATGTACGCGACCTGCGCGGCACTCGCTGCGGCGTCGGCGGCATCCACCGGAGCATCCAGGCGCAGCGCCTCGGCCAGGCGAGCGGCACGATGGACGCTACCCGTGTAGCGCAAGGATGCGTCGTCCGCGATCGCAGACGCCTCCGGTGCCTCCAGGCCCGCGAGAATCGCCCGGTACGGGAGGTCCGCCGTGCTCATTTCCTTGATGGCGACCGCACGTTCGGCCGTGAAGCGCGTGCGTGGCGCTTCCAGCGACAGGATCGGGTAGAAGTCCGAGTTCGCGCGGCGGGAGAGCGTGATGAAGAACGTGTCGAGCGACGCACGGCGGCCGATCGCGTGTGCTTCGAGATCTTCGAGGGTGCCGAGCTTCACGCGCGCGAGTTCATCGCGCAATGCGGCATTCGAGAGCGGGGCCGCGTTCGGGTCCGATACCGGGCCGTCCGCACTCGCGACGATCAGCATGTCGGCATCGTTCGCGAGGTAGACCCGGTAATCGCGAAACTGCGTCGACAGGGCCTGGATGATCGTGCCGACGAGCTCATCGTTGATCTCGTACAGCTGCACCCATTGCACGAACAGGCCGCCGGGCGCGAGATGGCGGGGAACGAACGTATAGAACTCGGTGCTGAACAGGCTCGCGACGCCGGATACCCATGGATTGGACGGCTCCGCGACGATGATGTCGTAGCGCGCGTGATTGGCCGCGAAATAGGTCCGCGCGTCCTCGATGTGCAGGTGCGAGCGAGGATCGGTATAGGCGCGCTCGACACGCTTGCCGAACAGGCGCGCGCCTTCGATCATCGCGGGCTCGATCTCGATCGTATCGACACGCTGCAGTCGCGGGTCCGCGAGCAGGGTATGGGTCGAAAGGCCCGACCCGAACCCGATCACCGCCGCGTTGGCAGGGTGCGGGTGGAGCAGCAGCGGCGCGGCCGCGGCCAGGATCATAGTCGACTCGTCAGGGCCGGACTCGGCTCCCATGCCGAGACCGGCATCGACTTTGCCGTTCGTCTTGATCGCGCGCTTGTCGTCGATCGACTGAATGACGGCGACGCTCGCCGTCTTGCCGTCGCGGTAGTAGAGGACCTTCTCGCCGGCTTGCTCGTTTATGTGCGCGAGGCCGGAACGGTAGACGCCGCTCGCCATCGCGCCCGGATCGAAGCGTGCGAGCACGAGGGTCGCCGCCAGCGCGAGGCCGCTCGCGGCCAGCGTGCCGAGGTAGGCGAAATCGACGCGATCGGAGCTCGCGGTCCACCGCCTGAGCAGCACGACGCCCAAGGCGAGGTCGCCGGCCGCGGCGACGATCATTGCGAGCTTGAGGCCGAGCACCGGAACGAGGAAATGCACCGCGGCGAATACGCCGAGGATCGCGCCGACGGTATTCGCGGCGTAGATGCGGCCGACCGCGGCCTCGCCACCGCCGGCGCGGATCAGCGACAGCGTGAACAGCGGCAAGGTCATTCCGGCGAAGAAGGCGGCCGGTGCCATGATCACGATCGAAACCGAAGCGGTAACGATGTTGTAGAGCACGTAGCCGTTGTCGTTGCGGCCGAGCGATTCCAGCAGCCAAGCGACCCAGTCGAACGTGTGATCGTAGGCGATGAGGCTCGCCAGCGCGGCGAGCCCCATGAGCACCTGCACGATGCCGCCGACGCGAATCGGCTCGGCGTAGCCGTCGATCCGGCGCCGAATCCACAGACCGCCGAACGCGAGACCGCCGATGAAGGCCGCGAGCATGAGCTCGAACGCGTGCACCGTGCTGCCGAACGCGAGGCTCAGCATGCGCACCCAGCCGATCTCGTAGACGAACGACGTCGCGCCCGTGACGAACGCGGCGGCAAGCAGGAGGCGCGGCACGCCGCCGCGCTTGCCGGTTTCGACGGCGGCCGATGGCGGAACGTCCTGCGCCCCGGCGGCGCGGCCGAGCACGAACGCGGCCAATGCGACCACGACATTCAGGACGGCGCCGAAGCGCATCGCGCCGGGCATGCCGATCGCGGGCAGCAGCACGAATGTCGCCAGCAGCGCGCCGGCCGCGGCACCGATGCTGTTGGTGAAATACAGCCCGCCGAGGATCGCACCGTCATGACCGCGCAGGCGGCGCATGAGGCCATTGGTCATCAACGGGAACGTCGTGCCGAGCAGCACCGCCTGCGGCAGGATCAACAGCGCGCCGCTGCTCCACTTGAATGCCTGCACCGCCCATGCCGGCAGCGCGGGGAATGCGACCGCGTAGGCGAATGACGTGACGCTCGCGTACACGGGGTGGAACACGGCCGCGGCGACGCCGATCACGAGTTCAACCGCCGCATAGGTGAACAACAGGTTGCGCCAGTGGAGGCTGCGGCGACTGGCCCACCATGCGCCGATGGCCATGCCGCCCATGAAGATCGCGAGGACGAGACTCTGCGCGTACGCCGCATGGCCGAGGTAGAGGCCGAGGTACTGCGTCCAGATCGACTGGTAGATGAGTCCGGAACAGCCGGACAGTGCGAACACGACCAACGCCGCCGGCCCGAGCCAGCGGGGTGTACGAACCCCTTCCATCATGACGGCCTCCCCGTGGATTCGCGGCAGGATACGCGATCCTTCACTCGCAGCGGCGCCCGCGAGCGGGCACTGTGCCGCATTTCCGACGATCGGCGGGCAGACGCGAGACGCCGGCTACAGCCACGGGTCGATCGGCAATGCGCCGAGCAGCCGCCCGTCGCCGCGATCGAGCAGCATCACCATGTCCTTCGCGCGCCCCGTGAGCGGCAGCCACACGACCGAATCACGCTCGCGCGTCCGCGCGGCGAGCCAGCGATCGACCTGCGCGCGCGCGCCGGGTTTCGCGTCCAGCTGGTCGAGGGGGCGCGCATGGGCGAGCAGCGCGTCGTGATGATCGGCGTAGGTCGCGTAGAACTTCGGGAACCGCTCGATGTCCTTGCCCGCCAGTCCGTTGAACAGCAGTTCGTTGCGGTCTTCGGCCTTCTCGGGCCGCAACGCGTTCGCGAGGCGCGGTCCCGTCCAGGGCAGGCTGCGGAACTGCGGCTGGCTGCCCTCGGCGAGGTCCTTCGCGTCGATCGCATTCGCGGGCACGAGCACGAAGCGGTCGATCGCCCCGACGACGAACACGGGGCGGCAGGCGACGACGATCGACATGCCGTAGAGGAACGCGCCCGCCTGCAGCAGCCCGATCACGACGAGGTCGAAGCGCATGCCCCACTTGCCGTGGCGATAGACGATGAGCGTGAGCAGCGGGCCGAGCACGATGTCCACGCCGAGCAGCACGAGGATGAGCTGGTCGGCGCCGGCGGCATGCCCGTAGGGCGGCGGAAACCAGACGAGGAAGACCAGCGCGGCCGTGATCGATGCGATCACCGCGCTGATCGACAGGTGAATGGCAGCGGCCTTCCAGCGGCTCATGCGGACCCCGGGCGACGAAGCGCGGAATATACGAAAGCCGATGCACGCGATGAAGACCCGCGACGCGAGGCGGCGTGCGTTCCGGCGACGGACGCATCGCCGCGGCGCGGATTCACTCGATGCCGAGCTTCTCGAGCCGGTAGCGCAGCTGGCGCAGGGTGAGCCCGAGCTGCTTCGCTGCGGCCGTGCGGTTCCAACGCGTCGCCTCGAGCGCCTTCATGATCGCGGCGCGTTCGGTCTCCGCGACGGCGGCGGCGAGGTCGCTCGGGAAGCCCTCGTCCTCGGGCGGCTCCGCGGCGAACGCGGATTGGCGAGGCTCGGCGTGCGAGCCGCCGGCGGGTGGCGTCGGCGTATTCGCCCAGGCCTCGGCCGTGACGCCCGCGGCGCGTTCGCCCGCGGCGAGGCGCAGGTCGCCGACGCCGATGCTGTTGTTCTCGCACAGCGCGACCGCGCGTTCGAGCACGTTTTCCAGTTCGCGCACGTTGCCGGGGAAGTCGTACGACAGCAGCGCCTTGAGCGCCTCGGGTTCGAGCCGCGCGGGCGAGGTGCCGTTGTCCTTCGCAAGCCGCTCCAGTACGCGCCCGGCTAGCTTGGGGATGTCCTCGCGGCGGTCGCGCAGCGGCGGCACCTTCAACTCGATCACGTTGATGCGGTAGAACAGGTCCTGGCGGAACGAGCCGAGCTCGACCAGTCGCGCGAGGTTCTTGTGCGTCGCCGACAGGATGCGCACGTCGACGCCGACTTCCGCTCGCGCGCCGATCGGGCGCACGGCCTTCTCCTGGATCACGCGCAGCAGCTTCACCTGCATGTGCATCGGGAGTTCGGCGACCTCGTCGAGGAACAGCGTGCCGCCCTGTGCCGCGTGGAACAGACCGTCCTTGTCGGTCTGCGCGCCGGTGAAGCTGCCGCGCTTGTGGCCGAAGAACTCGCTTTCCATGAGTTCGGACGGGATCGCGCCGCAGTTCACCGGCACGAACGGCGCGGACGAGCGCGGGCCGAGTTCGTGGATGAGGCGTGCGACGAGTTCCTTGCCCGTGCCCGACTCGCCCGCGATGTACACCGGCGCCTGGCTGCGCGCGACCTTGGCGATCGTCGCCCGCAATTCGTTCATCGGCGCGGAATCGCCGATCAGCTTGCCGCTGCTGCTGGTCTGCTCGGCGCGCTTTTCCTCGGACAGCTTGAGCGCGGTCTGCACCAGGCGCCGCAGCACGCTGATGTCGACCGGCTTGGACACGAAATCGAATGCGCCCGCCTTGAGCGCGTCGACCGCGGCGTCGACGTTGCCGTACGCGGTGATCATCGCGATCGGCGTTTCGGGATACTGGGCGGCGACGAGCGCGATGATGTCCTGGCCCGAGCCGTCCGGCAGGCGCATGTCGGTGAAGCACAGCGCGTAGCGTCGCTCGGCCAGTCGCTGGCGCGCCTCGGCGACCGTGGCGGCCGTCTCGACGATGAGATCCATGCGACCGAGCGTGAGCGTGAGCAGCTCGCGGATGTCGCGTTCGTCGTCGATGACCAGTGCGTAGTGCTTGCTCATGCCGTGGGATCGGTCGCGTTCTGGCCGGGGGGCTGCGTGAAGGGTAAATCGCGCGGCAGCCCAAGGCAAAGTTTCCCGCCGTGTGCTAAGGGTGCCTTCAGGCGGATTGGGGCGTGATGCGCGAGGCGAGCAACGCGCCGGCAGGGGTCAGGGTGATGCGGAAACAGGCGCCGCCGCCGGCGACCGGCACGTATTCGAGCGAGGCCTGGCTCGCCTCGCTCATCTGCTTGGCGAGGTAGAGGCCGAGGCCGGTGCCGTACTCGTGCGTCGTGTAGAACGGCTCGAAGATCTGCGCCGCGACCTTCGGCGGGATGCCCGGCCCGCGATCGATGACCTCGAGCAGCGGCGGACCCTTGTCGACCGCGAGGCGCGCGACCACGCTCACGCGCGCGGGCTGGTTCGGCTGGCGACCGTAGCGCAGCGCGTTCTGCACGAGGTTCCACACCACCTGCTGCAGGTGCTGCGGGTCGACCATCGCCTCGAGCGTGCGGTTGTGGGTGACCGCGCGCAGCTGGTCCTGGCCCAGATCGTTCGACTGCTTGTAGTCCTCGACGAACGCGAGCACCCACGCGTTGAGGTCGATCGTCTCGGGCCGCGAGCGTTCGCGGCGCGACAGCTGCAGGATGTTCTCGACGACGTCGTTCGCGCGCGTGCAGTGGTTGTTGATGATGTCGACGAGCCGCTTGTCCTCGGCGTTGAGCTCGGGCGACTCGGCCAGGAGCTGCGCCGAATAGCGGATCGCGGCGAGCGGGTTGCGGATCTCGTGGGCGATCGACGCCGACAGCCGGCCGAGCGAGGACAGCGTGAGTTCCTCGGCGCGGCGCGACAGGAGCGAGGTGTCGTCGAGGAAGATCAGCACGTTGGTGTCGTCGTTCGGCGCCAGTCGCGTGAAGCGCGGGATCACTTCCGGCACGTCGTGCGCGAGCGCGACCGCGGTCTGCTCGCTCTTGCCCGTATGGCGCCAGTGGTAGAGCCGGCGCGACAGCTCGGGGGCCGCGGAGCCGAGTTCGCGCTGGTTCGGCGGCGGGTTGCCGATCAGGTGCCAGGCCGACTCGTTGATGCGCAGGATGTGGTTGGCGCGGTCGACCAGCAGCACGCCGGTCTTCATGCGCTGGATGATGAGGTCGTTGATCTGTTCGAGGTTGAGCAGGTCGACGCCGCGCCGCGCGGCGAGGTCCTCTGCCGCGCGCATGTGCCCGCCGAGGTAGCGCAGCAGCGCGGCAACGATGAAGTAGGCGACGACGATCGCGAGCGTCTCGACGCTGTTCTCGCCGGTCGAACCACTCAGCAGGTCGTAGACGTGCGGCGAGACGATGCCGATCGCGGCGATGATCGCGAACAGGTAGGCGCGGTGCGGCAGCAGCAACGCGGCGATGCCGACGTTGACGAGCAGCATCATCGGCACCAGGCTGTGTCCGGTCAACGCGACCAGCACCAGCGAGCCGGCCACGATATCGATCAGCAGCGATGCGCTGATCGTCGCCGCGAGGCTCGAACGCAGGCGCTCGGTGCCGATCAGCAACGCGACCGCGATCACGAGGTACGTCGACGACGCGACCTGCCCCAGCAGCGGGCGCGACAGCTTCACCCAGTCCATCGCGAACGGACTGAACACGAGGCCGACGTACACCACGGCCTCGAGGCAGCGGTAGAGATTGAAGAAATACAGTTCGCGCCGGGTGATGTCGCCCGGTGAGGCCGTCGTGTCCAGCAATTGGGTACCCGTGCTCACGTAGGCTCCGTGGCGCCAGTATAGCCTGCGGGTCGGGACGCGGCGCCCGCGCCGATTCTTTGCTTTCGACGCCCCCATCCCCGAGAATA
>NZ_DATDMY010000174.1:0-3302 GCF_036518555.1 Dokdonella sp. | reverse complement strand
CGCCTTGTTCTCCGGCCCGTCGACCTTGAGGATCGCGAGCGCGCCCTTGTTGAAGGCGCGGAAGATCGAGTGGTCGACGAGCACGTAGCTGCCCGGCACCTCGGTGTGGAACTCGACGATCGCGGCGCCGCCGGCGGGGATGAGCGTGGTCTGGACGTTTTCCTGCGGATGCGTGCCGCCTTCCTGCTGCACGCGATCGAAGATCTCGCCGATCACGTGGAAGCTCGAGACGAGGTTCGGGCCGCCGTTGCCGATGAACAGCCGCACGGTCTCGTTGGTCTTCGCTGTCAACGCCTTGTCGCCCGTGAGCGCGCCTTCATGGCCGTTGAACAGCACGTAGGTCGGCGATTCGTCGATCGCCTTCTCCATGTCGAACGGCTGGTGTCCCTTCTCGCGGTACTTGCCGCCCGTGTAGAAGTCGCCCTGCATCACGTAGTACTCGTGGTCGACCTTGGGCAGGCCCTCGGGTGGCTCGACGAGGATGAGTCCGTACATGCCGTTCGCGACGTGCATGCCGACCGGCGCGGTCGCGCAGTGGTAGACGTAGATGCCCTGGTTGAGCGCCTTGAACGTGAACTGCGACTCGTGGCCCGGCGCGGTGAAGCTCGACGCCGCGCCGCCGCCCGGTCCGGTCACGCCGTGCAGGTCGATGTTGTGCGGCATCTTGCTGTCGGGGGAATTCTTGAGGTGGAACTCGACCGTGTCGCCCTGGCGCACGCGGATGAAGCTGCCGGGCACGGTGCCGCCGAACGTCCAGAACGTGTACGTCACGCCCTCGGAGATCGGCATCTCCTTCTCGATCACTTCGAGCTCGACGATCACCTTCGCCGGTTGCGTGCGGTTCGTCGCCGGCGGCACTTCGGGCGGGCTCGTGAGCACGGCATGGACCGGCTCGCCCTGCGGCGGACCGAAGTCGCCCCGCGCGGAACCGCCCGTCGTGGCGACGGCGGGGACGTTCGCGGCGACGGCTTCGTTGGTGCCGGTCGAGCGGCTGGTGCAGCCGGCCAAAGCGGCGGCGCTGACGGCGACGGCAAGCAGCAAACGTTTCATCGGTAACCCCCTCGTTGCGTAATCGATCGATCCTGCGTGCAGCTTCCCCCATCCGAGTGCGATGCGCCTTGACCGGCGTCAAGCGGGACGAAGTGCAAGATTACACCGCTCGCGACCGAACGTCGCAGCGGCGAGCGGGTGCCCGGCGTCAGCGAAGCAGCGCGTACGCGAGCAGCAATGCGGTGTCGATCGCGAGCACGCCACCGACGAGCGGACGCGCGAACGAGGTTCCGCCCGCAGCGAGCGCCACGACGCACTTGACGAGCGAATTGGCGATGAACGCGAGTGCGACGCCGAGCGCCGCCTGCGGCAGCGGCAGGGTCGCCGTCGCCGCGAGCTGGCCGAGCGACACGGTCGCCGCGTGCACGTCGGCGAGGCCCGCGGCCGACGCCGCGAGCAACGCGCCGCGATCGCCGATCCATGCATGCAGCGCCGCCGACAGCAGCAGCGCGGTCGCGACGAGCGCGGCGAACAGCAGCGCATGGCGCAGGTCGAACGGCCGCGACGCCGCCGTCGCGGGCGTGTCGCCGTCGATCGCGCGTGCGCGCGCGACGGATACCGCGGCCAGCCCCGCGGCGACGAGGCCCGCGCACGCGAGCGACGGCGCGAGCGCGTAAAGCAGCGGTCGCGACGACGCCGCAAGGATCAGCGCGATCTGCACCACGGTCGGGACATTGGACAGCAGCGCGGCCGCGATCGCCGATCCGCGTGCCTGGGGCGTCGAGGCGGCGCGCTGTCCCATGCTGCCGATCGTCGCCGTGCTCGACACGAAGCCGCCGAGGAAGCCCGCGAGCAGCAGGCCGCGCCGCGCGCCGAGCGTACGCAACGCGACATAGCCGGCCGCGTTGATCGCCATCACGAGCACCACGAGCAGCCAGAGCGTGCGCGGGTTCAGCACGCCGAATGGATCGATCGCGCGATCGGGCAGCAACGGCAGCACGATCAGCACCGACGCTGCCAGCACGAGCAGGTCGTCGAGTTCGACGTCCGTGAGCGACTGGCGCGTGAAGCGGTGCAGCCACGGCTTGCTCGCGAGCACGATCGCGGTGAGCACGTAGAGGCCGGCGGCGAGCTGCGCCCGCGTCGCCGCGAGCGCGCCGAGCAGGTAGACGAGGACGAGTGCGACTTCGCTGGTCAGGCCGGGATCGCGCGTGCGCGAATCGAAGTACGCGACACCCGCGAACAGCGCCGTCGCCGCGCCACCGAGTACGAGCGCGGCGCTTCCGAGCAGGGCCCCGACCGTGCCGGCGAGGGCGGCGAGCACGCAGGTACGCGCGCCGATCGCGTCACGGCCCGGGCCCGTGCCCTTGCTGCGCTCGCGCTCGATGCCGACCAGCAGGCCGCCGCCGAGCGCGGCGAGGAGGCCGTACAGCAACGCGGACTCGGGCATCGGGTCGACTCGGCGTCGGTGGAAAGCCCGGCATCCTGCCGACGTTTCCGGTTGCGCCGCGGTACCGTCCGGGCGCGCTCGCGCGGGTCCGGCGCGCGCGCCGGATCGACCGCCTTCGAGGCTGCCTTCGCAGCCGCTCAGTGGACGAGTCGGCCGAGTATGCCCCACGCGTCGTGCGCGCGCGCGATCGTCACGATGAACGCGAACGTGAACAATGCGGCGAAATAGCAGGCCACCTGCGTGCGGCGGGTGCGCCCGCGCTTGAGCGCGAACGTGCCGAGCACGATGTAGACGACGAGGAGCAGCACCTTCGCCGTAAGCCAGGCCTGCACGAACGGATACTGGTGCAGGATCGTCACGAGCATGAGCGCCGCGGTGAGCAGCGTCGTGTCGATCGCGTAGGAAAGCCAGCGCAGCGCGGGATGGTTGGTCCAGCGCGACCGCAGCAGCATGAGCATGCCGCGCAGCATGAACAGGCCGCCGGAGAGGATCACCGCGGCGACGTGGACGAATTTGATCTGCGGGTAGAACTCGATCACGGTCTCGGGGGCTCTGTGTTGTTGGCGGGGCTCGCCGCGGTGCGGCTCGACACGCCCTACGGGAGGCGTGCACCGCGCGACCCGCCAAGCATACGCGGCCTGCGCGGTAGGGCGGTACGCGCACCGCGCGTGCCGCCGAACGTCTCGACGCGCCGCACGCTCACCGTCGCGCCCCGTCAGCCCGGCTTGCCGTCGACGCGCGGCGTGAGGAAGATCCAGGCCGACCGCAGCACCCACGGCAGGAACGCGATCAACCAGCCGAACGCGGCGACCACGAGCCAGCGCGGCAGGTCGGCGGAGAATTCCGCGTACAGCCGCACGAG
>NZ_DATDMY010000173.1:0-9006 GCF_036518555.1 Dokdonella sp. | reverse complement strand
GATGCGCTACGGGCGGTACTCCGTCGGCGACTTGCCCGACCAGCGCCGGAACGCCTGCCGGAAGCTGTTCGCGTCGCTGAAGCCGAGTGCTTCGGCGATGTCGTCCATCGAAAGACGCGTCGTGCGCAGATAGTCGAGCGCGAGCGCGTGACGCAGGCGCGCGAGCAGGTCGCTGTACGTCGTGCCCTCGGCCGCGAGCTTGCGGCTGAGCGTGCGTGACGTCATGCACAGCGACGAAGCCACCTGCTCGATGCCGGGGAACCGGCCGGGAACCTGCGTGATCGCTTCGTAGACGCGGCGCGTGAGGCCGGATTGCCACGCGCTCTCCTGCAGCAGCCGCTCGCAGCTCTGCGACATCTGCGCCGCGGTGATCGGATTGGCCATGTGCGGCGCACGATCGAGCCACTCGCGCGGGTAGCGGAGCTCGTTGCACGCATGGCCGAACACCACCGCACACTCGAGCGCGCGCTCGATCTGCTCGGCGTGCGCGGGCCTCGGCAGCGCGTAGTACGCCTTCGCAGGAACGCACCACGCGCCCATCACATCCTTGCCGAGCGTCGCGTGCAGGGCGAACTGCATGTCGAGGAAGAAGCCGTACTCCGGCGGGCTGAGGCCGAGATGCCCGACGTCGCCATGGGTCGGCAGGTGCAGGATGCCTTCCGCGTCGCTTTCCGAGAACGCGACCGGCATCACCGGCGTCGCCAGCCCGTGGTACCGCATCGAGAGGTCGAAACCCTGGCGCATCGTCTCGGCGCACAGCAACGCATAGCCATACAACCCGTAGCTCGTGACGTGCAGTCGCCGGCCCACATTCAAGCCGAGCTCGGGCAGCGGGCACAGGCGCACGGCGTTGCGTCCGACCGCGAGCAGTTGCTGCACCGACGTCCGCACGCCCGGGTCGCGCACCTCGTCGATGCGCAGGCCCGTACCGGCCAGCGCGGCCTCGGGCGAGATACCGCACTCGGAGAGGACCTGCACGACGGTCAGGATCTTCAGGGGTGCGTAGACCTTCTCCCTCGACTTCGCCGCCGCGAGGGAGATCGCATGGCTGTCCGGGCTCAGGCGCGTTGCGACCGCGGGGGCTTCGACGGGCATGGATCGATCGGCTCGTGGCGTGACGGGCTCGCAAGCGGCGACGGTCGCCGTGCGGACGAAGTTGTCCGAAACGATGTTCAACCTGTCCGGCGCGAACGTGGCTCGCTCCGAGGACCGCCGCGAAGATAGCGCCAAGCCGATGGACCCGCCACAACCGGTTCCGGATCGGCCGCGCACACGCGCCGCCGGCACGATGCCCGTCATCACGCCGTCACGAAGGCTTACCGCCGAACGCTGCCACGTACCGAGGTTTGAAGACCATGACACTCGAGCTCCAGGACATCCAGGGCACCGTCTTGAACAACCGGCCGATGCCGTACTTCGGTTCGTACGTGGCGTTCCGCATCAACGATGCCGGGTCGGCGCGAACGATGCTGGAGCGACTCATTCCGCATATCACGAGCGCGGCCGACTGGGCACGGCCGCGGGAGAACGCGTGGATCAACATCGCGTTCACGTGGGAAGGCCTGCGCCGGCTCGGCGTGCGCGAGGAGATCCTCGATGGCTTTCCGATCGAATTCCGCCAGGGCATGGCCGCGCGCAGCGCGTTCCTCGGCGACGTCGGCAGGAGCGCTCCGGAGGCTTGGGATTTCCCCCACGGCAACAACGGATTCCATGTCGGCCTCATGGTGATGGCGAGCACGCACGAGGGCAGGGACGAGAAGCTCGCGATGGGTCGCCGCGCACTCGAGGGACTCGCCGGCGTCGAGCTCGCGGCACGCCTCGACGTCGGGGTGCCGCCCACGCTGCGCGAGCACTTCGGCTTCGCCGACGGCATCAGCCGTCCGTTCATCGAGGGCCAGGGCGGCGAGCCGCTGCCGGGCCAGGCGCTGACGAAAGCCGGCGAGTTCCTGCTCGGCTACGAGAACGAACTGGGCCAGCTCGCGACCGGCCCCGGCCCCGAAGCGTTCTGGCGCAACGGCACCTACATCGCGATCCGCAAGATCCACCAGGACGTCGCCGCGTTCCGGAATTTCCTGCGCATGAGTGCAGCGGACAGTGCAGGCCAGGAGAAGGTCGCGGCGAAGATGATGGGGCGCTGGCGCAGCGGATGTCCGCTCGCGCTGTCGCCCGATGCCGACAACCCCGCGCTCGTCGCCGATGCGCAGCGAAACAACGATTTCGCCTATTTCGAGGACGACAGGATCGGTCGCAAGACGCCGGTCGGCTGTCACATCCGGCGCGTGAATCCGCGCGACGGACTCCAGGACACGATGGCGGAAGCGCGCCTGCACCGGCTGCTCAGACGCGGCGCGGCGTACGGACCGATGCTCCCCGAGGATGCGGTCGAGGATGACGGACACGATCGCGGCATCGTCCTCGCGCTCATCAACGCCAACCCGGGACGGCAGTTCGAGTTCGTGCAGTCGCAGTGGGTGAACGACGGCGACTTCGTGTCGGAAGGACGGCGCACGGACCCGATCCTCGGCCGGCGCGACCGCGCCGACGACTTCGCCTATCCCGACAAGCCGATTCGCCGTCGCCTTGCAGGCTTGCCCGATTTCACCGCGACGCGAGGCGGCGAACACGTATTCCTGCCCGGCATCGGCGGCTTGCGGTGGCTGGCCGGGATGCAGGCAGGTGATCCCTGACGGCGCGCCGCAGGGACGACGGCCAGGCAGCACGCGAGAACAACCCAACGCAACCATCCATCGGGCCGATCCCGTCGGCCCATCCATCGAGGAGTACGCAAATGACCACGCAGCACGAAACGATCGCACGGCCCGGTACGCGCAAGGGCGTATGGAACGAGTTCACCGTGATCATGCCGCTCAAGCCGGGCGGTGCCGATCGGATGCGCGCGCGCTTCGGCGGTTTCACCGACGAGCGTGCGAAGAACACCGACCGCATCGGCACCGTGCACGACCTGCGCTTTGTGATCTTCGACAACGACACCCGCTGCATCTTCGCCTCGACGTTCGACGGCGACTGGGAGACCTACATCGACGACTTCGCCACGATCATCCCGGATGAGATCGACCTGTTGTTCGGAGAGGTCGCCGACTACCCCGGCGTGCGCAGCCCCGGCATCAAGGACTTCATCGCCAGGCACCAGGTGTCGGCGATGGCCTTCTACGGCGCCTACACCGATGCGTCCGTGCGCGACGTGTGGAAGGCACTGAAGATCAAGAAGGCGCTCGACGGCTTGCTGGACGCGGCGAGCTGATCCCATCCACTACCGGACGATCGACATGAACAGTCATCAGTATCGCCTCGCGACGCAGCTCGTGGACCTCATCCACCAGAACTTCCAGGGGTTTCATCCCGGCTATCGCGGCGTCCATGCGCAAGGCCGGTATTACGCGGGGACCTTCACGGCGACGCCGGAGGCCCGGCAGATCAGCCGCGCGGCGCATTTCCAGGGACACGCGGTACCGGTGACGGTGCGCCATTCCAACAGTCCGTCGGGGAACCCGTTCGGGCCGGCCGACTCGGTCTCGATGGCCACGCGGTTCTACCTGCCCGACGGTACGGTCACGGACCTCATCGCGCTGCCGATCCCGCTGTTCTTCACCCGCACGCCGGAGGAAACGCTCGCCTTCCTGCAGGCCGCGCTGCCGGATCCTGCGACCGGCCAGCCGGACATGGCGAAGCTGGGGCAGTTCGTGTCCTCGCGTCCGTGGGTCGCGCGCGCGGTCGCGCAGAGGGAACAGCTTCCGGCCGCGGTGAGCTTCGCGCGCACCGCGTTCCATGCCTTGCACGCGTTCCGCTTCGTGAATGCCGCCGGGGACGTGGTGTACGCACGCTATCACTGGGAACCCGAAGCAGGCGTCGCGAGCCAATCCATCGAAGCGCTGCGCGCGCAGTCGCCGTCGTACCTGTTCGAGGAACTCGAGGAGCGCCTGCGCAAGGGGCCCGTCGCGTTCAACCTGGTGCTGCAGCTGGCGGCGGAAGGCGATCCGACGGACGACCCGAATGCCCCGTGGCCCGACGATCGTCCGCGCGTGACCATCGGGCGGCTCGCGATCACGCGCCCGACGACGACCGAGGAGATCGGCGACCCGGTCATGATGCACGACCCGACGCGCGTGACGGACGGCATCGAGCTCTCGGACGACCCCATCCTCGCAGCGCGTCGCGGCATCTACGAGGTCTCGGTTGCGCATCGCACGGGTGGCTGGAAAGGACGCCAGGCCGCGCTCGAGCGAGGTGGATGTCCTTTCGGCGGCGGCTGACCGCATCCGCACGGGCTGCGCAGCGGGCGTCATGGTCGTGGTCGCGGCGTCACGTCCGCCCGGAGCACGCTCCGCCCGGCGCACGGATTCCCTGCGCACCACGTCGCTGCGCGAGCTCACGCCGCGTCGCTCGCAGCGTCGATGCGCTGGCGCCGGTCCGATGCGCCGATCGACGTCGTCAGCGTGACGGCGCCGGCGGAGAGCGAACACGACGCGGCACGCGCGCGCAGCCGCTTCATCGGCGCCTCCGGTGGCGGCGCGCCGATACGTGCGAGCGACGAACGGGGGCAGAGTAACGTGTTCGCGGGAGCCGCAAGAGCATCGCGGCTTCCGCCGCTCCCACACAAGGCAGCAACGACGCAGCGGCCTCAGCGCGCGACCGCAGGCCGTTTCGCGCGGATCGCGTAGAGCTCGCGGTCGGCGCGTGCGAGCGCTTCGTCGAGCGTCGCATCGTCGCGGCGCACCGCCTGGCCGAGCGTGAAGCCGATCGGCGCCTGCGCGCGATCGGCCTCGATGCGCTTGACGATCTCCTGTGTCTGCGCCTCGTCGGCGCGCGGCAGCAGCAACAGGAACTCGTCGCCGCCCGCGCGCACGACGATGTCCTGCTTGCGCACGTGGCGCTTGAGGAACGCGGCCATCGCGACGAGCACTTCGTCGCCGCGCTGGTGGCCGTAGGTGTCGTTGACCTGCTTGAAGCGATCGAGGTCGATCGCGACGCAGCCCCACGGTTCGTCGCGCGCGATGGTGTCGGCGACCTCGGCGAGATAACGCCGGTTGAAGCAGCCGGTCAGCGCGTCGCGGATGCTCCAGTCGCGCAGCTGGCGCTCGTGGCGCTCGCGTTCGGTGATGTCGAGCGCGTGCCCGAGCACCTGCGGTTCGTCGCCTTCCTCGTCGAGCGTGTTGTGATACTGCCAGGTGCGATGCGTGCCGTCCTTCGCGACGAGGCGGAGCAGGCCGGTCGCGCTGCCGTTGCGCGCGACCTCGGCAAGGTAGGCGTCGAAGAACGGTTGCATCTCGGCCGGCATGAATTCGGACAGGCGCCGCCCGAGCAGTTCGGCGATCGGGTAGCCGAGCGCGTCGGCGGCGGCAGGGTTGACCGCGAGCAGCACGCCGTGGAGGTCGTGCGTGCAGATGAGACCGAGGCTTTCCTCGAACAGGCGACGGAAACGCCGCTCGCTGACCTGCAGCGCCTGCACCGCGCGATTGCGCACGGTCACGTCCTGCAGCGCGCCGATGAGGCGCACCGGCTCGCCGTCCTCGAACTCGACCGTGCCGACCATGCGCACCTGGATGCGGCGCTTCCGTGCCGTCGTCATCGGCAGTTCGAGGTCCCAGCCCTTGCCGTCGGCGGCGGCGCGGCGCACGGAGTCCTCGATCTCCGCACGGCGGTCCGCATCGAAGAACGCGAGCGCTTCGTCGAGGGTCGGTACGTAGCCGACGGGCAGGTCGTGGATGATGCAGGTCTGGTCCGACCAGACGAGTTCGTTGTTGCGCAGGTCGAGTTGCCATCCGCCGACACCGGCGATGCGTCCGGCGCGGTCGAGGAAGGCCTCGCTCTCGTGCAGCTTCTGTTCGACGGCCTTGCGCCCGGAAATGTCGAGCAGCGTGCCGTACATGAGCAGCGGCTCGCCGTCGGCGGTCCAGTGCGTGATCCGGCCGCTCGTGTGCACCCACACCCAGTGGCCGTCCTTGTGCTGCATGCGCGCGTCGCAGTCGAACGCGTCGCGCTCGTGGCGCAGGTACTGGCGCAGGTTCCGCACCACGCCGGGCCAGTCGTCCTCGTGCATGAGTTCGGGCCGCACGCAGCGGCCGTCCGGGCCGAGGTCGCGCAAGGTGAGCGAGCGCGACGCTGCCAGCTCTTCGAGGGTACGGCCGAGGATCTCCGCGTACTGCGCGTTGAAGTGCACGTCGCCGGTCTGCAGGTTCCACTCCCACGCGCCTGCGCGCGTCGCCTCGAGCACGCTGGCGAGGCGCAGGCGCTCCTCGTCGCGGCGGCGCTCGGCGAGGGCCTCGCGTTGGATCGCATCATTGAGCTCGAGTTCGGCGGCGCGCTGTTCCAGCGCTTCGGATACCGCGCGCGCGAGCTGCTGCAGGATCGCCGCCTGATTCGCGTCGAGCTCGCGCGGCGTGCGGTCCATCACGCACAGCGCACCCATGCGCAGGCCGTCGCTCATGCGGATCGGTGCGCCGGCGTAAAAACGGATATTGGGATCGGCGGTAACCAGCGGGTTGTCGGCGAAGCGCGGATCGGCGTGCGCGTCCGGCACGACGAACAGCTCGTCGCCGAGGATCGCGTGCGCGCAGAAGGCGACGTCGCGCGGCGTCTCGCCCGTGCCTTCGAGGCCGACGTTGGCCTTGAACCACTGGCGCCGTTCGTCGACGAGCGAAACGAGCGCGATCGGCGCGCCGACGACGAGCGCGGCCGCCTGTGCGAGCGCGTCGAAGAGCGGCTCGGCCTCGGTGTCGAGCGCATCGAGCGCGCGCAACCGCGCGAGGCGTCGCACTTCATCGGGCGGCAAGGGCGCGGGTCGCGTCATGGCGTTTCCGCCCGCTCGGGGCTCCGGCGGGGCTTGCGCAAAAAGCTACTACGTCCACGCGCTCGGTGCCACTCGGCCCCGTGCGGCGCGTCGCCTGCCATTCAGGCGCGACGCAGCACGCCCATCGGCGATGCGCGCGCAATGCGGCGCGTGCCCGCCCAGCCGGCGACTGCGACGAGCGCGGCGGCGCCCGCGACGAGCACCGCGAGCGGCAGCAACGGCGGCGCATAGCTGTCGAGCTTGAACACGCCGCCCGCGAGCGCGCTGCCGAGCGCGGCCGCGGCGACCACCGCGACGCTGCCCGCGAGCACGCCGAGCGCGCCGAACTCGGCCAGCACCGCGGTCGCGAGCTGGCGCCCGTTCGCGCCGAGCGTGCGCAGCAGCGCGGCCTCGAAGCGGCGTTCGTCGGCGGTCGCAGCGAGCGCGGCGAGCAGCACGAGCACGCCCGCGAGCAGGCTGAAGCCGAGCACCCAGCTCGCCGCGCCGGTGACGCGGCCGATGATGTCGCGGATGCGATCGAGCACCGCATTGAGGTCGACCAGCGACAGGTTCGGGAACTCGCGCGAGAGCGCCGCGAGCGGGGCCGCGCCGTCGCCGCCGAGATGGAAGCTCGCGACCATGCTGTGCGGCAGCTGCGCGCCGCTCGCGGGATCGAGCATGAGGAAGAAGTTCGCGCGGAACGAATCCCACTCGACCTTCCTGAGGCTCGTCACCGTGGCGACGAGTTCGCGGTCGCCGAAGCGCAAGGTCAGCGCGTCGCCGAGCCGGATGCCGAACAGGTCGACCCAGACCTGCTCGACCGAGATCGACGGGCGCGGCGTCGCGGCATCGAACCAGCGCCCCTGCACGAGCGTGTTCGCTTCCGGCAGCCGCTCGCTCCAGCTCGCGCGCACCTCGCCTTCGATGAAATCGGCGGCGCGCCGGTCGCCCTTCTCGGCCGGCTGCGGCGGCCGGCCGTTGATCGCGACGAGCTTGCCCGCCGCGAGCGGCAGCAGGTTCACGTTCGTCGCGCCGAGCGCATCGAGGCGCTGGCGCAGCGCGTCCTGCTGGTCCGGTTGCAGGTTGATCGCGAACCAGTTCGGCGTATCGGCGGGCAGGTCGGCGCGCCAACGCTCGAGCAGGGAGGGGCCGATCACGCCGAGCACCGCGAGCGCGGTGAGGCTCAGCGCGAGCGCGCCGGTCTGCAGCAGGGTCAGCGCGCGCCGGCGTGCGAGATTGGCGAGGCCGAAGCGCAGCGCGCCGCGCAGGCGTGCCGAGACGCGCCGCACGAACCAGAGCAGGGCGAGCCCGAGCACGAACGTCGCGAGCGCGACCGCGGCGAAGCCGATCGCGAGCGTGGTCGCGAGGCGCACGTTGCCGGCGCCGTACAGCACGAGCAGCGCGCCGACCGCGACGGGCAACAGGTAGAGCGCATCGAAGCGGCGCACGCGGACCGCGAGGTCGTGGCGGAACACGCGCAGCGGCTCGACGTCGCGCAGGCGCAGCAGCGGCGGCAGCGCGAAGCCGAACAGCACGGCCGCGCCGACGATGAGCGCCGCGAACGGCGGGCCCCACGGCAGTTTCGGCGGCGCGCCGGGCAGGAGGTTGCCGGCGAGCCCGAGCACGAGTTGCTGCAGGCCGAGGCCGAGCGCGAGCCCGACGAGGCAGGCGGGCAGTGCGAGCAGCGCGAGTTCGAGCAGCAGCGCGGCGAGAATCTCGCCGCGGCGCGCGCCGAGGCAGCGCAGCAGCGCGACTTCCTCGGTCTTGCGGCGCGCGAAGCGCTGCGCGCCGAGCGCGATCGCGACGCCGGACAGCAGCGCGGCGAGCAGCGCGGCGAGGCGCAGGAAACTCTCGCCGCGTTCGAACGCGTTGCGCAGGTTCTGCTGCGCGTCCTCCACGGTCGTGATGCGCGCGCCCGCGGGCAGCATCGGCTTCGCCCACGCCGCGAACGCGGTGACCGCATCGGCATCGCCGGCGACGAGCAGGCGGTGTCCGGCGCGGCTGCCCGCGCCGAGCAGGCCGCCCGCCTCGGCGTCGCCGAGGTTCATGATCACGCGCGGCGCGATGCGGAACAGGTTTCCGCTGTCGGGTGCCTTGGCGATCTCGCCGGCGACGACGAGGTCGCGGCCGCCGAGTTGCACGCTCGCGCCGACCGCGACACCGAGCGCGACGAGTGCCGCATGGTCGGCGTAGATCGAACCCGAGGGCGGCGCGTGCGC
>NZ_DATDMY010000172.1:0-5590 GCF_036518555.1 Dokdonella sp. | reverse complement strand
CGCCGCGCAGCGCCTCGACACCCTGCTCGCGGATGCCGCCGCCGACGGCGGCGCACGCGACCTGCGCGTCGTCGACGACGCGCGCGCGGCGTCGCTGCCCGGCACGCGCGGGCAACTCGTGTTGCCGCATGCGGCGACCGGCTGGCACGAGAAAATCGACCTGCGTGCGACGTTCATCACGCCGCCCGTCGCCGCCTGCATCGATGCGCTCGCGGCCACCGCGCCGGGTGGGGAAGCGACATGATCGAGGAATCGCCGATCGATCTCGGCAACGGCCTGACCGGCGTGCTCACGCGCCCGCAGCGGCCGACGGCGCAGCCGTTGTGGGTGCTGCTCAACGCCGGATTCATCCCGCGCTCCGGGCCGTTCCGCATGCACGTCGAGCTCGCGCGCTCGCTCGCCGCAGAGGGCGTCCCGGTGCTGCGCGTCGACCTGCCCGGCGTCGGTGATGCGCCGCCCAAGCGCGGCGACGACATCGCCGTCATCCGCCACGGCTTCGACCGCCTGCGCGAGCTGGCCGGGGCGGACCGCTTCGTCATCGGTGGCCTGTGCAGCGCGGCCGACCAGGCCTGGAAGGTCGCGCTCGCCGACGAACGCGTCTGCGGCCTGCTGCTGCTCGATCCCTACGCAAGCCGCGGTGCGTGGTTCCGCATCGGCCAGTTGCGGATCCTGCTCGGCCGCGGCGCGTCGGCGATGGCGACCGTGCTCGGCCGGCTGCTGCGGCGCAAGCGCGCGCCCGACATCGACGACGGCAACCTGCGCGATTGGCCGCGGCCTGCGGACGCGCGCGTCGAGTTCGATCGCATGGTCGCGCGCGGGGTAAACGTGTTCGCGCTCTACACGGGCGGCGCCGCTTCGTACTTCACGCACCGCGCCCAGTTCGGCGCGACGTTCGGCGCATTCGCGTCCGCACGATGCGTGCACTTCGAGCACTGGCCCGACTGCGACCACATGTTCATGCGCGCGCAGGACCGCGCGCGCCTGCTGCAGGCGATCCGCGGCTGGGGTCGGGTCTTCGCATGACGCCACGCGCCGACGCCGCGCCGACGCCGCTGTACGCACCGCTGCCGCCCGGCTCCCGCGCCTTGCGCGTGGTGGCCCTCGTCGACCGCGCCGTCGTGCCGGCGTGGATCGCCGAGGCGCTCGCCGCGCTCGCCGCGGACGACGCCTGCGAGCTCGTCGCGGTGCTGCGTGCGCCGCTGCCGGCACCGCCGCGGCGCTGGCGCGCGATCGATGCGTTCGTGCGCGTCGACGCCGCGCTCGCCGGCGGCGCACGCAAGGCGACCGCGCCGGTCGCGCTGCGCGAGCGCCTGCCCGGGGTGCCGCTCGACGACGTCGGCGCGTGCGAAGAGCGCGGTCGACTCGTGCTCGACGAGCGCGGCGCCGCTCGCGTCGGCGCACTCGATCCCGACCTCTTGCTCGGTTTCGGCGTTCCGCCGCCGTCGGCCGGACTCGCTGCGCTCGGCCGGCGCGGCAGCTGGTTCTTCGAGCGCGACGCGACCGACGCACGTCGGCACGGCCTGCGCCACCTGCTGCCGCTGCAACGCGCCGAAGCGGTCAGCCAGGGCGGCATCGTCGTCCACGACGGGCGCGACTGGCGATGGTTCGGCGCCGACTGGAGCGCGACCGCGCAGTTGTCGTTCGCGCGCAACCGCGCCTACCAGCTGCTGCGGGTGCCCGCGACGCTCGTGCGCCTGCTGCGCCGCCTCGCGGCCGGAGAGGTGCCGGCCGGTGATCCGGCGCCCGTGTTCGCACCTCCGCGTGCGCCCGGCGTCGCTGCGCTCGGCGTGCGGCTCGTCGCGCGCGCCCTGCGCCGGCACGTGCCGCGACTCGGGCGAACCGAGGACTGGCTGCTCGCCGCGCGACGCGCCGGGGAACCGCTCGATCCGGCCCGACCGCGCACGCACGACCTGCACGTGCTCGCCACGCCACCGGGTCGCTTCTGGGCGGACCCCTCGCTCGTGCGCCACGACGGCCGCGACTGGCTGTTCGTCGAGGAATACCCGTACGCGACGCGACGCGGCCGCATCGCGGTGGCCGAGCTCGACGACGCGCTCGCGCCGGTGGAGGTGCGAACCGTGTTCGACGAGCCGTGGCATCTTTCGTACCCGCTCGTGTACGACTGGCGCGGCGAGTTCTGGCTCACGGTCGAATCGTCGGCCGCGCGCACCTTCGCGCTGCATCGCGCGATCGACTTTCCCGTGCGCTGGGCGTTCGCCGCCGAACTGCTGCGTGGTCGCAACGCGGTCGACGGCACGCTGCATCACGACGGCACGCACTGGTACCTGTTCGCCTGCATCAACGAAAGCCCGCTCGACGTCGACCGGCGCGTGTGGACCGACCTGTTCCTGTTCGTCGCCGATACGCCGCTCGGCCCGTGGCGCGCGCATCCGGCCAATCCGCTGCTCAGCGACGTGCGGCGCGCGCGGCCGGCCGGCAAGCTGTTCGTCCACGACGGCCGGCTGATCCGCCCCGCGCAGGATTGCAGCGTCGACTACGGTTACGCGGTCGTGTTCAACGAAGTCCTCGCACTGGATCCGTCGCGCTACGAGGAGCGGCCGCTCGGCCGCATCGACCCGGACTGGCTGCCGGGGCTGCGCGGCTGCCACACCTACACCCGCGGCGACGGCATCGAGATCGTCGACGGCAAACGCCTCGTGCCGCGCCGGCGCGCGCGGGCCGCCCGAGCCCAGGAGCCATCGTGAGCGCGAACACCGTCCTCGTCACCGGCGGCGCCGGCTACATCGGCAGCCACGTCGTGCGCCAACTGCGCGAAGCAGGCACGCCCGTGGTCGTGCTCGACGACCTCAGCACCGGCTTTCGCGAAGCCGTGCTCGACGCGCCCCTCGTCGTGGGCAGCACCGGCGATGCGGCGCTCGTCGATGCGCTGCTGCGCGAACACCGTGTCGGCGCGGTGCTGCACTTCGCCGCGCGCACGATCGTGCCGGAGTCGGTCGCCGACCCGCTGCGCTACTACGCGAACAACACCTGCGCGACGCGCACGCTGCTCGAGGCATGCGTCCGCCACGGCGTGCGTCGCTTCGTCTTCTCGTCGACCGCGGCCGTGTACGGCCCGACCGCCGACGGCCGCGCGGGCGAGGACACGCCGACGCAGCCGATCAGCCCGTACGGGCGCTCCAAGCTCATGAGCGAATGGATGCTGCGCGACCTCGACGCGAGCGCCGGCCTGCGCCACGTGATCCTGCGCTATTTCAACGTCGCCGGCTGCGATCTGCAGGGCCGCATCGGCCTCTCGACGCGCGGTTCGACCTTGCTGTTCAAGGTCGCCTGCGAAGTCGCGACCGGCCGCCGCGAAGCGCTCGCGATCTTCGGCACCGACTACGCGACGCCCGACGGCACCGGTATCCGCGACTTCATCCACGTCGAGGATCTCGCCGACGCGCATCTGCGCGCGCTCGACTACCTCGATCGCGGTGGCGCGTCGACCACGCTCAACTGCGGTTACGGCCACGGCTACTCGGTGCGCGAGGTGATTGCCGCGGTCGAGCGCGCGAGCGGGGCGCCGTTGCGGGTGGTCGAACGCGCGCGCCGCGACGGCGACATCCCGGCGCTCGTCGCCGATGCGCGACGCGTGCGCGACGTGCTCGGCTGGACGCCGCGCCACGACGACCTCGACCTCATCGCGCGCACCGCGCTCGCGTGGGAACGCACGCTCGCCGCGCGCGGCGGATGAAGCGTCAGCGCGCGCGCCCGGCGACCGTCGACGGCGCTGCCGCGCCGCGCGCCGCGAGCGGCAGGGCGCGATCGCGCAGCACGATCATGTAGTCGTCGACATCGTCGGCGCTCGACGTGCCCCAGTTCGAATTGAACATGACGCGGTCGAGCGCGCGGTTCGGCGATGCGTGCGGCTCGGTCCAGTAGCTGGCGTAGTGGGACACTTCGTGGTAACCGAGCGTGGCCATGCGCGGGTGCGGCGCGAGTTCGACCGCGAAGACCTTGTCGGTGTACCACGGCCACGCCCCGCTGCGCGTGCGCTGGGTGTCGTAGCTCGACACCACGACCCAACCCGGGTTCGCGAACGCCTTGCCCGAGAAGTGCAGCGACGCGTGGGCGCCGTCGAGGTAGGTCTGGAACAGCACCGTGCGCGGGCATTCGGCCACGCCCGCCGCAGGCGTCGCTGCCGGCACGGACGGACAGGCGTCGACGTCGACGAAGAAGACGTCGCCGCGCGGGCTCTGGAAGTCGACCGACACGTAGACGTCGTGCCCGTTCGCGCCGATCGCGAGGTCGGAGTGCTCCGACTTGTGATGCAGCTTCTTCTTCATGCGGAAATCGGGCGACCAGGCCCAGGTGCCCTCCTCGTCGCCGGAGCTCGTGAACCAGCGTCCGGACGGGCTCATGCTCACGTGGTCGGGGCGCACCGTCGTCGCACGCGTGCCGACGATGCGGTCGGTCGCGAGGTCGTAGACGACGAATCCGCGGATCGCGAATGCATTGCCCGCCTCGGCCTGGAAACCCCAGTAGCGCCCGTCCGCCGACGGCGAACCCTCGTCCTTGGTCCACACGTGGTCCGCGTCGGCCCACGGCAGGCGGCCGCTGAAATCCGCCGCGACGCGGGTGGTGTTGTCGCGTACGTCGAGCGCGTACAGCTTGAGCCCGCCGTTGGTCGGCAGGTAGTAGAGCGTGTTCGGGTCGGTCGCGTGCCACTGCGGTTCGGCGTCTCCGGCGGGACCGTCGAGGCGCTTGAGGTAGCGCAGCGTGCGCGCGTCGTAGAGGTGCCAGTAGCCTCCGCTCGCATAGACGAGCACGAAGGTCGAGTCCGCGTTGAACGGCTGCCGGCGCGAATAGTCGTTGCGCGCGAAGGTCGTCGGGGGCTCGACGTCGTGCGCGGTCGCGCGCACGACGCACGTGCCGGCGCGATCGCGGAACACGGTGCCCTTCGGCGGCTTCGGCGGCGGGGCCTGCGGCGTGTCGTTGCCCTGCGGCAGCAACGCGCCCAACGCGAGCGGGTGGCCGGCATAGACGGCGGCGTCGCAAGCGGCAGCGACGCCCTGCAAGGCCGTGGTCGACGGCTCGCCCGGCATGCCCGGCGGCCGTTCATGCTGCGAGTGCCCGACCGCCTGCGCGCCCGCGGTCGATGCGCCGACGAGCGCGACGAACGCGAGCGCATGGCGCAGGCACGCAACGAGGGCAGGACGCTCGGCGCTGACGTCGACCATGGTCGTGGCTCCGTGCCTGGGCTTGGCCGCAGTGGCGACCCGCGCGCGCATTGTAGAACACGCGGTCATGCCCGTCGCGTTCGCGGCACGGCGCGCGCCGGGGGACCGCGTGCGCACGGCATGCGACACTCGCACGCCGTGCCGGAGGAGTCCCATGCTGTCGCCGCTGCGCCTGTTGCTGCTCGTGGGGATCGCCTGGTGGATCGCGCGTCGCATCGGCTGGCGCGGCCTGCGCATCCCGTGCCTCGTCGCCGCAGCGGTACTCGTCGTCCTCACGACGCCACTCGGCGCGAATGTGCTCGTGCGCGTACAGGAGTCGCGCGCGCCGTCGCCCGAGGCGTGCGGCGCGCCGCCGCCGCAGGCGATCGTCGTGCTGTCGGGCGGCCTCGTCGCGCGCCCGCGCGACGAGC
>NZ_DATDMY010000171.1:0-3315 GCF_036518555.1 Dokdonella sp. | reverse complement strand
TCTCCCGCTTGCGGGAGAGGGTTGGGTGAGGGTGCTCCTGCGGTGCGTCTTCGCTGTTCCTGCTTGCGAGCAGCAGGCGCGACTCTTCGCGACAACCGACCCGCGTCCGTGCATGTTCGTCCCGCATCCCTGCGGGCCGGTGACTTTTCTTTCCTCCGGGCCTCCTGCCCTCCGCCCTTCGGGCCAGCTTCGCTGTTCGCGCCGCTCCTGCGGCGCAGTGCTTGTCCAAAGAGAAGTCACCAAGAGAAAGGACACCCCGACAGCGTCGGCCTCCGGGCATCCTGCCCTGCGGGTGCGTGAACACCGGCCGGGGTTCGCCGACGGCGCTCCTGCGCCGACGCCGAACGCGCGCACATCCTGTGCGCGCCCCTGCGGGCTGATCCGGCCGCCGTTCACCGCCGCTGACGGGGCCCGGGAAGCGGCGCGCTCCGCGCGTAGCCGGGTGGTGCTCGCATCCGCGTAGGGTGGGACGCAGCGGCGCGACGACGCGCGCGTGTGCGAGACGCTCGACCGCGAGTCCCACCGGGCTCGACGAAGCGGAAACAATCGCAACGCAACCGCGGGACTCGCCGCAGAGGGAAGCGGAGACCGAAAACGCGAAGGGTACGCGTCGAGGCAACCTGACGAGGCAACGGAAGAGGGAGCGCGTCGAGGCAACGCGACGAAACAAAAGCGTCGAGGCAACGCGAACCCTACGAATACCTGCGCCGCAGGAACTCGAAATACGCGCGCAACCCCTGCGCCTCGCCGCCGCGCGGCCGGCCCGGTTTGTCGGCGTCGTTCCACGAATAGACGTCAAGGTGCGCCCACGCCTGCGCGTCCGGCACGAAGCGCTCGAGATAGAGCGCGGCGGTGATCGCGCCGGCGTGGCGCGATGCGCCCGCGTTGGCGAGGTCGGCGACGTGCGAGTCGAGCATCGCGAGGTACGGCCGCCACAACGGCAGGCGCCAGAGCGGGTCGCGCGTCGCCTGTGCGGCGTCGAGCAGTGCGGCGGCGACGTCGTCGCGATTCGAAAACAGCGCGGGAAGGTCGGGGCCGAGCGCGACGCGCGCGGCGCCCGTGAGCGTCGCGAAGTCGAGGATGAGGTCGGGTTTCTGCTCGGCCGCGTAGGCGAGCGCGTCGCAGAGCACGAGGCGGCCTTCGGCGTCGGTGTTGTCGACCTCGACGCTGATGCCGGCGCGCGTCGTGATGACTTCGCCGGGGCGGTAGGCGTTGCCGGCGATCGCGTTCTCGACCGCGGGCACGAGCAGGGTCAGGCGCACCGGCAGCTTCGCCGCGAGCACGAGCGAGGCGAGCGCGATCGCGTGCGCGGCGCCGCCCATGTCCTTCTTCATCCAGCGCATGCCGTCGGACGGCTTGATGTCGAGGCCGCCGGTGTCGAAGCAGACGCCCTTGCCGACGAGCACGAGGTGCGGCGCGCCGGCGGCGCCGTGGCTGAGCTCGGCCAGGCGCGGCGCGCGATGGCTCGCGCGGCCGACCGCATGGATGGTCGGGAAATTCGCCGCGAGCAGCTCGTCGCCCGCCCACTCGCGGTACGTCGCGCCGTGGCGTTCGGCGAGCGCGCGCACCGCGCCCGCGAGTTCGACCGGGCCCATGTCCTCGGTCGGCGTGTTGACGAGGTCGCGCACCTGGTACGCGGCTGCCGCGAGCGCCTCGACGCGCGCTGCGACCGCGTCGTCGACGACGAGCTGCGCGGGCTTGCGCGCGGGCTTCTTGTAGCGCGTGAACTGGTAGGCGCCGAGCGCCCAGCCGAGCGCGGCGTCGGCCGCGTCGAGCGCGAGCCCGCGCGCGTCGAGCGCGTAGCGCCCTTCGGGCAGGCGCGGCGGCAGCGACGCGAGCGCGAACAGGCCCTCGCGCGCATCGCAGCCCACGAGCACGACGCCCGCGCCGCCGTCCGCGTCCGGAACCAGCACGAAGCGGCCCGCCTCGCCGGCGAAGCCGTTCGCGGCGCACCAGCGCTTCACGCCCGGGCCGAGCGCGTCGGCGACCGCCGCGAGGTTCGTGCGGTCGACCGCGATCAGGCGGGTCGCACCATCGGCGTCCTTGGTCATGCTCCAGGCATCCATTGCGGTCCTCGTCGGGCGGAAGGTGGCTCCGCGCTGTCGCAGCGCGCGCGGCCGGGGTGCCGCGCATCGCGATCGAGCGGCGGCCAGTCCGGATTGTGCCTCGACATCGCCCCGGCGTGCAGCCGGCGCTAACCGACGCGATCGGCGACGCGCGCGTGCGCGTCGACCCAGCGCGCGAGCTCGCCGAGGTCGCGCAGCTCGAGGTCGGGGCGGATGCCCGCGAGCGCGTCGTGTCCCGGCCACGGGCCGCCGTGGCGGTTGAGCCACGCGGTGCGCAGCCCCGCCGCGTGCGCGCCGGCGACGTCGAGCCAAGGGTCGTCGCCGACGTGCAGCACCTCGCCCGGCGCGACGCCGAGCGCATCGCAGGCGGCGTGGAAGATCGCCGCCGCGGGCTTGGCGATGCCGCATTCGCGCGCCGAGATGCAGGCGCGGAAATGCGCGCGCAAGCCGATGCGGCCGAGGTCGGCGTTGCCGTTGGAGACGCTCGCGAGCGGCACGTGCGCGCCGATCGCGTGCAGAGCGGGCAAGGCGTCGGCGTAGCAATCGACGCGGTTGCGCGCGGCGAAGTACACCTCGTACGCATCGGCGACGTGCTCGTCGCCGATGCCGCACGCGGCGAACGCGCGCTCGAGCGTGATCAGGCGCTGCGCGGTGAAGTCGTGCGCGAGGTGCGGATGCTCTTCGGACACGCGCTCGCGCAGTTCACGCAGCGCGGCGATCGGCCACGCCGCGGCGACCGGCGCATGGTGCGTGCGCAGCCAGTCGTCGAGCGCCTGCTCGGCGGCGACGATCGCGGGTTCGACCGGCCACAGCGTGTCGTCGAGGTCGAGCGAGACCGCGCGGATGCGCACGACACCGCGCTTCAGTGGCCGCTCGTGCCCGCGCTGACGTTGCCGAACGACGGCGCCTGCGGCGCCGGCTCGGCCTTCGCCGGCGCTTCGGCCTTCGCGACCGCCTTCGGTTTCGCGGCGGCCTTCGGCTTCGCGGGCGCCTTCGCGACCTTCGGCTTGGCCGGCGCGGTCGCCTTCTTCGGCGCGGGTTCGTCCTTCTTCGCGGTCGGCTGCGCGGTCGCGGCGGCAGCGGCCTTCTTCGCGTTCGCCTCGGCGAGCTTCTGCGCCTCGGCCTCGGCCTGCTTCTTCGCCTCCGCACGCGCGAGGTTCTCGCGCGCGGCCTGCGCGGTGTCGGAGGTCGGCGCGATGGCCTGCTTCGCGGCGAGCGTCGCGCGCGGCGCGGCGACCGGCGGCGGCGG
>NZ_DATDMY010000170.1:0-16012 GCF_036518555.1 Dokdonella sp. | reverse complement strand
TGCACCTTCTCGATGATCTTCGGCGGCGGCTTCTTCGGCGGCTCGGGCGGCGGTGGCGGCGGCGGCGGCGGCGGCGGCGGCGGTTCGATGAACTCGACCATCACCTTCTTGTCGATGGTCTTGTCCTTCGGCGGCGGCGGTGCGACCGGAGCCATCATCATCGCGAACGCGAACGCGTGCAGAGCGAATGCACTTGCAAACGCCGTGACGCGTCGCCAGCTGAAGTCGCCGCCAGATTGATTGGTATCTGCCATCAGTATTGACCAACGAGATTGTGTCTGTGCGGCCGTCGTGGCGACGCCGTCGCTTCGCCCCGATGAAGACCCCAAGAGGCGTAGGCGCGAGAGCTGGCCACGGTACAACAGCGGATGCCCTCAGGACAAGCGGTTGCGGCGGTCGACCTTCACGTGATTATGGAGTTGTGTGACGTTCTTCGGTGGTGCCTGAGGTTCCAACGTTCGACCAGGCTTCCCGGGGTCGACGCTCGCGCTCCTCATTATCGTTGCGCGCACGCGACCGCAGGTTGCAGCGCGTGCGCGGAACGCGGTTTCATTTCTTCTTGCCGCGGTTGATCTTGACGCCGCTCTTGGCCGCCTTGAGGCGCTGCTCCGCCATCGTCTTCGTGCTCGCATAGCCGGCTGCCTTCTGCCAGTCGGCGGTCGCGGCCGCGCCCTGGCCGAGGTCGTTCTTCGCGTCGCCACGCAGCAGGTAGGCCTCGCCTTCCTGGCGCAAGCCGCCGCGCGAGATCGCCTTGTCGAGTGATTGGACCGCTTCGTTGGACTTGCCCGAGTAGTAAAGGAGGTAGCCGAGCTGGTAGTCGACGTTGCCGTCCTTGGACATCGGCGCAGCCTTGCCGTAGCCCTCGATCGCGCACGGGTCGTCCTCGGCCTGCGTGCAGACGTCGCCCTGCAACTTGTAGTTGTCGTACGTCGGCTGCAGCGCGCCCTTCGCGAAACCTTCCTTCATCGTCGCAGCGGCGTCCTTCGGCTTGTCGGCCTGCGCGTACAGCTTGGCGAGCTGGACGTAGTCGTCGTTGGTCGTGACCAGGCCTTGCGCCTTCGCCTTCGCCATGAGGTCGAGCGCCATCTGCTCCTTGTCGCCCTGGATGTAGACCGTGGCGAGCTGGTTGATGAGCTTCTTGTTGTTCGGGTCCTTGGCGAGTTGGGCCTTGATGAGTTCCGCGGCCTGATCGAACTGGTTGAGTTCGAAGTAGCTCGCCATGAGGATCTGCGTCCAGCTGTCGTTCGGCTTGTCGGTCATCGACATCGCCTTCTTCATCGCATCGACCGCGGGCTGGAACTGGTCGACGCGGTAGTACGCGTTCACCTTGAGCGCGAGCTCGTCGGCGGTCTGCGCGCCGGTCAGCTTCTCCCATTCGGCGAGCGTCGCGAGCGCGTCCTGGTACTTCTCTTCCTGGATCTGCGTCTGTGCGAGTGCGAAGACGAGCTGGAACTGGCCGTCGTTCGGCAGCGCGTCGAACGCGATCGCCTTCTTGTACTCATCGATCGACTGCGCGCCCTTTTCCTGATCCCAGTAGATCTGTGCGAGCAGCTGATGCGCGAACGCCTGCGCGTACTTGCTGGCACTGCCGTTGTCGATGACCTTCTGGATCAGCGGAAGCGCCTCGTCGGGCTTGTTCTCGTTGACGAGGTTGGCCGCCTTGTTGAGCGCGCGCTGGTCGCCCGACGACATGCTGACCTTCGGCTCCTGCCGCGTCGCATTCGGGTACTTGTTCTCGTCCTTCTTGTCCTTGGCGAACGCGATCGTGCTGCAGGCGATGGCGGCGCTGCAGATCGCGACGATGACCCATTTCGAGAGCTTCATGACGATTCACTCCTGAACATACGAAGGACGTCGTCCAACGGTGACGACGAAAAACGGGGCGCAGAGGGTACCCCTGTGCGCGCGAACCGCACAAGCGCGCATACACGACTTCACATGTTGCTGCGCAGCATCCGAGCCGTGCGTCGCGGCTGCGCGACGACCCTCAGACGTCGAGGTTCGCAACGCGCAGTGCGTTCTGCTCGATGAATTCGCGCCGCGGTTCGACCACGTCTCCCATGAGCGTCGAGAAAATCTGGTCGGCCGCGACGGCGTCTTCGATGCTGACCTGCAGCAGGCGCCGCGTGTCGGGATTGACCGTGGTGTCCCACAGCTGCTCGGGATTCATCTCGCCCAGGCCCTTGAAGCGCTGGATCGTGCGGCCGCGCTTGGCCTCCTCCATGAGCCACGTATATGCCTCGCCGAAATCCGTCACAGCCTGGCTCTTGCCGCCGCGGCGAACCTGCGCGCCGGGCTGGATCAATCCGCCGAGCTGGCTGGCCGCTTCGACGATGGGCCGGAATTCGGCCGCTGCGAGGAATGTCGCGGGCAGGACCTGGGTATGGCGCAGCCCGTGCTGGTCGCGCTCGACCACCAGACCCGCGCCCTGGTCCGCCGTCGCAGGCTGCACGCGCAGCGCATAGCGCGGCAGGCCAAGGCCCGACTTCGACAGCGCAGCCGTGAGGCGCTCGATCCACGTTTGCACGGCCATCGGATCGTTCCAGCTTTCGAGCGCGAACGGTGCGTCGACGAGCGCGCGCAGGAAGGCGGCGTCGAAGCGGAAGGAGAGGCGCTCGATCTGGTCGAGTGCGGCTCGATGGACGCCCATGAGCTTTTCGAGACCCGCCCCGCTCACGGGCGGCGCGTCGGCACTGTAGGCGAGTTCGGCGCCATCGACCGCGTTCGAGATGAGATAGCCGTTCAGCGCCGCATCGTCCTTGAGATACAGCTCCTGCTTGCCCTGCTTGAGCTTGTACAGCGGCGGCAGGCCGATGTAGACGTGGCCGCGCTCGATCAGCGCAGGCATCTGCCGATAGAAGAATGTCAGCAGCAGCGTTCGAATGTGCGAACCGTCGACGTCGGCGTCGGTCATGATGATGATGCGGTGGTAGCGCAGCTTGTCGGCATTGAATTCGTCCTTGCCGATGCCGGTTCCGAGCGCCGTGATCAAAGTGCCGACTTCGGCCGAACCCAACATGCGGTCGAACCGCGCTCGCTCGACGTTGAGGATCTTGCCCTTGAGCGGCAGGATCGCCTGGTTCTTGCGGTTCCTGCCCTGCTTGGCCGATCCGCCGGCCGAATCGCCCTCGACGATGAAGAGTTCGGACAGCGCCGGATCCTTCTCCTGGCAGTCGGCGAGCTTGCCGGGAAGACCGGCGATATCGAGGGCGCCCTTGCGGCGCGTCATCTCGCGTGCCTTGCGGGCGGCTTCGCGCGCGCGCGGCGTCGACGACCTTCGCCGCGATGGCTCTCGCTTCATGGGGATTCTCGAGCAGGAACTCCTCGAGCTTCTGGTTGACGATCGACTCGACGACGCCCTTCACTTCGCTGGAGACGAGTTTGTCCTTCGTCTGCGACGAGAACTTCGGATCGGGCACCTTGACCGACAGCACCGCGATCAGGCCTTCGCGCATGTCGTCGCCCGACAGTGCCACTTTCGCGGTCTTCTGCAGGCCTGCGGTCTCGATGTAGTTCGAAAGCGTGCGAGTGAGCGCGGCGCGGAAGCCGGCCAGATGGGTGCCGCCGTCACGCTGGGGAATGTTGTTGGTGAAGCAGAACACGGTTTCCTGGTACGCGTCGGTCCATTGCATCGCGACATCGACCGTCGTGCCTTCGTGCTGGGCGCTGAAGCTGACGACCTGCGGGTGCAGCGGTGTCTTGAGCTGGGCGAGGTGCTCGACGAAGGAGCGGATACCTCCCTCGTATTCGAAGACGTCGCGCTTGTCCGTCCGCTCGTCGATGAGCTCGATCCGTACGCCGGAATTGAGGAACGAAAGCTCCCGCAAGCGCCTCGCGAGGATGTCGTAGTGGAACTCGATCGTCGAGAAGGTGGCCGGGCTCGGGTGGAACCGAACCGTCGTGCCCCGCTTGGCCGAGGGGCCGACGACCTTGAGCGGATACAGCGGCTCTCCGAGCGCGTACTCCTGCTGGTGTTCGTGGCCGTCACGGCAGATCGTCAGCCACAGGTGATCGGACAGTGCGTTGACGACCGAGACGCCAACGCCATGCAGGCCGCCGGAGACCTTGTAACTGTTGTCGTCGAACTTTCCGCCCGCGTGCAGCACGGTCATGACGACTTCCGCCGCGGAGCGTCCCTCCTCCGGCTGCATATCCACGGGGATACCGCGGCCGTTGTCGGTGACGCTGACCGAGCCATCGGCGTGGATCGTGACGACGACGTGGTCGCAGAAGCCGGCGAGGGCCTCGTCGATTGAGTTGTCGACGACCTCGAACACCATGTGATGCAAGCCGGTACCGTCGTCGGTGTCGCCGATATACATGCCGGGCCGCTTGCGTACGGCCTCGAGGCCCTTCAAGACCTTGATCTTGCTGGAATCGTATTGGTCGGTCATTGGCTCTCCGGACGCGGCGATGCCGGCGAGCCGAAGCAAGCCAGGCTGGTATTTCGATCCATGAAGTATAGCAGTCCGGGCTAGCGTACCCGCGCCACCTGACCGTGTTCCACGTGGAACATCGCAGCATCCGGCACCGTGTCGACAAGCGCCGTAGGCACCTCCGTTCCGGTCAGGAACACCTGTGCGCCGCTCGCGGCCACCTCGCGCAGCACGCGACGTTGGTGCTGAGCATCGATTTCCGACGCCAGATCGTCCAGGCAGATGATCGGCCATTCTCCTGCGCGATCGGCATAGAGCTGCGCCTGCGCCAGGACGAACGCAAAGGCGCTGAGCTTCTGCTGGCCGCGTGAAAGATGGTCCCTGCGCCTGGCTGCGGCGAATGCGATCGACCAATCCGCTCGGTGTGGCCCGCGTCCGGTGCTGCCCCGCGCGAGGTCACGAGCGAAGCGCTCATGCAAGACCTGCTCGAGTGGCGTCGAATCGTCGTAGCCGGGATCGAACTCGATGGCGGGCTCGCCGAGTTCTGGAAGCAAGGACGCGAGCAGCGGCCGGACGTAAGGGACGATGGCGTCGAAGTAGGCGCGACGCATGAGCGCCAGCGGTTCTGCCGCTCGAGCGAGTTCGCGGTTCCAGGGATCGAGTTCGTCAGGGCCCGCGAGGCGCCGCAGCAACACGTTCCGCTGCTTCAGGACCCGCTGGTAACGCCGCCATGTCGGCAGGAACGCGTGTTCCACGTGGAACACGCCCCAGTCGAGAAAGCGCCGACGCTCGTCGGATGGCCCTGCGATGAGCTCGTGGGATCCGGGTTCGAAGCAAACCACCGCAATCTGCCGGAGAAGCTCGCCAAGCGGGACCAAGGCACCGTCGATGCGCGACTCAACGCCCCGCCCCGAGCGAGCGAGTCCCACGCGCAAGCGCTGTGCGCCGCGCTCGATTTCGCCAAACACCGAATAGCCCCGACAGCCCTCACGCACGAGCGCCTCGCGCACCGTGCTACGGAAGCTGCGTCCATGCGAAAGAAGGTACGCCGCCTCGAGCAGCGAGGTCTTGCCTGCCCCGTTGGGCCCGATCAGCACATTCCAACCCGGCGTCGGCGCAACCACCACGTCGGCCAGAACGCGCAGGTCCGTGACGCGAAGCTCGCGCACGTTCATCGCCCGGGCGCCCGTCGCCCAAACCCGGCTGAGCCGCGATCGAAGCCTTCGATCAAAGGCGCAGCGGCATGATCACGTGGCGCGTGTCTTCCGAATCCGGCTTGCGCACGAGGCAGCTGGACTGACCGTCGCGCAGGCACAGCAGCACCTCGTCGCTGCTGATCGCACCGAGTGCGTCGAGCAGGTAATTCACATTGAAGCCAACGCTGAGGTCCGAAACGCCGGTTCGCGCCTCGACTTCCTCGACAGCCTCTTCCTGCTCGGGGTTGTGCGCCACGACCCGAACGCGATTCGGCGCCACTTCGATCTTCACGCCCCGGTACTTCTCGTTCGACAGAATCGCGGCCCGCTGGAGTGCCGCCCGCATCTCGTCGCGCTGCAACCGAACTTCCTTGTCCGCGCCGATCGGAATGACCGCCTCGTAGTCGGGGAAACGGCCATCGATGAGCTTCGAGGTGAACGTGACATCCCCACGCCGCACACGCAAATGGTTCCGCGCGAACTCGAGTTCGACGATCCCGTCTCCCGACTCGAACAGACCCTGGAGCTCATTGACGCCCTTGCGCGGCACGATCACCTGCCGCGGCGAACCCACCTTCGTTTCCAGCTTCGCCTCGGCCATCGCGAGGCGGTGCCCATCCGTCGCGACGCAGCGCAGCGCCTGCTCGCGCAGATCGAGCAGCATGCCGTTGAGGTAGTAACGGACGTCCTGATGCGCCATCGCGAAACCGGTTCGGTCCATCAGTTCCTTGAGCGTCGCCTCCGGCAGCGCAACGCGCTCGACTAGTTCGATCGTGTCGACCGTCGGGAACTCCGTCGCAGGCAACGTCGCGAGCGTGAAGCGACTGCGCCCCGCACTCACGGTCACACGCTCCCCGTTCTGTTCGAACTTGATTCGGCAACCGTCCGGCAACGCGCGGCAGATATCGAACAGCTTCCGAGCAGGCACCGTCACCTCGCCCGCTTCGAGATCGTCCGCGGAAGTACGCGCCACCATTTCGACTTCGAGGTCGGTGCCCGTGAAGGCCACGCCCGCCGAATCGACGACCACGAGCAGATTCGCCAGCACCGGCAGCGTCTGCCTCCGCTCCACGACGCCAACAACGTGTTGCAGCCGCTTCAAGAGCGCTTCGCGCTGGATGCTGAATCGCATGGTCTACCGTTCCTGTCTTAGGTTCTTTTATGTGGAGCGTTGGTGGTAGCTGGTCGTGTGCATAACGCCATCGGGCGGCATAATGCCTTTTAAATCATGCGCTTACGCCGCTTGCGAGCGCGGGAAAAGCATCTCCCGCACCTGTGGGTCAACTGTGGATAATATTTCGTGCCCACTTCCCGGCACAGCTTCTCCACAGGTTCTCCCGCTTTTTCCTCACTCCGTCAGGGTACGGACGAGCTTTTCCCAATCCTGCCTCAGTTTCCCGTCGGTCTCGCGCAGGTCGCGGATCGTGCGGCACGCGTGCAGCACCGTCGTATGGTCGCGACCGCCGAACGCGTCGCCGATCTCCGGCAGGCTGTGCTCGGTGAGTTCCTTCGCAAGCCCCATGGCCATCTGCCGCGGACGCGCGATGGACCGGCTGCGCTTCTTCGACAGCAGGTCCGCGAGGCGCAACTGATAGTAGTCTGCCACGGTCTTCTGGATGTTGGGGATCGTGATCGCCTGTGCATGCACGGTCAGCAGGTCGCGCAGGGTTTCCTGGGCGAATTCGCTGCTGATGCGGCGTCCTTCGAAGTTCGCGCGAGCGACCAGTGTGTTGAGCGCGCCTTCGAGGTCACGAACGTTCGACCGCATGCGTTTCGCCATCAACGTCGCGACGTCCTCGGGCAACTCCACGCCCTTCGCCTGCGCCTTGGCGAGCACGATTGCGGCGCGCGTCTCGAAGTCGGGCGGCTCGATCGCGACCGACAGTCCCCAGCCGAGCCGCGACTTCAGGCGCGGCTCCAGATTGTCGACTTCCTTCGGATAGCGGTCGCAGGTGAGGATGATCTGCTGCTTGCCTTCGAACAGGGCGTTGAACGTATGGAAGAACTCTTCCTGCGTCGTGTTCTTGCCGGCGAAGAACTGGATGTCGTCGATGAGCAGCGCGTCGACCGAACGGAAGCGTCGCTTGAAATCGTCCATGCCCTTCTGCTGCAACGCGCGCACCATCCCGCTCACGAACTGTTCCGAGCGCAGGTAGAGGATCTTCACGCCGGGCTTGTTCGATCGCATGAGGTTGCCGGCGGCATGCATCAGATGCGTCTTGCCGAGCCCGGTGCCTCCGTACAGCAGCAGCGGGTTGTAGGCCCGGCCTGGATTCATCGCGACCTGGGTCGCTGCCGCCTTGCCGAGCTGGTTCGACTTGCCCTCGACGAAATTCTCGAACGTGTAGTTGGGATCGAGGTTCGCGTCGGGCGCCGATCGCTCCGGTGCAGGCCGCGCCCGCCCAGGCTGCTTGCCGACGCCACGATCCGGAGCGCGCGCGCCGACCTGCACGTCGACCGCGACCGGGCCGTCGCAGAGGTGTTCGAGCACTTCCACGATCGGATCGAGGAAGCGCTCGCGCACCGTCTCCATCGTGTACGCGTTCGGCGCCCAGAGCGTGAAGCCGGACTCCTCCTCGGTGACCTGCAGGGGGGCGAGATACGTGTGGAGATCTTCCACGCTGAAGTCCGCTTCGAGACGGGAAAGACAGCGGCGCCAAAGTTCGCTCATTGCGGGGTGCGTTTCCGGGTGCGGGCAGCGAGCCGACCGGAACGGCGGCTCGCGAGGCAAAGGGGGCAAGGGGTGAAAGTCTAGCAGCACGCCGCCGCCGGGCCGCCGCCGTCGTCGTCGCCCACTCCTGCTCGCGCCTTGACACGGGCCGCAGCAGGCGCCTACCATCCGCGCCCTTTTCCTTTCAACACGTTGGCGTATCGCTATGGCCACCAAGCGCACCTACCAGCCGAGCAATCTCAAGCGCGTCCGCGACCACGGTTTCCGTGCGCGCATGAAGACCCGCGGTGGCCGCAAGGTCATCAACGCGCGTCGCGCCAAGGGCCGCAAGCGCCTGGCGGTCTGACGCCGGCAGCGAATTTCCGGATGGCGCCCGCAACCTTCCCGCGCGCGGCGCGCCTGCTGACCCCTCGCGACTTCGCCCGCCTTCGCACGACGAGTCGGCGCGTCGGCACCCGTCACCTCACGGCCGAGGTCGCGCCGAGCGCCACGGGTTCCGTGCGCCTGGGCCTCGCCGTCTCCCGCCGCGTCTCCAAGAGCGCGGTGCATCGCAACCGCATCAAGCGCATTGCACGGGACAGCTTTCGCCGTCATCGCGACCTGCTGCCCGCACTCGACATCCTCGTCATCGCGCGCTCGAGCGCGGACCACGAGGACAATCCGGGTCTCCACGCCGAATTCGAGCGCCTCTGGCGCCGCATCGCGGCGTTGAACGACGCGGATGCGGCCGGCACAATGCGCGACTGACCAGCGCGGCGCTTCCCGCGCGCCCATTCGATCCCCCAGTCCCGGGCAGCGCGGCGGCAGCGCTCGACGCCCATGCCGGCCGCCCGACCACGCCCGCTCCCGCAGAACCGATTCCCCTATGACGAGTCCGCGCAATTTCCTGCTGATCGCCCTGTTGTTCATCGGTTACCTGCTGTGGATGCAGTGGCAGGAGGACTACGGCAAGTCGCCTGCCGTCGCGGGCACTTCCGCGTCGACCGCATCGACCGCAACGCCGACGGCACCGCCGGCGACCGTCCCGAGCGGCGCCGACGTGCCGAGCGCGAGCAGCGGCGCCAGCCCCGTGCCGGCGCCCACGACCACCGCGGAATCCGCGTCGACCCGATCAGGCCAGCACGTGATCGTCGACACCGACGTGCTGCACGTCGAGATCGACACGCGCGGCGGCAACGTCGTCGTCGCGGACCTGCTCGCGTATCCGCTGCAACCGAAGGACTACCAGCATCCCATGCGCCTGCTCGACGGCAGCGACGCGCGCTTCTTCCAGGCGCAGAGCGGCCTCGTCAGCGCGGGCGGCGCCGCGCCCGATCACCAGGCACCGTACACGGCCGAGAAGTACGCCTATGCCCTCGCCGACGGCAGCGACACGATCGAAGTGCCGCTGACGTGGAACGATGCCAGCGGCGTAGCGGTGCGCAAGGTGTTCGTCTTCAAGCGCGGCAGTTACGTCGTCGAGCAACGCCAGGAAATCAGCAACGGCAGCAGCGCGGCCTGGACCGGCAACGCGTACCGCCAGCTCCAGCGCGTGCCCCCGGTCATCGACACCAGCGGCATCAAGGGCTACAGCAACATCGAGCGGTACAGCTTCGTCGGAGCCGCGTGGTACAGCCCGACCGACAAGTTCCAGAAGCTCAAGTTCGACCAGTTCGCGAAGGAACCGCTCGACAAGCCGATCGCGGACGGCTGGGCGGCGATGCTCCAGCATTACTTCTTCGCGGCGTGGATTCCCGCGCAGGGCGAGATCGACCAGTATTCGACCAAGACCTACGTCGCGCGCGCCGCCGACGGCAGCGTGGCCAACCGTTACCTCATCCGCACGCAGTCGCCCGCGATCAACGTCGCGCCGGGCGCGACCTACACCGATGCGGCGCGCCTCTACGTCGGCCCGAAACTGCAGAGCACGCTCGACCAGATCGCGCCGGGCCTTAGCCTCACGGTCGACTACGGCATGTTCACCGTGATCGCCGAACCGCTGCACTGGCTGCTCGCGCAACTGCACAAGCTCACCGGCAACTGGGGCTTCGCGATCATCCTGCTCGTGCTGCTCATCAAGGCACTGTTCTTCAAGCTCAGCGAAACGCAGTACCGTTCCGGCGCGAAGATGCGCAAGCTGCAGCCGCGCATGCAGGCGCTGAAGGAGCGCTACGGCGACGATCGCCAGAAGATGAACATGGCGATGATGGAGTTGTACCAGAAGGAAAAGGTGAACCCGCTCGCGGGATGCCTGCCCATGCTGGTGCAGATTCCGGTGTTCTTCGCGCTCTACTGGGTGCTGCTCGAGAGCGTCGAGCTGCGCCAGGCGCCGTTCATCGGCTGGATCCAGAACCTCACCGCGCCCGACCCCTACTACGTCCTGCCCGTGCTCAACGGCCTCGTCATGGTCGCGACGTCGATGCTCACGCCGAGCGCGGGAATGGATCCGACCCAGGCGAAGATGATGAAGATCATGCCGGTCGTGTTCTCGGTCCTGTTCGCGTTCTTCCCGGCCGGCCTCGTGCTGTACTACACGGTCAACGGCGGCCTCGGCCTGCTGCAGCAGTGGATCATCACGCGTCGCATCGACGCCGGCGAGAAGGCCGCCGCGGCCTGATGCGATGAACGCGCATGCCGACACCATCGCTGCCGTGGCGAGCGCGCCAGGGGCGGGGGGTATCGGCGTGCTGCGAGTGTCCGGCGATCGCGCGGGCTCGATCGCCCGAACGATGCTCGGACGCGCGCCCCGCCCACGCCACGCCCACTACGCCGCCTTCCGCGCCGGCGACGGTCGTGTCATCGACCGCGGCCTGTTGCTGTGGTTTCCCGCGCCGCGCTCGTACACCGGCGAAGACGTGCTCGAACTGCAGGTGCACGGCAGCCCGGTCGTGCTGCGCATGCTGCCCGCACGCATGGTCGAACTGGGCGCGCGCCACGCACGCGCGGGCGAGTTCTCCGAGCGCGCGTTCCTCAACGGGCGCATCGACCTGGCCCAGGCCGAAGCCGTCGCCGACCTCATCGCGAGCGGCTCGGAAGCCGCCGCGCGCGCCGCCCAGCGCAGCCTCGACGGTGAATTCTCCGAGCGCGTGCGCGCGCTCACCGAGCGCGTCGTGCGCCTGCGCGTATGGATCGAGGCGGCGATCGACTTCCCCGAGGAGGACATCGACTTCCTCGCCGCGCCCGAACTCGCCGACGCAGTCGCCGCGACGCGCGCCGGCATGCTGGATCTCCTCGCCGCGACGCGACGCGGGGTGCGCCTCGCCGACGGCCTGCACGTCGTCATCGTCGGGCGGCCGAACGTCGGCAAGTCGAGCCTGCTCAATGCGCTCGCCGCGAGCGAGCGCGCGATCGTGACGGACGTCGCCGGAACCACGCGCGACGTGCTGCGGGAAACGATCGACCTCGACGGCGTCGCCCTCACCCTCGTCGATACCGCGGGCCTGCGCGAAGCCGCCGACGTCGTCGAGCGCGAAGGTATCCGCCGCGCGCGCGGCGAACTCGAACGCGCCGACGTCGCCGTCCTCGTCAGCGACGACGAACACGCCGAATTCGACCTCGGCCTGCTTCAGTCGGTCCCAGCGAGCGCCGCGCGCATCGTCGTGCACAACAAGATCGACGTCGCCGGCGCACGCGCCCGCCGCGAGCAGCGCGACGGCGTCGCGCACCTGTGGTTGTCGGCGCGATCGCGCGAAGGCCTCGACGGACTCGTCGCCGAGCTCCGCCGTCATGCGGGCGCGGAAGATTCCGGCGCCGGCGCGTTCACCGCGCGCACGCGCCACGTCGCCGCGCTCGAACGCGCGAGCGCACGCATCGACGCGGCTGTCGCAGCACTCGCCGGGCACCATGCCGGCGAACTCGCGGCCGAAGATCTGCGCCGCGCGCAGCACGCGCTCGGCGAGATCACGGGCGAAGTCAGCGCCGACGACCTGCTCGGCGAGATCTTCTCGTCGTTCTGCATCGGCAAATGACGCCGTGGCCGCCGCGCACGCGGGCGGCCGAGCACCGGCGCGGCGCGATCCCGACGAAGTGCTCGCGGTGCGGGATGCACAGTCCCACGCGGGCCGCATTGAGAACCCGCACGCGCGGCCCTACCACGTCGAGGACGCTCGAGGAGACGATCCCATGATCGACCTGCACTACTGGCCGACGCCCAACGGCCACAAGATCACGATGTACCTGGAAGAATGCGGTCTCGACTACACGATCAGACCCGTGAACATCGGCGCGGGAGAGCAGTTCCGGCCGGACTATCTCGCGATCTCGCCGAACAACCGCATGCCGGCGATCGTCGATCACGCCCCGGCCGACGGCGGTGCGCCGCTGAGCCTGTTCGAGTCGGGCGCGATCCTGCTGTATCTCGCCGAGAAGACCGGTCGATTGATCCCGACCGACCTGCGCGGTCGGGAAACCGTGCTGCAATGGCTGTTCTGGCAGATGGCCGGCCTCGGGCCGATGACCGGCCAGTACGGCCACTTCCGCGTCTATGCGCCAGAACCGCTGCCGTACGCGATCGAACGCTACACGAAGGAGGCGCATCGCCTGCTCGGCGTGCTCGAGCGTCGCCTCGTGGGGCGCGACTTCATCGCGGGCGACGACTACACGATCGCCGACATCGCGTGCTATCCGTGGATCAGCCCCTACGCCAAGGCGCCGATCGACCTCTCCGGCTACCCCGAAATCCGTCGTTGGCACGCCGCGATCGCCGCACGTCCGGCGACGCAGCGCGCGTACGCGCGCGGGGTCGACGTCAATCCGCCCTCCGACCAGCCGCTCGGCGAAGAGGCACGCCGCATCCTGTTCGGCCACGCGCCGGGGCGCTGAGGCCGGCGTCACGCCGCCGGCGGCGTGCCCGGGCGCGCCACGCTCGCGCGTTCTGCATTTCCCGCGCTTTGCGCTAGTCTGAGTGCTCGGGGGGAGGGCCGGACGATGCGCTTGTCGGATTTGTCGGTGCTGGTCGTCGAGGATCACGGTTTCCAGCGCCGCGTCGCGCTTCGCCTGCTCGAGGAACTCGGATTGCAACGCGTCGCTGCCGCCGCCGACGGCCGCGCGGCGCTCGCTGCGCTGGAGCTGGCGCCGGCCGACGTCGTGCTCGTCGATCTCGACCTGCCTGAAATGGACGGCATCGAATTCATCGGCCACGTCGCTTCGCATCGGCGCGCCGGCGCGATCGCGCTCACGAGCGCGCTCGATCCCGCGCTCCTCAACACGGTGCAGGGGATGGCGCGCGCATACGGGCTGCGCGTGCTCGGCGTCGTCGAGAAGCCGCTGACGACGTTCAAGCTCGCCGAAGTGCTCGGTCGCTTCCACGACGAGGAAGTGACGCCCGAGGCCGAGCCGCACGTCGAAATCGGCCCGGACGTGCTGCGTCGCGCGCTCGACGCCGGCGAATTCGAGGCATGGTTCCAGCCGAAGGTCGCGATCAGCACGGGCAACGTCATCGGCGTCGAGGCCCTTGCGCGCTGGCCGCACGAAGGTCGCATGATCGGCCCCGCGCGCTTCATCCCGCTGCTCGAGCGCAGCGGCATGATCGGCGAGCTCACCGAGCGCATGCTCGAACAGAGTTGCCGCTGGCGCAGGCGCTGGGCCGACGACGGCCTCGAGCTCGGCCTGTCGGTGAACGTGTCGATGCTCAACCTCGCCGACGTCGCGACCGCCGACCGCTACCAGCAGATCGTGGCCGACCACGGCGTACGTCCGCGCGACCTCGTCATCGAGGTCACCGAAAGCTCGGTCATGAGCGAGGCTGCGCACGTGCTCAACGTGCTCGCGCGCCTCCGGCTCAAGGGCTTCGGGCTCGCGATCGACGACTTCGGGACCGGCTACTCGTCGCTCGCTCAGCTGTCGCAGATCCCGTTCACCGAGCTCAAGATCGACCGCGGCTTCGTCAGCGGCGCGCCGACCCAGCCGCGCAAGCGCGCGGTGGTCGAGGCGAGCCTCGATCTCGCGCGCAAGCTGCACCTGACCGTCGTCGCCGAAGGCGTCGAAACGCTCGAGGAGTGGCAGATGCTCGCCGAACTCGGATGCCAGCAGGTGCAGGGGTTTCTCGTCAGCGCCGCGGTGCCGGGCCGCGCGCTGCCCGGCGCGATCCGAGACTGGCACCAGCCGGAGGCCGTGCCGCCGCGATGATGCCGCTGTACCACCGCATCCGCATCCGCGTGCAGCTGCAGGCGCTGTTCGGCCTGCTGCTGTTGACCGGGCTGACCGTGCTCGTACTCGACGAAATCAACCAGCGCGCCGACGTCGCGACGTTCCAGAGCGTACAGCGGCAGTCGCTCGCGGGGCTGCGTCTGGCGAAGTCGATCTCCGACGCCTACGGACTCGACATCGTCAGCGCGGTGTTCCGAGTGCGCAACAATCTCATGGGTTGGGAGCAGGGCATCGAAGTCGTCGAGGCCGCGCGTCGGGCGGTCGAGCGCGACTGGAAGCAGCTCGTCGCCTCGGACCTGCCGCCGGAACAGCGCGCGGTCGTCGACGAGGTCGCGCGCGCGCGCGTGAGCGCGGACCGCGCGACGGAGAAGCTGCTCGGCATCTTCCGCGCGGCCGACATCGATGCGCTCGGGCGCTTCGCCGACACGGAGCTGTACCCGGCGATGGATCCCGTCGCATCGCGGCTGAAATTCCTTGCCGATCTCAAGATGTTCGACACCGAACGGGTCATCGGCGCGCATCTCGATACCGCGCGGCGCGTCGGCCGCTGGCGCGTGATCCTCAGCCTCATCACGCTCGCGATCGTGCTCGTGGTCGGGCGCAGCATGCTGCGCAACGTCTACAAGGGCGTCGAGAGCCTCAAGCATCTGGCCCGCCACGCACGCGAACGCGACTTCCAGCCGGCCGGCTACGTGCCCGACGGCGAACTCGGCGAGGTGCACGAAGCGCTGTCGACGATGCGCCAGGACCTGCTCCGCTACGAGGACAGCCTGCGCGACAGCGAAGCGCGCGCACTCGCCGCGAGTCGCGCCAAATCCTCGTTCCTCGCCTCGATGAGCCATGAGATCCGCACCCCGATGGTCGGCGTCGCGAGCATGCTCGAGCTGCTTGCCCGCACCGACCTCGACGCCGACCAGCGCCAGCAGGTCGAGATCGTGCAAGGCTCGGCACAGAGCCTGCTGCAGATCATCGGGGACATCCTCGACTTCTCGAAGATCGAAGCCGGCCGCCTCGAACTCCTGCCGGTCGCGGTCGACCTGCGCGAACTCGTGCGCGCATCGACCGGCAACTTCCTCGCCACCGCGTCGGCGAAGGGCCTGCGCCTCGAGTGGGCGGTCGATGCGCGCCTCGCGCCCGCGCACATTGCCGACCCGCTCCGGCTGCGCCAGATCCTCAGCAACTTCCTTTCCAACGCGTTGAAGTTCACCGAACGCGGCAGCGTCGTCGTGTCGCTCGATCGCCTCGCCGCGGCCGACCGGCGCGAACTCGTGGCGCTGCGCGTGCGCGACACCGGCATCGGCATCGGGCCCGAAGACCAGGCGCACCTGTTCCAGCCGTTCGTGCAGGCGCGCGACGGCGGTGCGCAGCGCGCGGACGGCAGCGGTCTCGGCCTCGCGATCTGCCGCCACCTCGCGGAACTGATGGGTGGCGAGATCGTGCTCGAGAGCCGCCTCGGCGTCGGCACGACCATGAGCCTCGTCGTGCAGCTGCCGCTCGCCGACCCGACCGCGGTCGAACGCGCCGCTCGCAGCGCGAGCGTGCCCGCGCGGGCCGCGCCGAGCATCGACGAGGCCGAGCGCACCGGGCGTTTGATCCTGCTCGTCGACGATCATCCGACCAACCGCGCGGTCATCTCGCGCCAG
>NZ_DATDMY010000169.1:0-13257 GCF_036518555.1 Dokdonella sp. | reverse complement strand
GACGGACCGCGGCAGCTGCTCGAGTCCATCGAGGATCAGCCAGCGCAGGGCGTCCTGCCGCCAGACGCCGTCGTGCGCGAGCTCATCACCGTCGAGGTCCTTCATGCGGCGCAGCAGCCACTGCCAGGGCAGCAGCATTTCGAGGTTCGCGGCGATCGGGTGGCCGCCACCCTCGGACGGACGGCGCCCGAGGAAGCCGAACAGCCACCGCTGCATGCCGGGATGGGCGACGACGACGCGCTGCGGCTCGAGCGGATTGGCCGGGCGCTCCGCATCGAGGCGCTCGGCCAACGCCTGCGCCAGCCGCTCGACCCGGCTCGCGCGATGGACGATCAGTCCATGATGGCTCAAGCGCATGTCCTCCCGCCGGCGCGTCCAAAGTCGTCGTTGTAGCCGCGAGCCGTCTCGCCGCGCAAGACGCACGCGATCGGCAGGCACCATGAAACGGAAAAACCGCCCGAAGGCGGTTTCGTTCGTGTCGCTCGCGCGACCGGACACGCAGGATTGGTGGGCGGTGCAGGGATCGAACCTGCGACCCTTGCCGTGTGAAGGCAATGCTCTACCGCTGAGCTAACCGCCCGTCTCGACCCTTCACCCTGGCGCCGGTTCAGGCCGCGGATCGCAGCCGGCGCGGCCCGACGCCGAGCGTCGCGGGGCAGGACGATATGGTGCCGGAGAAGGGAATCGAACCCCCGACCTACGCATTACGAATGCGCCGCTCTACCAACTGAGCTACTCCGGCGAGGGGCGCGGAGTATAGACATTCAGCGAGCCGGCGACAACCTTCCGCGACGTCGTCACGTGGTCCGAGTCCTGGCCTGAGCCCTGCCCGGCATCACCAGCACGCGCCGTTCGACGGCGGCTTGTCGCCCGTCCAGTCCTTGAAACCCGTATTGTTGATCGTCAGCGTGCCGCAGGCATCGCTGGCCTGCGAGCCGCCCGGCACGAGGAGCAGCGTGAACGTCTGATCGCCATTGCCGAGTTGCACCTGCGCGGTGTAGAGCCCGCGCTCGGATACGTCCGACATCTGCAGGCTGTCGTTCCCGCTGAACTGGTCGGTATACCGGTTCAGGTTGGTGTACCGACGTTCCTCCGCGGCGGCGATCCGCATCGCAAGATCCTTCGCGTCTGCGCGGTTGGCCCGCTGGACGTACCTGCGATAGTTCGGATACGCGACCGCGGCGAGGATCGCGATGATGACGACCACGATCATCATCTCGAGCAGCGTGAAACCCCTGGAAGTGCGATTCATGACTTGTTTTCCGTCGAAGAAGCCCTCCGCGGCTTCGTTCCCGCGGAGGGCGGCCATGGCATGCCTCAATGAAGGTCGATGAGTTCCTTCCAGGCAGCCCGGTGCCAGGGTGCCGGCGAGATCGCCTTGTTGATCGCATCCGTCACGTCGACCGAGGCACCCGGAATGATCAGCCCGCCACCGGGCTTCTCGACCGGATCGCCGATTGGCCTGTCGCTGCCTGTGACTTGGCCCGTCACGCCGACACCGGCGCGGTAGCCCGGCGAACCGGGGAACGCGGCGGCGCCGTTTGCGCCGTTGATGGCCATCACGGCGAAACGCCGGCCCGGGTCGCACGGGTCGTCACCCTTCGGGATCATCGTGTACAACACCGCGAGATTCGCACTGTAGTACGGAATCGCCCGGCGATCCGCGCGCTCGCCTTTCTCGGGCGTGCCCGCGAAGTTGAGCGGCAGGCGCCAACCGTTGGCGGGGCCGATCGAAACGTCGATCGGATTGTTTTGCGCATCCAGGCCGCCCACGAGCATCTCGGGCGCACCGACCGGAACCGAGCTCGGTGGCTGCTCGCCCGTGATCGAGCGCATGCCCGAAGGCGACTGCGTCAGCACCTGCGTGACGAGGGTATTGGGTGCGATCGCGGCCGAGTACGTCGGATAGTCGCGGATTCCGTAGAACGCCTGGCCCGGGATTCCACTCGTACGATCGTCGCGCCCAAGGTATTTGCCGGTACCGAAGACGACGATCGGGCGCATCGTGACCGGATCGCGCAGCGCGGTCGGGTTGTACACGATCGGCTGGTCACCGACCGCAGCCGCGCCGCCCGCCGCATAGGTGCTGAACATCAGGTCGACCTTCCAGCTGGTCGGATTCGCGTCGCTGATGTCGAAGCGCCACAGGTTGCCGGCGAGGTCGCCCGCATACACGAAATCGGCGATCTGATCGTTGCCGACATCGAACACGGTCGGCGTCGAGAGGCCGTAGGTCTTGAATCCGGACGGGCGCGTCTGCGGCGCGATATCGGTGCGGATCTCGCGAATCAGCGCGCCCGTGGCCAGGTCGATGACGAGCAGCGAAGTGTGCTTCGCAGCAGGTTCGTTCGCGTCGTTGGCGATCGCAGCATCCGACGAGCGCGACGGGAAGTAACCGCTCGAAACGACTGCGACCCATTTGTTGCCGGCGTGGATGCGCGCGACATTCGCCGAATCGTAGGAATAGCCGAGCGACGGGCAGGTCGTGGCACCGGGCGCGCATACCGGATCGTTCGACGGCACGCTGGCCGGATCGCGCGTCGGGCCGCTGTTGAACTCCCACATCACCGCATTCGCAACGGTGGACTCGCTGAACGCGTCGCTCGGCACGTCGGTGACATCGAGCGCATAGATACCGCGCCCACCGAGCCGCAGCGAGCCGATGAGAATCGTATGCCAGGAGCCGTTGAGGAACACGTCCGCTTCGCGTGGCGCGGAATCCACGCCGGGCGTGAGGCCCGCAGTGTCGGCGGTCGAACGGGCGAGGCGCCGGTTCTGGATCAACGTGGACGGCACGAACGCCCAGCTTTCGTCACCGCTCTCCGCATCGAACGCGTGCAACATGCCGTCGTTCGAACCGACGTAGACCATCGGCCTGCGCGAGCGGTGGCTTTCCTGGAACTTGGCGTACCCCTGGTCCGGATCTGCGGCGAAGGCGATCTGCTCGGGCGAACCGATTGGGAACGTATCGTAGAAGCCGCCGCGCGGTGACGACACGTACAGCGGGGCGGCGTTGACGACCGCGCCAAATACCGAGCTGCGCGTGCGGAAATGAGGCGTCGGAGTCGCCTCGTTCTTGCGGTATCCGCGCACGTAGTCGATACGATTGGTCCCGTAGGCATCGCATGCGGCCGCGTTCGTCGTCGCCTTGCACAGCGTTGCGTCGGTCGGCTTCTGATTCAACGCATCGACGTACTCGGTGCCGAGCGCCGAGGTGTTCCAGCGAAACGGAATTCCGACCGTCCCGGACACCGTGCGCTTGGAGGTGAAGATGCGTCGGCTGTCGGGGCTGCGCGCGGTCGACGGATAGCCCGGAGGCGAGGTCCAGGGGCCACCGCTCGGCTGCGTGCAACGCGCCGTCGTCGGCTCGAACGTACCGCCCGTGAGCGTGCATCCGGCATCCCAGTCGGGGTTCACGAGATTCTGCGTGTTCGGATCGGCGTCGCCGTGGATGAGCGAACCGGACCAGTCCGAACTGTCGTAACCGGCGGCGTAGGCGCTGTTGCCGGCGGTTGCGAGCGGCAGCGAAATCGACGTCGGTGTCGACGACGCACCGCGCGCGAGAACGTTGTTGATGATCGCCTCGAGATGGGTCACGAGGTCGCCGGGATTGCTCGCGCTGAAATAGGAACCGCGCGAATTGACCGCCGCATGCCAGGTATCGTCGATCGCCGGCGGCGAGTTGTTCGACGGGCGTGGCCAACCGGTGATTCCGGCTGAATTGGGCAGCCCCTTGCGCAGCTTGCACATGTCGCTGTTCGGGTTGGCGCAATCGACGTCTTCGGAGAAGTTCAGATTGCCGGCGATGCCGAGGGTGACCATGAACTGCACGACGTGCTGCCACGTTGCCGGGTCATTGGCCGGGTTGAAATACACCTCCGGATTCGCGAGCGGATCCGGCCCGACTGGCGTTGAACCGGTGATGCCGGTCGTCTTGTCCGGAATGAACGGCTTCACCTTGTCGTCGAGGTTCGTGCGCAGGTCCTGCGCCCAATAATTGAACGCGATGTTCGCGAGTGAGGACTGGTACTTGGTCCCATCGACGTCCCAGTAGACGCGCGAGGCCGCGTCACTGTTCGAGAACGTCTTTCCGTCCGGCAGCGTGCGCGACGTTTCCGAGTCGTAATACGGGCTCGGCACGGCGGGGTCGCCTTCGTTCCAGTAACCGTCGGTGACGAGCATGTGGAAGTTCTGCCGGCAGGACAGCTCGCGCCCGGTCGCACCCGTGCTCGCGTCGGCGAGCTGCCAGTACGGATCGAGCAGGTTGCCGGTGTTGCCGCGCTTGAAGAAGTCGCCCGCGCGGATCGTCGAGGCACGGTCGGGCGTGGTGCCACTGGCGCCGGTTTCGAATACCCAGTTGAAGAACGCGCTGCGATAGCAGTCGGGCTGCGCGCCGGTCGCGAACGCGCTCGCCGGGTTGGTGCCGCTGCACGCGACGCCGGCCTTGTCGAGCAGCTTCGTGATGATCGCCGTCCCCGGAAGTTTGTACGTGCCGTCGTTGATGTTTTGCCAGGCGACGCGCACGTTGCCGCCGAACTTCGCGAACGTGCGCGACAGTGCCGTGCGAGTCATCAGATTGCGCGTGCGGTAGTACGCGTACCAGTTGGCGAAGTTCTGCCACTGGTTGACGGACACGCCCTCGATCGTAACGGTCGTGTTATCGAGCCGGACCGCCTCCCAGTTGGCGGCGTTGTAGATGATGTTGAGCCCCGTCCCCGACGTGCCCGCCGGCCCGGTCGGATCGCCGAATGCATCGAGAGGAATCGTCGGTGCGGAGGCCTTCAGGCGATAGTAGTAAGGACCGCCGTTGTTGACGTTCTCGCCGCCGACGAACGAACCCGGATAGGAACCGAAGCCGCACGTCCAGCGCTTGTCGGTCGACCCGGACTTGATGCCTACGACGTTGGTTCGCCGACTGTCGTCGCCGCTCGCGTCGCCGTCGGGGTTGTCGTAGTCGCCGGCCGCGCCCGGAGTGATCGCGTTGCGCGGGCGATTCACCGCGATGCCGTCGGCCCAGACCGAGGCGAGCGTCGCGTCCGCGTTGGGAAACGACGTGCCGTCCGCCTTCACCGGCGGCGTATACAGCACATTCGGGTTGTAATAGACGCCGTTCATCGCGTGCGCACGGATGTCGCCTGCGGGCGCACGCGGATCGATGACGCCCGCACATCCCCAAGGGGCGCCCCAGCCACTGTTGTCGAACGGACGGCCGTCACCCATGTAGTGGCTCGCCATCGAGCCGGAATCATCGAATGTCACGACGATGTTCGGTTCGACGGACGCCGTGAGTTCCGGCGGTGTCGCGAGCAGGTCGATCGTACCCGGCGCGATGACGGCCTGTGCGAGCGCGTTGCCGGAAAGGCCGGCTGCGGCCCAGATGCCCGCGGTCGCGAAGGCGAGCGCAGCGGATCGGAGAGAACGGGGCGAATACATAGCAATTTCCTCTGCCTGACGGCTTCAAGGAGTCCCGGACAGGTTGGCGCCGGCGTTGCCGAGATTGAGACCGGGTGAATACACGCTTTCCGCGACGCGGATGACGGCACCGCTGCCGCCCTGGCTTCGCGCGGTGAGTCGATACAGCCACGCGCTCTTCTGGTTCTCCGGGTCGATGATCCCGCGTTGCTGACCGAGCCCGGCGGGCACATCCGCGCCGAGGTCTTCGATGAGATACATCGGCTGCTCGTTGAGGACGGCCGTCTTGAGGTCGTCCTCGCTGAAACCCGTGAGCGTGCGCGCGTAGCTGTAGGCACTCGGAGGCATCGGGATCCAGCCCGTCGCCGTGCGGAACGTCTGCACGACATCATCGAGCTTGGCTCCGGCAAGCCCGCCGCCGAGATTGAGCTGGCGCGGCGGGAATGCGCAGACGCTGCCGCTGCCGCCTTCCGGGCATTGAGGCAGAGGGTTGCTGCCGCTGAAATTGGCCGTCGTGAAGAAGGCCTCGCCGCCGCGCAACGTAGTTTCCGCACCCATCAGCCCGAGCTGCCGGTTGCGCATGCCGCCGGTCATCTTCTCCTGCAGGATCGACGTACCCGTCGCGGTGAGGGCGAGCAGCGTGATGAGGATCAGGAACACCAGGGCGACGAACAGCACCGCGCCCGCTTGGGTGCGCCGGCCAGATGCGGAAGGAATACTCGAATGGCGCTTCATGTCGCGGACTCAGAAGTTGTGATTGCGGGTGGCGGCGAACGCGACGAACTCGCGACGCAACATGCTGCCGGCCTTCAGCGTCGACGGCAGCGGACCGGTGTCCGTCGTCGTGTGCTCGACGTTGTTGAAGACGTACCTGTGCCCCGACGTTTCGAGGTTGAACACCTCGTCGACGGTATTGATAAGGAGGTGCGCTTCGATCGACCGCACGGAGCGCCACAGGCAACCCGGCTCGGTCGGCATCCCCTCAGGCGGCGGAACACAGGGGATCACGCCCGCTTCGATCTCCTGTGCGGTCAGGAAACTCGTCTTGCCGTTCGAATTCTGCACGCCGTAGACGAACGAAAGCTGGTCGACGCCCTGGACGAGTTCGTTGTTGACGCCGTTCTCGCGGCGGACGAGCACGGGTATCACGCGCTGCGCCGCGGTCGGGCTGTTGGGTCGCGCGTCCGGATTGGGATCGGCATCCAAGCGCACGAAGTACGTGACGGTGACGAAATCCTTGCTGAAGTTGAAAACACGCTGGTCACGATTGCCGGGGTTCACGCACTGCGTCGTGACACCGGGCAACGTCGTGCCGATCGTCAATGCCGACCCCGAATACGAAGCGACGGGAAGGACCGACGAATTGACGCCGTCGGTGATGAGGGCGAGATCGCCCGCGGCGAAATTGAACGGATCATTGCCAGGGACGGTGCTGGTCTGGATTGCAACCGTCGCCCCGCTCGAGCAGGCACCGATCGCCGCCGCAGGCCAGCCTGAGCCACGCTGGTAGCGGATCGTCAGCACGTCGCTCGCGGGCAGGCGCTGGCCGGGACTCGTCCCTTCGGGAGGCAGATCGCTCGGCAGACCCGATGGCGTGCACGCACCCGGGGTGGGACAGGAATAGCCTTGAATGAAATAGCGCGGGCTCAATGGGTAGCCCTTCGTCGCCGCTGCGGCGGTGGGAAAGCCGCCAGCGTCGACGCTGTTCATCTTCGACAGGGGCGCATTGCCGGCCCCGGGCGAAGGGTCCGGCCACTTCAGCTGGTCGACGAGGACCACGGGCGTGCGTCCGCGTACCACGGGCACGACCGTGTTCGGCATCGCCTGGCCGGAGTAGTTGTTCGCGAACTGGCCGCCGGCCATGCGAAGGTCGAGCTCCATCGTGCTGGCGGCGAATCGTCCGTTTTCCTGCAGCCGCGCCAGACCGTTCTGCAGCTTGTTCGTGCGGCTCGTCGTTCCGAAGAGGCTGACCACGCCAACACTCAGCACGAGGCCGAGCGCGACCGCGATCATCACTTCGATGAGGGTGAAACCCTTCGCACGGCCGTGCAAGACGCTCATCTGGATCACCGTTCGTTCGCTCCTGGTCTTCACGGCTGGAACACCCACGCAAACGTCTGCGGAGGCGGCAGGCCGGGGCTGTTCGACTGCTCGAGCGTGGCCTCGTTCCAGCTGATCGTGAACGTGCAGATGCCGTCGTACGTCGACGCGCCGCTGGTCGCCGGCGTGCCGAGGACGTTGCCCACGCAGTTGATGTTCGCGGTCGTGTTCGGCGGCAACAGACTCGTCAGCTGCTGGCTCCAGAGCGCGCGATCGCGCGCGACGATATCGTCGGGATCGCAGCTGGCGGAGCAATAGGAATTCGAGGCGGTGCTGGAGTCGTAGTCTCCGTTGTAGTCGTTGATCTTGCCCGTGTTCGCGCGCATGCGATCGGCCATCGACTGGGCCAGGAACGATGCCTGCGTCCTCAGGTATGCGCTGTTGTTGGTCTTGACGGAAACGACCATCAGCCCTGCCACGCCGAGCAGGCCGAGGCTGAAGACAAGCAATGCAATCAGCACTTCGAGCAGGGTGAAGCCGCGTGACGCTGTGCGCCGCATGGAGATCTCCGATTAGCCGCAGGTGCCGGCATGCGCCGCCGAGGTATCGCGTTGTGTCGTGACGATGCCCGAGTCCGCCACCGTGATCTGGCGGGACTGCGCAGGGTCGGGATTGGTGATCGGGCGGCACACGCTGAAGTTGAACCAATGCCCGGCGTTGACCATCGTTCCGGTGCTCGCGAACACGACCTCCGCATCGTTCAGTCCGCTTTCCGACTTCGCCAGGATCCTGTACGACTCCGGCAGCGGCCCATCGAAGCGCGCACACAGCGGGGTCTCGTTGTCGAAGTCCAAGTCGCCGGCGCAGTCGGCCTCGGTCGGGCCGACGGCCACCGGCGGATCGATGCTGCCCGCCGCCGTAGCCTTGCCCGCGACGATCTGCCAGCCGTTGTTCCAGTCGCCGCCGTTCGCGATGACGGCGACCTGGCGCCCCCGCTTCACGGCCTCGGCGCGCGCGGTGTTCAGGGCGCCCAGCAGCGTGTTGACGTTCTCGGTCACGGTCATCCGGATCATGAATTCGCGGTAATTCGGCAGGGCGATCCCTGCCAGGATCGCGACGATCGCGACCGTGATCATGAGCTCGAACATCGTGAAGCCGGCCATCGACCGGCGACCCGGCCGAACGCTTCCGAAGGTGGAGTCCGACATCTGCATTCCCCGGAAATACCCCTTGACACGGCTACCCTACGCAGCTCGCCCGGGCCGGACAAGCGCGCACGGTCGCAAGGTAGGAATTGCCGGACGAGCGGCGTCGCCTTCGGTTTTTCGCCGTCCGGTCAGGCAACTACGCGCAGGCGCAGTTCCTTCGGCAAGGCGAAGGTGACGTTCTCGGGTTCGCCGTCGAGTTCGCGCACGCCGCTCGCGCCGACCTCGCGCAGGGCGTTCACGACCTCGCGCACGAGGCTCTCGGGCGCCGACGCGCCCGCGGTCACGCCGATGCGCGTGCGACCTTCGAGCCATCCTGGCCGGATGTCGGCGGCGCCGTCGATGAGATAGGCGGGCACACCCTGTTTCTCGGCGAGTTCGCGCAGGCGGTTCGAGTTCGAGCTGTTCGGCGAACCGACGACGAGCACGAGGTCGCACTGCTGGCCGAGCTTGCGCACGGCGTCCTGCCGATTCTGCGTCGCGTAGCAGATGTCGTCGTGGCGCGGACCCTGGATCGCGGGGAAACGCCGCTGCAGCGCTTCGATCACCGCGCGCGTGTCGTCGATCGACAGCGTCGTCTGCGTCGCGAACGCGATGTGCTGCGGATTGCGCGGCTGCAGGCGGTCGACGCAGGCGGGCGTTTCGACCAGGTGGATGGCGCCTGCATTGCCCGCGTCCCACTGCCCCATCGTGCCTTCGACTTCGGGGTGGCCGGCGTGGCCGATGAGCACGACGTCGCGACCGGCCTTGCCGTGGCGCGCGACCTCCATGTGCACCTTGGTCACGAGCGGGCACGTGGCATCGAACACGCGCAGGCCGCGCTCGGCGGCTTCGCCCCGCACCGCCTGCGAAACCCCGTGCGCGCTGAAGATCACGGTCGACCCGTCGGGCACCTCGTGCAACTCGTCGACGAACGCGGCACCCTTCGCGCGCAGACGGTCGACGACGAAGCGGTTGTGCACGACCTCGTGGCGCACGTAGATCGGCGCACCGAACGTCTCGAGCGCGCGTTCGACGATCTCGATCGCACGATCGACACCGGCGCAGAATCCGCGGGGGTTGGCGAGCAGGACTTCCATGACGTGATTATCCGCCTTTGACGGCCGCTTTCCCACTCGCGAAAAGACCGAACACCACGAGCAGGACCGCGCCTACCGAGATCGCCGAGTCGGCGACATTGAACGCGGGGAAGGACCATTCGCGCCAGTACACCTGCACGAAATCGGTCACGTGGCCGAACCGCAGGCGGTCGATGAGGTTGCCGAGCGCGCCGCCGATGATCAGCGACAGCGGCAGTGCATTGCGCCAGTCGCTGCGCGGCAAACGCGAAAGCCACCCCGCGAGCAGCGCGCTCACGCCGATCGCGAGCACCGTGAACAGCCAGCGTTGCCAACCGTTCTCGCCGGCGAGGAAACTGAACGCCGCGCCCGGGTTGAACGCGAGCGTCCAGTTCAGCAGCCCGGGTATGACCGCGTGTGGTTCGTATGGGCGCAGCTCGACCAGTGCGACGTGCTTGGTCGATTGGTCGAGCGCGATGACGACGAGTGACAGCGCGAGCCAGGCGAGCGCATTCGGTCGCGATGCCATCAGAACCACCGGCGCGTTTCGCCGGCGCCGTCGACGTTCTCGATGCAGCGACCGCAGATCTCGGGATGTTCGGCATGGCTGCCGACGTCGTGGCGGTACTGCCAGCACCGGATGCATTTCCGCGCGTCGCTCGGTTTCGCCCCCACCCATGCCTGCGCGCCGTCGAGGTCGACGCCCTGCACGTCGGTGCGACCGTCGGGGTCCGGCAGCGCGGCGAGGTCGGCGAGCTCGAGGCTCGACGTGATGAAGAAGAAGCGCAATTCGTCGGCGACCTCGGCATAGCGCGCGCGGGTCGCGGCGTCGGCGTGCACGACGACCTCCGCCTGAAGCGACGCGCCGATCGTGCCCGCATTGCGCATGCCTTCGAGCAGGCGCGCGGCACCGCTGCGGATCGCGAGCAGGTCGGCCCACCAGCGGCGCTGTTCGGGCGATCCCTGCAGCGCGGCGAGACCGTCGTACCAGGTCTCGAACATCACCGATGCGTCGCGCCGGCCCGGAACCAGCGGCCAAATCTCCTCCGCGGTGAACGACAGGATCGGGGCGATCCAGCGCACGAGCGCCTCGACGATGCGGTACATCGCCGACTGCGCGCTGCGCCGGCCACGACTGTCGGTCGGCATCGTGTAGAGGCGATCCTTCGTGATGTCGAGGTAGAGCGCGCCCATCTCGTTGGTGCAGAAGTTCTGCACGCGGGCGACGACCTCGGGGAAATCGTGGCGCGCGTACGCGGCGACGACGCCCTGCTGCACGTCGTGGGCCTGCTGCACGGCCCACTGGTCGAGCAGCAGGCCGTCGGCCACGGGCAGCAGGTCGCGTGCGGGATCGAAGCCGTCGAGGTTTCCGAGCAGGAAGCGTGCCGTGTTGCGGATGCGCCGGTACGAATCGGCGACGCGCTTGAGGATCTCGTCGGAAACGGCGATCTCGTTGCGGTAGTCGGTCGAGGCCACCCACAGGCGCAGCACGTCGGCGCCGAGCGTGTCGACGACCTTCTGCGGGGCGACCACGTTGCCGAGCGACTTCGACATCTTGCGCCCCTGCGCATCGACCGTGAAGCCGTGCGTGAGCACCGCGTCGTACGGCGCATGGTCGAACATCGCCGCGGCGGTGAGCAGCGAGGAGTGGAACCAGCCGCGATGCTGGTCCGAGCCTTCGAGGTACATGACTTCGTCGCCCGGCCTGCGCGCGAGCTCCGGGCGCTGGTCGAGCACGCACCAGTGCGACGTGCCCGAGTCGAACCAGACGTCGAGGATATCGGTGACCTTGTCGTAGCCGCCTGCCTCGGCGCCGAGCAGTTCGGCCGGATCGAGCGCATACCAGGCGTCGACGCCGTCCTTCTCGACGCGCCGCGCGACCTCCTCCATGAGTTCCACGCTGCGCGGGTGCGGCTGCTGCGTCGCCTTGTCGACGAACAGCGCGATCGGCACGCCCCAGGTACGCTGCCGCGAGATGCACCAGTCGGGACGTCCGGCGATCATGCCCGCGATGCGCTCCTCGCCCCACGCGGGGAACCAGTCGACGTCGTCGCGGATCGCCTTCAGCGCGGTCGCGCGCAGGCCTTCCTTCTCCATGCTGATGAACCACTGCGGCGTCGTGCGGAACGCGACGGGCGACTTGTGCCGCCAGCAGTGCGGATAGCTGTGCGTGATCTTCGACGCCGCCAGCAGCACGCCGCGTTCGCGCAGCAGCTCGACGATCACGTCGTTCGCCTTCCAGATGAACTGGCCCTCGACGATCGGCGTGCCCGGCAGGTAGACGCCGTTGCCGCCGATCGGATTGAGTACGGCAGCGGGATACTTGTCCACGAGGCCATATTTGCGGCCGACCGCGAAGTCCTCGACGCCATGGCCGGGCGCGGTGTGCACCGCACCGGTGCCGTCCTCGGCCGAAACGTGTTCGCCGAGCAGCAGCGGGATGTCCCGGGCGTAGAAGGGATGGCCGAGCAGCAGGTTCTCGAGCGCCGCACCCTTCGCGCGCCCCAGCACGCGCACGTGCTCGACGCCGTAGCGCGCGAGCGCCACCGCGGCGAGCGCGTCGGCGACGACGAGGAGCACGCGGCGGCCGTCGCGCGCAGGGCCTTCGACGAGCGCGTATTCGAGGTCCGGCCCGAGCGTGACCGCGACGCTCGCGGGCAGCGTCCACGGCGTCGTCGTCCAGATCGGTACCGCGACGATGTCGCCGTCGGCGACCTTGGCGCCGAACTTCGCCGCGAGCGCGTGCGGATCGCACGCGTCGTAGGCGACGTCGATCGCGGGCGACACCTTGTCCGCGTACTCGATTTCCGCCTCGGCGAGCGCCGAGGCGCAGTCGAAGCACCAGTGCACGGGCTTGAAACCGCGCACGACGTGGCCGTTCGCGTGGATCTTCGCGAGGGCGCGGATGATGTCCGCCTCGTAGCGGTAGTCCATCGTGCGGTACGGGTGGTCCCAGTCGCCGAGCACGCCGAGGCGCTTGAAATCGGCGCGCTGCAGGTCGATCTGCTTCTCGGCGTACTCGCGGCACTTGTGCCGGAACGTCGTCGCATCGACCTTCTGGCCGACCTTGCCGATCTCCTTCTCGACCGCGACTTCGATCGGCAGTCCATGGCAGTCCCAGCCGGGCACGTACGGCGAACGCAGGCCGGCGAGCAGCTTCGACTTGACGACGATGTCCTTGAGGATCTTGTTGACCGCGTGGCCGATGTGGATCACGCCGTTCGCGTAGGGCGGGCCGTCGTGCAGGATGTAGGCGCGCTCGCGCGCCGCGGTGCGCCGCTGGATCTCGCCGTAGCGGTCCGCGCGCTCCCATTCGGCGAGCATCGCCGGCTCGCGCTTCGCCAGATCCGCCTTCATCGCGAAGTCGGTCTTCGGCAGGTTGATCGTGTCCTTGTAGTCCTTGCTCATGCGCCGCGCTCGGAATCGGGAATCGGGAATCGGGAATCGGGAATCGGGAATCGGGAATCGGGAATCGGGAATCGGGAATCGGGAATCGGGGCTACCTTCGACGTGGTGGTCGCGCTAGATGGTCCTCAGTCCTC
>NZ_DATDMY010000168.1:0-4507 GCF_036518555.1 Dokdonella sp. | reverse complement strand
ATGATTCCGTACGTGGTCTTCGCCTCGGCGAAGCCGTAGTCGATGTCCGCGCGCAGCGTATGCAGCGGCACGCGACCTTCGCGGTACCACTCGGAGCGCGCGATCTCGGCGCCATTCAGGCGGCCGGCGACATTGACCTTGATGCCCAGCGCGCCGAGGCGCATCGCGTTCTGGACCGAGCGCTTCATCGCGCGACGGAACATGATGCGGCGCTCGAGCTGCTGCGCGATCGACTCGGCGACGAGCTGGGCGTCGAGCTCGGGCTTGCGCACCTCGGTCACGTTGATGTGCGCCGGGACGCCCATCACGTTCGAGACTTCCTTGCGCAGCTTCTCGATGTCCTCGCCCTTCTTGCCGATGACGACGCCCGGGCGAGCCGTGTGGATCGTCACGCGCGCCGTCTTGGCCGGACGCTCGATCTGGATCCGGGAAATGCCGGCCTGGGCGAGCTTCTTCTTCAGCAACTCGCGCACCTTGAGGTCGGCACCGAGGTACCCGGCGTATTCGCGCTTGTTCGCGAACCACTTCGAGTTCCAGTCCTTGGCGATGCCAAGGCGGATGCCGATCGGATTGACTTTGTGACCCATCGTAGTCGTCCTGTGCCTTATTCGCCGACAACCACGGTGATGTGGCTGGTGCGCTTGGAGATGCGCGAGCCGCGGCCCTTCGCGCGTGCATGCATGCGCTTGAGGATCGCGCCCTCGTCGACGAAGATCCGGGCGACCTTCAGCTCGTCGACGTCCGCACCGAGGTTGTTTTCGGCGTTCGCGACGGCCGACAGCAGCACCTTCTTGATGAGGTGCGCAGCCTTCTTGTCGCTGAACTGGAGCAGGTTGGTCGCCCGACCGACCGGCATGCCACGCACCTGGTCGGCGACCAGGCGGGCCTTCTGCGGGGAAATGCGCGCGCTGCGCAGGATCGCTTTGGCTTCCATCGTGCTCACCGTCACTTCTTGGCCTCGGCGGCCTTCTTGTCGCCACCGTGCCCCTTGAACGTGCGGGTGACCGCAAATTCGCCGAGCTTGTGGCCGACCATGTTTTCGTTGACCAGCACCGGTACGTGCTGGCGGCCGTTGTGGATCGCGAGCGTGAAGCCCACCATCTCCGGTACGATCATCGAACGACGCGACCAGGTCTTGATCGGCTTCTTCGTATTGCCCGCGGCCTCCACCTTCTTGATCAGGTGATGGTCGACGAACGGACCTTTCTTCAGAGAACGAGCCATTGCTTAACCCCTGCGGTCGCGAACGATGAACTGCGTCGTGCGCTTGTTCTTGCGCGTCTTGTAACCCTTCGTCGGCATGCCCCACGGGGACACCGGGTGCGGGTTACCCTGGCCGGCCTTCGCCTCGCCGCCGCCGTGCGGATGGTCGACCGGGTTCATCGCGGCACCGCGAACGGTCGGACGCACGCCACGCCAGCGCGACGCACCGGCCTTGCCCAGCTTCTCGAGATTGTGCTCGCTGTTGCCGACTTCGCCGATCGTGGCGCGGCATTCCGCCGGCACCTTGCGCATCTCGCCGGAGCGCAGGCGCAGCGTGGCGTAGCCCTGCTCGCGCGCCACCAGCTGCGCGGAAGCACCGGCAGAACGCGCGATCTGCGCACCCTTGCCCGGCTTCATCTCGATGCAATGCACGGTCGAGCCGATCGGAATGTTGCGCAGCGGCAGGGAGTTGCCGACCTTGATCGGCGCGTCGTGGCCGGACATGAGCTGGTCGCCGACCTTCGCACCCTTCGGCGCGATGATGTAGCGGCGCTCGCCGTCGACGAAGCACAGCAGCGCGATGTGCGCCGTGCGATTCGGGTCGTACTCGATCCGCTCGATGCGGCAGGCGATGCCTTCCTTGTCGCGCTTGAAGTCGATCACGCGGTAGTGCTGCTTCGAGCCGCCACCCTTGTGGCGGGTCGTGATGCGACCGTAATGGTTGCGCCCACCGGTCTTGGACTGCGACTCGGTCAGCGGTGCGTACGGCGCGCCCTTGTGCAGGCCAGGCGTCGACACGCGCACGACGGCACGGCGACCAGCGGAGGTGGGTTTGACTGTAATCAGTGCCATGATGTTTTTTCCTGATTTCCATGGACGCTCATCGCGCCCACATCCACCTTAGGCCTTGGCCGTCACGTCGATGGTCTGGCCATCGGCGAGTCGGACGTACGCCTTGCGCTTGTTGCTGCGCGTACCGGCGCGGTTGCGGAATGCCCTGGCCTTGCCCTTGACGTTGACCAGGTTGACCGACTGTACGTCGACGCTGAACAGCCCTTCGACGGCCGCCTTGACGTCGGCCTTGGTCGCTGCGGGTGCAACCTCGAACACGTACTGGTTGTTTTCCTGCAGGCGCGCGCTCTTCTCGGAGATGTGCGGCGCGCGCAGGACGCTGTAGAGATGCTCTTTCACGCCAGCCACTCCTCGATACGCTTGAGCGATTCGACCGTCATGACGACCTTGTCCGCACCGACCAAGCTGACCGGATCCAGCGCGGCGACGTCGACGACGTGCAGGTAGGGCACGTTGCGCGCGGCAAGGTACAGCGCTTCAGGCGCGTTCTCGGCCACGAGCACGACGCGGCCTTCGGCCTTCAGCTCGGCGAGCTTCGCGACCATCTGCTTGGTCTTGGGCTGGTCGATGCCGAACGACTCCACCAGCGAGATGCGGCCCTGACGATTCAGCTCGGACAGGATCGAGGCCATCGCGCCGCGGAACATCTTGCGGTTGACCTTCTGCGCGAAACTGCGCGGGCGTGCAGCGAACGTGACGCCGCCGCCGACGAAGATCGGGGCGCGGAAGTCGCCGTGGCGCGCACCGCCGCCCTTCTGCTTCTTGAACTTCTTGGTCGTGCCGGAAAGGTCCGAACGCGACTTCTGGGCCTTCGTGCCAGAACGACCGGCGTTGCGATACGCAACGACGACCTGGTGCACGAGGTCTCCGCGGAATTCCTTGCCGAACACCGCCTCGGAGACGGAAACCGGCTTGGCGCCGATGACGTTGAGTTCCATGGCGTCCTCCTTACTTCGTCTTCACGGCGGGACGCACGATCACGTCGCCGCCCGGCGCGCCGGGCACAGAGCCCTTGATCGCGATCAGATGACGCTCGGTGTCGATCTTGACGATCTCGAGATTCATCGACGAACGGGTCACGTTACCCATGTGGCCGGCCATCTTCTTGCCCGGAAACACGCGACCCGGCGTCTGGCGCTGGCCGATCGAGCCCGGAGCGCGGTGCGACAGCGAGTTGCCGTGCGTGGCGTCGCCCATCGTGAAATGATGGCGCTTGATCGTGCCCTGGAAGCCCTTGCCCTTGCTGACGCCCTGCACGTCGACCTTCTGGCCGACCGCGAAGACCTCATCGGCCTTGAGTTCGCCGCCGACGGCGAACTTGCCGAGCTCGCCAGCTTCGACGCGGAATTCCCACAGGCCACGGCCCGCGGTCACGTTCGCCTTGGCGAAGTGCCCGGCAAGGGGCTTGCTGATCAACGCAGCGCGCTTCGCGCCGGCGGTGACCTGGACGGCGCTGTAGCCGTCGGCCTCGATGGTCTTCACCTGGGTGACACGGTTCGGCGTCGCCTCGATCAGCGTCACCGGCACCGAGCGACCATCCTCGGTGAAGACGCGGCTCATGCCGCATTTACGACCTACCAACCCGATACTCATCGTCGTATCCCGTTACTTGTGCTTCAGTGCAGCTTGATCTGGACGTCGACGCCGGCCGCGAGGTCGAGCTTCATGAGCGCGTCCACGGTCTTGTCGTTCGGGTCGACGATGTCCATCACGCGCTTGTGCACGCGCGTCTCGTACTGGTCGCGCGCATCCTTGTCGGCGTGCGGCGACACCAGAATGGTGTAGCGCTCGATCTTGGTCGGCAGCGGAATCGGTCCGCGAACCTGTGCGCCGGTGCGCTTCGCCGTCTCGACGATTTCGCTCGCGGAGCGGTCGATCAAGCGATGATCGAATGCCTTGAGCCGGATACGAATCTTCTGGTCCGCCATTGCCGTGTCCTTGAATCTGAAAGAACGCTGTTCATCGACGACGGAGTTCACTGAACCCCGCCCGCCGCGCCCGACGGGGGCGGCCTTGGAATACCTGTTGCGATTGCGCGAAAGAATGAGCGGACCGTTCCCGGCCCACTCAAACTTGGAACCATCCTCGCAGCCGGCCCACCTTCGGGGGTCGCCCCGTACCGGGCCGCTGCGGTCGACATCCTGTCGGCGAACTCGAAGCGCGTCCTGCGCCTCATTTCGCTGTCTTTTGCCGCGCCGGACAACGCCGGCTCAGCAGTGAGCCATCAACTATAGCAAGATGCCCACGGAATGTGAAGCTTTTGCGAAGCAGAATCCCGGAAAATCCATTCCGGGACCCTGCCAGGACCTTTCGGCCCTTACTGGACGATCTTCGCCACCACGCCGGCGCCGACCGTGCGGCCGCCCTCGCGGATCGCGAAGCGCAGGCCCTCGTCCATCGCGATCGGCGCGATCAGCGTCACCACCATCTTCACGTTGTCGCCCGGCATGAC
>NZ_DATDMY010000167.1:0-4687 GCF_036518555.1 Dokdonella sp. | reverse complement strand
GAGTTCGAGCATATCGTGATGGGTGGGCTCGAAGCCTCACCCACGAGCGAAGTGCTGATCGAAGAGAGCGTGCTCGGCTGGAAGGAGTTCGAGATGGAGGTAGTCCGCGACAACGCGGACAACTGCATCATCGTCTGCTCGATCGAGAACTTCGATCCGATGGGCGTGCACACGGGCGATTCGATTACGGTCGCGCCGGCGCAGACGCTCACCGACAAGGAATACCAGCGCCTTCGCAACGCGTCGATCGCGGTGCTGCGCAAGATCGGCGTCGACACCGGCGGGTCGAACGTGCAGTTCGGCGTCAACGCCGAGGACGGCCGCGTCGTCGTCATCGAGATGAACCCGCGCGTGTCGCGCTCGTCCGCGCTCGCCTCCAAGGCGACCGGCTTCCCGATCGCGAAGGTCGCGGCGAAACTCGCGGTCGGCTATACGCTCGATGAATTGCGCAACGACATCACGGGCGGCCGCACGCCGGCGTCGTTCGAACCCGCGATCGACTACGTCGTGACGAAGATTCCGCGCTTCGCGTTCGAGAAGTTCCCTGCCGCCGACGCGCGCCTGACGACGCAGATGAAGTCGGTGGGCGAGGTGATGGCGATCGGCCGCACGTTCCAGGAATCGCTGCAGAAGGCGCTGCGTGGCCTGGAGACCGGCAAGAACGGGCTCAACCCCAGCAAGCTCGATCTCTCGACGCCCGAGGGCCTGGCCGTGCTCAAGCGCGAGCTCAAGGAACCGGGGCCCGACCGCGTGTTCTACGTCGCCGATGCGTTCCGCGCCGGCCTTTCGCAGGCGGACGTGTTCGCGCTCACCCACATCGACCCGTGGTTCCTGGTGCAGATCGAGGACCTCGTGAACCTCGAGGCCGGGATCAGGGCCGGCGGGCTCGCGGCGCTCGACGCCGCGCGCATGCGCCGGCTCAAGCGCAAGGGCTTCTCGGACGCGCGTCTGGCCGAGCTCGTCGGCACCGACGAGAACGCGGTGCGCGCGCTGCGCCGTGCGTTCAACGTGCGTCCGGTCTACAAGCGCGTCGATTCGTGCGCGGCCGAGTTCGCGACGACGACCGCCTACATGTACTCGACCTACGAGGACGAGTGCGAAGCCGAGCCGAGCGCGCGGGACAAGATCGTCGTGCTGGGCGGAGGCCCGAACCGCATCGGCCAAGGCATCGAGTTCGACTACTGTTGCGTGCACGCCGCGCTCGCGCTGCGCGAGGACGGCTACGAGACGATCATGATCAACTGCAACCCGGAGACGGTGTCGACCGATTACGACACGTCGGACCGGTTGTACTTCGAGCCGCTCACGCTCGAGGACGTGCTCGAAGTGATCGACAAGGAGAAGCCCAAGGGCGTGATCGTCCAGTACGGCGGCCAGACGCCGCTGAAGCTCGCACGCGCCCTCGAGGCCGCCGGCGCGCCGATCATCGGCACGAGCCCGGACAGCATCGACCTCGCCGAGGACCGCGAGCGTTTCCAGAAGCTCATCGAGAAACTCGGCTTGCGCCAGCCTCCGAACCGCACCGCGCGCAGCGCCGACGAGGCGCTCGCGCTCGCGCGCGAGATCGGCTACCCGCTGGTCGTGCGCCCGAGCTACGTGCTCGGGGGACGCGCGATGGAGATCGTCCACGACGACGCCGATCTCGCGCGCTACATCCGCGAGGCGGTGCGCGTATCCGACACCTCGCCGGTGCTGCTCGACCGCTTCCTCGATCATGCGGGCGAAGTCGACGTCGACGTGGTCGTCGACGCGCACGGGGAGGTTCTGATCGGCGGCGTGATGGAGCACATCGAGGAAGCCGGCGTGCATTCGGGCGATTCGTCGTGCTCGCTGCCGCCGTACTCGCTGTCCGCGGCGACCCAGGACGAATTGCGCCGTCAGGTCGGCCTGCTCGCGCGCGAACTCGACGTCGTCGGCCTCATGAACACGCAGTTCGCGATCCAGTCGGACGGCGACGGCGGCGACACGATCTACATCCTCGAGGTGAACCCGCGCGCGTCGCGCACGGTGCCGTTCGTCGCGAAGGCGACGGGCGTCGCGCTCGCCAAGATCGCCGCGCGCTGCATGGTCGGCCAGACGCTCGCGGCGCAAGGCGCGACGCGCGAGATCGTCCCCGCGTACTACTCGGTCAAGGAAGCGATCTTCCCGTTCCTCAAGTTCCAGAACGTCGATCCCATCCTCGGCCCCGAGATGCGCTCGACCGGCGAAGTCATGGGCGTCGGTCGCAACTTCGGCGCCGCCTTCGCGCGCGCTCACGAAGCCGCGGGCATCGCCGCTCCTTCGGCGGGCAAGGCATTCCTGTCCGTGCGCGACGCCGACAAGGAGCGCCTGCTCGAGGTCGCGCGCGACCTCGTCCGCCGCGGCTTCGGCCTCGTCGCCACCGGCGGCACGCACGCCTACCTCAGCGCGCAGGGCATCGCGTGCGAGCGCATCAACAAGGTGCTGGAGGGACGCCCGCACATCGTCGACCTGATCAAGAACGGCGAGATCGCGTTCATCGTCAACACCACCGAGGGCAAGCAGGCGATCGCCGACTCGTTCTCGATCCGCCGCGAGGCGCTGCAGCAGCGCGTGACCTATTCGACGACCGTCAGCGGCGCCAAGGCTCTGCTGCATTCGCTCGATTTCCGCGACAGCACCGATGTGAACAGCTTGCAGGAATTGCACAAGGAACTGGCATGAAACGTCCGCCGATGACGAAGAAGGGAGCCGACCGCCTGCGAACCGAACTCGAGCGCCTGAAGTCGGAAGAGCGACCGCGCATCATCGCCGCGATCGCCGAGGCCCGTGCGCACGGCGACCTCAAGGAGAACGCGGAATACCACGCCGCGCGCGAGATGCAGGGCTTCATCGAAGGTCGCATCCAGGAGCTCGAGGGCGCGCTGTCGCACGCGGAAGTCATCGACGTCACGCGACTCAACGCCGGCACACGCATCGTGTTCGGGGCGACGGTCGAGCTCGCCGACGAGGACTCCGGCGAGGAGATCAGCTACCAGATCGTCGGCGACCTCGAGGCCGACATCAAGCAGCGCCTGATCTCGGTATCCTCGCCGTTCGCACGTGCGCTGATCGGCAAGAGCGAAGGCGACAGCTTCGAGTTCCAGGCGCCTAACGGCACGCGCAATTACGAGATCACCGGCGTCCGCTACGAGGACTGAGCACGGTCGCCGCGATGAAAGCGACCATGATCCGCCGGCGTTCGGCGTCGACGCGCGGCGAGTGGCCGGTGGAGCTGCATCCGCTCGTCGCGCGCGTGTACGCCGCGCGCGGCGTCGCGGCGCACGAGGCCGGGCCGCAGCGGCTTGCCGACCTGCTCGCGCCGGACGCGCTCGGTGGCGTCGCCGAGGCCTGCGAGCTGCTCGTCGATGCGATCGCGCGCGACCGGCGCATCTGCATCGTCGGCGACTTCGATGCCGATGGCGCGACCGGCACCGCGGTCGCGGTGCGCGGCCTGCGCCTGCTCGGGGCGCGCGACGTCTGCTATCGCGTGCCGAATCGCATGGTCGACGGCTACGGCCTCGGCGTCGGCCTCGTCGATGCGCTTGTCGACCTGCGCCCCGACCTCGTCGTCACGGTCGACAACGGCATCGCGAGCCATGCCGGCGTCGCCGCCGCGCGCGCGCGCGGCATGGGCGTGATCGTGACGGATCACCATCTGCCGGGCCCGACCCTGCCGCAGGCCGATGCCATCGTGAATCCCAACGCGATCGCGCTCGCCGCGTGCGCGCATGCTAGTCCGCCCTGCACGACGTGCAGGGACGCGGGCACGCGTGCGGGCGCGCTCGCCGGCGTCGGTGTCGTGTTCTACCTGCTGCTCGCGTTGCGCGCGCGGATGTTCGCGGCCGATGCGCGCGAGAGGCCCGATCTCGCCTCGCTGCTCGATCTCGTCGCGCTCGGCACCGTCGCCGACCTCGTTCCGCTCGACGCGAACAACCGCATCCTCGTCGCGGCGGGGCTGCACCGGATCCGCAGCGGGCGCGCCTCCGCGGGTGTCGCGGCGCTCTATCGCGCCGCCGGCCGCGATCCGCAGCGCGCGGTCGCGGCCGACCTCGGCTACGCGCTCGGACCACGCATCAACGCGGCGGGGCGCCTCGAGGATATGAGCCTCGGCATCGAATGCCTGCTCAGCGACAATGCCGACGTCGCGTATCGGCTCGCCGAGCGGTTGTCGGCGATCAATGCAGAGCGGCGCGAACTGCAGGCGGCGATGGTGGAGCAGGGCGAGGCGATGCTCGCGCGCTTCGTCGAGCGCTATCGCGACGACGCGTTGCCGTGCGGGATCGTGCTGCACGAACCCGACTGGCACCCGGGCGTGGTCGGTCTCGTCGCATCCAAACTCAAGGAGCGGCTGAACCGCCCGGTAGTCGCGTTCGCCCGGGCGGACGACGGCGGTGTCGAACTGCGCGGATCGGCGCGCTCGATCGCCGGGTTCCATCTGCGCGACGCGCTCGCCGACGTCGACGCGACGCATCCGGGCCTGATCGGCCGCTTCGGTGGTCACGCGATGGCGGCGGGCCTGAGTCTGCCCGCGGCTAACCTCGCGACGTTCGCGGCCGAGTTCGATGCGGTCGCGCGCCGGCGCCTCGATCCGGCGCAGCTCGAACGCTGCCTGTGGAGCGACGGCGAGCTCGCCGCGCACGAGTTCACGGCCGACAACGCGCGCGCATTGCGCTACGCGGCGCCGTGG
>NZ_DATDMY010000166.1:0-2159 GCF_036518555.1 Dokdonella sp. | reverse complement strand
CCGACACGACCGTCGATACCGTCGACGCGATGCCCGGCGACGGCCTCTGCGCCGACATGGGCGGCCATTGCAGCCTGCGCGCGGCCATGCAGGAGAGCAACGCGCTTGCCGGCGCGGACACGATCGTGCTCGATGCGGGCGCCTACGCGCTCACGCGCGCGGGCAGCGACGAGGATGCGTCGGCGAGCGGCGACCTCGACGTCGACGACGATCTCGTGCTGCAGGGCGCGGGCGCCGAGGCGACGATCGTCGACGCCGGCGCGCTCGATCGCGTGCTCGACATCCGCCCCGCCGCGAGCGCGCGGCACGTGCGCATCGAAGGGCTCACGTTGCGCAATGGCGCGCTCGGCCCCGGCTCGCAGCCACCCGGGACGAAGCACGGCGCCGGATTGCGCATCGGTATCGGTACCGACGTCGCGCTCGCGCACGTCGACGTGCGCGACAACCACCTCACGACGTTCTTCGGTGCCGCGGGCATCGACAACGCGGGCTGCCTGGGCGGACATCACGTGCGCGTGATCGGCAACACCGATCCCGCACCGATCGGCTCGGGCTCCGCGTACGCGGGCGGCATCGCCACGGAGGGCGCGAGCAGCTGCCTCGTGCTCGAGGACAGCGAGATCAGCGCCAACCGCGCCGACTACGGCGGCGCGCTCACCGTCGACGGCTTCGCGTCGGTGACGTTGCGCCGCACGCTCGTCGCCGACAACGCGGCGCGCTTCTCCGGCGCGCTGCACCTCAACCAGGGCAACGTGGTGCGGCTCGAAAACGTCACGATCAGCGGCAACGCGGGCGACCCCGGTGCGATCCTCAACGACGGCGGCACGCGCCTCGTGATCGTCGACTCGACGATCACCGGCAATCACGCGTCGGGCTCGATCGCCAACGTCGGCGGCATCCACGACGTGCATGGCGGCTTCGGCCTCACTGAACTGACGAACACGATCCTGTCCGGCAACGGCCCGGGCTGGATCGCCGACGACTGCGCGGTCGCGCGTTCGATCGGCGGCGGCAACATCGTCGGCGACAGCACGCGCTGCCATTTCGACGCGCAGCCGAACGACCAGCTCGACGTCGATCCCGGCCTCGACCCGCTCGCCGACAACGGCGGCTTCACGCGCACGCACCGGCCCGGCGCGAACGCGATCGACCACGGCGCGGCGACATGCAGCGCGACGGATCAGCGCGGCGTATCGCGTCCGCAGGACGGCGACGGCGACGATGCCGCCGCCTGCGACGCAGGTGCGGTCGAGATCGGCGATCCCGATGCGGTCTTCGCGAACGGGTTCGACGGCACGGCGACGCTGCAGGCGTCGCCGCGCCGTATCGCTTCGAGGGCCCGCGACGCGCAACGGCGCCGCGCGAGCGAGGCTCAGGGCACGTAGTCGATCCGCACGTCGATCGGCTCCACCAGCGGGTCGACGCCGGTGGTCGCAGGCGCATTCAACGGCGCAACGTAGAACGTTCCCGTCTGCTGCGTGGTGAACGCCGCGCACGCAGCCGCGTTGTTGGAGCGACTGCCCGGAGTGGGATCGGTGAGCGTCGTCGCACCCGTCCTCGGCACGTAGTAGAGGATGCTCTGGCTCCCGAGCGCAATCACCCCGCCGGGTTTGACGGTCGTGTTCGCCGCGATCGCAGGTCCGGAGCAATCGCTGCTCATGTAGATGGCGGTACCGGACCCGCTGACCGTGCCGCCGGCGTCGATCGCCACTAGGTAGCTCTGCGGCGTGATGAACGTGACGCCGCCATTGGTGCCGCTCGTGCTGACCGGGTACAGCGGCCGCGCCAGCGCCGTGCTCAGCGTACCGTTGACCTTCACGGTGTACTTGCCGCTGCCGGCCGGGCCGGTCGGCCCGGCAGGACCTTGCGCACCTGTGGGGCCGATCGGCCCTTGCGCGCCCGCGGGGCCGGTTGCGCCCGCGGGTCCCTGCGCGCCGACCGGGCCTTGGGCGCCGGTCGGACCTGCAACGCCTTGCGGGCCGATCGCGCCGGTCGCGCCCTGGACACCTTGCGGCCCTGCGGCGCCCGTCGCGCCTTGCGGGCCGGCCGGACCCGTCGCGCCTTGCGGACCCGCGGCGCCGGTGTCGCCGGTCGCGCCCTGCGGACCCGCGGGGCCGGTCGCGCCGACGGGACCGATCGGTCCGATCGGACCCGCGGGT
>NZ_DATDMY010000165.1:0-7079 GCF_036518555.1 Dokdonella sp. | reverse complement strand
CTGCTTCGAAAATCTGGAGCGCCATCAATGGAGCGGGAGACGGGAATCGAACCCGCGCTAGTAGCTTGGAAGGCTACAGTTCTACCATTGAACTACTCCCGCGCCGGACGAACCTGCTTGGGTGTTGCACCGGCTGCATCAAGCCGCCGGGTATCGTTGTCGAACCGGTCGTTCGTCGGTGGCTCGAACCCACCTCCTTGCGACCGCTTCACACTCGATGTTGGTGGAGGGAGGTGGATGACTCCGGGCATCCTGCCCTCCGCCCCTCCGGGGCCAGCCCTTCGGGCTGTTCAAATCCGCTCCTGCGGATTTGTCGAACCGGTCGTTCGTCGGTGGTTCGAACCCACCTCCTTGCAACCGCTTCGCACTCGATATTGGTGGAGGGAGGTGGATTCGAACCACCGAAGGCGTAAGCCAGCAGATTTACAGTCTGCCCCCGTTGGCCGCTTGGGTATCCCTCCGCTCACGGAGCCGCGCATTTTCCTTGCATGAGGCTGCCACTGTCAAGGCGCGGAACACATCGCCCTCGGTCCCGCCGCCGGTCGATCGCGGACCGGCCGTTCAGCGTGCGAGCGCCCCGCGAAAGCTCGAAACTTCGGCTTCCATCGATTTCGACAGCGCGATCAGGCGCTCGGCATAGTCGGCCAGCCGCTTGTCCTCTTCGTTGGTCGGCTCCCAATGCGGCACCGGCGTAGGCCGTCCGTCGGGCGCGTCGAGCGCGACGAAGATGATCACGCAGCTCGTCGCGACGCGCTCCGCCGCGGTCTTGAGGTCGCGCGCGACCACGTCGACGGCGAAATGCATGCTCGAGGTGCCGGTATGGATGAGCTTGCAGCGCACGGTCACGAGGTCGCCGATGAGGATCGGCTGCACGAACTGGATGCCGCCGACCGCGACGGTCACGCAGTATTGGCCGCTCCAGCCGACCGCGGCCGCGTAGCCGGCTTGGTCGATCCACTTCATGACCATGCCGCCGTGCACCTTGCCGCCGAAATTGACGTCGCCCGGCTCGGTCAGGAACCGGAATTCGACTTCGCGCTGGGTCCCGGGCATGGCTGGCTCCTCATGGGTCGCCTAGGGTAGCGCCCCGACCCTCGCTTGTGTGACCGCCATCGCGCCCGCGTCGCACGGCTGGGCCTAAGCTGGTCGCGTCGCAACGCAGGGGATGACGATGCGTACCACGGTCAGTCTGGGGCTCGCCCTGGCCTTCGCCGGCAATGCCGGCGCAGCTGAAGTCACGATCAAGAACGACTCCCTCACGGATTTTGGCAGTGCCGCGATCGTCTGGGGCTTCGTGACCGGTGAGATGGCCGGCTCGTGGCTGACGAGCCCGTGCGACGGCAACCTCGTCGCCGTTCAGATCTTCTGGCGCTCCCCGAGCGGCGTCAGCGCCGACGTCATCGGCAACGCGATCCATATCTACCGCAGCGGGACCTTTCCGGCGCCGGGTGACGAAGCCCAGACCATCGGCGGCCCGGTGCTGCAGGACAATGCGCTGAACGAGTGGCGTTACCTCGACGACAACAACACCCTGCCGCTCATCGTGCCGGTCACGATGAGCGAAACGGTGGTGGTCGCCTTCGAGTTTCCCGCACCGCCGGAAGCCGGCGTCGATCCCAGCGTCGTGCGCGACACCGACGGCAACACCTCGGGGCGGAATACGATCTACGCCGACGTCGGCGGTTCGTTCGCCTGGTTCGACAGCGCCACCCTCGGCGTCAACGGCGACTGGGTCATCCGCGCCGTCGTCAACTGCACGACCATGTCGACCGATGCCGACGTCTCCGTGTCGATGACCGCGACGCCGACGGCCTACACCGCGGGCGATGCGCTGCAGTACACGATCGTCGTCGCCAACGCCGGCCCCGCGTCCTCGCCGAACACGACGCTGGTCGACACGTTCCCGGCCGCGTTCCAGGCCCCGACCTGGACCTGCGCGAGCAGTGGCGGCGCGACCTGCCCCGCGGGAAGCAGCGGCAACATCATCGGCTCGAGTTCGCTGCCCGCGGGCGGCCAGATCACGTTCACCGTCGACGGCAGCGTCGCGCCCGGAACGACCGGCACGCTGAGCAACTCGATGACCGCAGTGGTCAACGCGCCCGCGACCGATCCGAGCGGCACGAACAATACCGCCAGCCTCGACCTCGAGGTGGCCGCCAGCGACGTGATTTTCGCGAACGGCTTCGACGGCGCCGCGATCATCCTGCGTCCCGTCGCGGCCCGAGCGACCGGCCGACCTCCACGCTAGGAAAGACCTCGCACGTCCGCCCCTTCTTCCCGCGAAGGCGGGCCGGCGCGGAGCGCGCGGCCGCAAGGGGACGGCGCGGCGAGTCATCCGATCCTGGCTCGCCTTGAATGGCTTCGAAGGGTGCTCGACACGCGTCGCGGCCCTTACCTCCGGGCCGGCTACGCCGTGTGCCCGCCAGGGCCCGCCGTCGCGGGAACGACGACGGACCCGAAGGCGCCCTAGCGCACGGCGCGGCGAGTGAACGTGATCTTGCCGAGCGGTACTTCCTTGCCGCTCTTCGGCCCGATCGCGGTCATCGTCAGTACGCGCGTGTCGCCGCGGAATTCCTCGGTCATGCGGTATTTCGCCGGCGGATACGGATCGGGCTGGCGCAGTTCCGAGGTCCACGTCATCGTCTTCGACGCGGCATCCCACGCGCCTTCGTCGAGGCGGATGTAGTCCGTGTTGCTGTCGACCCATATGCCGACGTAGCGTTGCTTCTTCGGGTCGTAGCCCCAGGTGCCGTGGCCGCCGTATTTCGCATTGACTTCGAAGTCGTTGCGGATCCAGCGCTGGCCGGTCACGAACGTGTTCGTCTGCACGCCGGTCGCGTGCGTCGGCGCGTCACCGGGCTTCGCCGGCGGGAACTCGATCGCCGCGTCCCAGACGCCCTCTTCCATCTTCAGCACGGCGAGTTCGGGCCGCGCGACGGCCGCGTCATCCGCGGCCTTCGCACCGACCGCAACCAGCAACAAGACGACAACAGCGATACGCATGGTTCCTCCGTCAGGGCGCCGCCAAGGCGGCTGTCCTCGAAGGAAAACGTGGGCGCGGGCTGGAACCTATCAGCGCAACGGGCAACGGGCCGCTCGAGGCCGAGCGGGCGCTGTCCCGTGCGCCTCACACGTTGAAGCGGAAGTGCAGCACGTCGCCTTCCTGCACGACGTACTCCTTGCCCTCGAGGCGCAGGCGGCCTGCATCGCGCGCGCCGGCTTCGCCCTTGAACTTGATGTAGTCGTCGTAGGCGATCGTTTCGGCGCGGATGAAACCGCGCTCGAAATCGGTGTGGATCACGCCGGCGGCCTGCGGTGCGGTCGCGCCCTTCTTCACCTGCCACGCGCGCACTTCCTTCTCGCCCGCGGTGAAATAGGTCTGCAGGCCGAGCAGCTTGTAACCGGCGCGGATCACGCGATTGAGCCCGGGTTCGTCGAGGCCGAGGTCCTTCAGGAACTCGTCGCGGTCGGCATCCTCGAGCTGCGCCATCTCCTCTTCGATCGCGGCGCACACGGGCACGACCTCTGCGCCTTCGGCCGCCGCGCGCTCGCGCACGCGGTCGAGGTGCGGGTTGTTCTCGAAACCGTCCTCGCGCACGTTCGCGATGTACATCAGCGGCTTGAGCGTGAGCAGGAACAGGTCGCGCACGAGCGCGCGCTCCTCCGCATCGAGGCCGAGGCTGCGCGCGACCCGGCCTTCGTTGAGCCCCGCGGCAAGCTTCTGCAGGACGGGCCGCTTCGCGAGCGCTTCCTTGTCGTTCGCCTTTGCCGCGCGTTCCACGCGGTTGAGCGCCTTGTCGACCGACTCGAGGTCGGCCAGCGCGAGCTCCGTGTCGATCGTCTCGATATCGGCGATCGGGTCGACCTTGTTGGCGACGTGCACGATGTCCGGATGCTCGAAGCAGCGCACGACGTGCGCGATCGCGTCGACTTCGCGGATATGCGCGAGGAACTTGTTGCCGAGGCCTTCGCCCTTCGATGCGCCCGCGACGAGGCCTGCGATGTCGACGAACTCGATCGAGGTCGGAATGACCTTCAGCGGCTTGGCGATCCCCGCGAGCGCCGCGAGGCGCGGATCGGGCACGGGCACGACGCCGACGTTCGGCTCGATCGTGCAGAACGGAAAGTTCGCCGCCGCGATGCCGGCCTTCGTCAGCGCGTTGAACAGGGTCGACTTGCCGACGTTCGGCAGGCCGACGATGCCGCATTTGATGCCCATGAGGCGAAATTCCGTGATTGGTGATTCGTGATTGGAGATTCGCGGAGCAGGCGCCGTCGACGCGGGCGTCGCCTTGAATCACCAATCACCAATCACGAATCCTTGCTGTGGGTGTGCAACTTCTTCATCGCCGCCTCGAACTCGCCGGCGACCGCGAGGGGCAGCACGTCGAGCGCGCTCGCGATCGCGTCGAGCATGAGGTCCTCGTCGACCTTCGACGGCCGACTCAGCACCCAGCCGCTGACGCGATCCTTGTGGCCCGGATGGCCGATGCCGATGCGCAGCCGATGGAACTTGCCGTGCCCGATGTGCGCGACGAGATCGCGCAAACCGTTCTGCCCGCCGTGCCCGCCGTCGAACTTCAGGCGTGCGGTACCCGGCGGCAGATCGAGGTCGTCGTGCACGACGAGCATCTGATCCGGCTCGATTTTCCAGTAGCGCAACGCGGCGCCGACCGACGCACCGCTCGCGTTCATGAACGTGACCGGCTTGAGCAGCCATACCGGCGCGCCATCGATCGCAACCTTGGCCGTCTCGCCGCGCAGCTTCGACTCCATGCCGAAGCGCGCCGGCTCGCGCTGTGCGAGCGCGTCGACGAACCAGAACCCGGCGTTGTGCCGGGTCCGCAAGTGTTCGGCGCCCGGATTGCCGAGGCCGACGATGAGGCGCAGGCCGGCCATGCGGCGAAACGCGCGATCGCTGCCCGCGCATCGTGCGCAGGCAGCGATACGCGGTCCTTACTTCTTCTCGTCCTTCTTCGCCGGTGCCTTGGCCGGAGCCGCCGCCGGAGCCGCAGCCGCGGCTTCGCCTTCGGCCGGCGCCGCTTCGACTTCTTCCTTGACTTCCTTGGCGATGACGATGGCGTTGTCGTGTTCCTTGCCGAGGCGCAGCTCGGGGATCTCGACGCCCTTGGGCAGCTTGAGATCGGACAGGTGCACGATATCGCCGGTCTTCAGCTCGGCCAGGTCGACCTCGATGTACTCCGGCAGGTCCTTCGGCAGGCACGAAACCTCGACTTCGTTGAGTTCGTGCGTGATGACCACGCCCGACGCCTTGCCGGCCGGCGAGGATTCCTGGTTCAGGAAGTGCAGCGGAACGCGCAGGCGGATCGCCTCGTTCTCGTTGATGCGCTGGAAGTCGAGGTGCAGCACGAGCTGCTTGAACGGGTGACGCTGCATGTCGCGCAGCAGCACCTTCTGCACGTCGCCGCCGAGGCTGAGGTCGAGGATCGACGAGTAGAACCACTCGTTCTGGCTCGCGTGCCAGACGTCCTTGTGCTGGATCTGGATGCTGACCGGCTTGAGCTCCCCGCCGCCGTAGACGATCGCCGGGACGAAACCAGCGCGACGCAGGCGGCGGCTCGCACCCTTGCCCTCATCGTTGCGCTTTTCGACATTGATGGTGTGTGTGGTTGCCATTTCGATGTTGCCTTCTCTGGAATTGGGCGCCTCGCGGCGCCCAGGGCTCTCCCGCGACCAGGAGAGGGTTCAGGGCCGGGGGGCCTGGGGCCGGGGGCTGCAAGCGGTGTCGCGCTCTTGTGCCCTCTGCCCTTTGCCCTCGGCCCTCTGAATCAGTCCACGTACAGCGAACTCACCGATTCGCCGTACGCGATGCGGCGGATCGTCTCCGCGAGCAGTTCCGCGACCGACAGCTGGCGGATGCGGTTGCACGCCTTCGCCGCATCCGACAACGGAATCGTGTCGGTGACGACGAGCTCGTCCAGCGCCGACCCTTCGATGTTGCGGATCGCCGGACCCGACAGCACCGGGTGCGTGCAGTACGCGACGACCTTGCGCGCGCCGTTCTTCTTCAGCGCGGCGGCTGCCGCGCACAGGGTGCCCGCGGTATCGACGATGTCGTCGACGAGCACGCACACCTTGTCCTTGACCTCGCCGATGATGTTCATGACGGTCGCCTCGTTCGCACGCGGGCGGCGCTTGTCGATGATCGCGAGATCCGCATCGTCGAGGCGCTTGGCGAGCGCACGCGCGCGGACCACGCCGCCGACGTCCGGCGACACCACGATCAGGTTGTCCGACGCGTAGTAACGCCAGATGTCGGCGAGCAGCACCGGCGACGCGTACACGTTGTCGAGCGGGATGTCGAAGAAGCCCTGGATCTGGTCCGCGTGAAGGTCGACCGTGAGGACACGGTCCGTGCCGACCACGCCGATCATCTGAGCTGCGAGCTTCGCCGTGATCGGTACGCGCGCGGAACGCGGCCGGCGATCCTGCCGCGCATAACCGAGGTAAGGTATCACCGCGGTCACGCTCGCCGCCGAAGCGCGCTTGAGCGCGTCGACGAGCGCGAGCAGTTCCATGAAGTTGTCGGCGCTCGGCGCGCACGTCGGCTGCACGACGAAGACTTCCTGGCGCCGCACGTTCTCCTCGATCTCGACTTGCACCTCGCCGTCGCTGAAGCGACCGACGAGGGCCTTGCCGATCGGAACACCAAGCTCGGTGCAGATCGAGGTCGCGAGGCTTCGATTCGCGTTGCCGGCGAAGACCAGCAGGCCGGACGTATCCATGTTGGGATCCACGAGTCTGCTCCGTTGCGCCGTTCCGGCGAACCACACCCTGTCGGGCCCTGCATCCGCTCAGCCCCCCGCGCGCACGACGCGGATTGGCTGGGGCGGCAGGATTCGAACCTGCGAATGCCGGGATCAAAACCCGGTGCCTTACCGCTTGGCGACGCCCCACTATGAGCAGTCCGGGCATCCTGCCCGGCCTGCATGAAAACGGTCGCAGCGCAGCTGCGCCACGTTTTCCACGCCGCGTCGCTTCCGCGACGCGCGGGCGGTGCGTCCTGCACCGCAAAATCCCTGTCGTCCGGGCATCCTGCCCGGCCTGCATGAAAACGG
>NZ_DATDMY010000164.1:0-4211 GCF_036518555.1 Dokdonella sp. | reverse complement strand
GACCTGCGCGTGTTCGACGCCGCCGCGTTCGTCGACGGCCTGCTGCCCGCCTCGCTCGGCGGACATGGCTGACACGCCCGCCGCGCGGCCGCGCCGCAGGCGCCGCTGGCTACGCGCGCTGATGGTGCTGCTCGCACTCGGCGCGCTCGGCGCATTCGCGGTGCACCGCTACACGCGTCCGCAGCGCATCACCGCGCTGCTCGTCGAGCGCGTACGCAGCGACCTCGGCGCCGAGCTGCGCCTCGGCGGCGATGCCGGCTACGCGCTCCTGCCCGGCCTGCGCGCCGTGCTGCCGCAACCCGAACTCGTCGTCGGCGGCACGCGCGTGCTGCACGCGGACGCGATGCGCGCGGCCGTGCCGTGGCACGCGCTGTGGTCGTCGCAGCTCGAGATCGAGCGCATCGAACTCGTGCGCCCCGAGCTCGACCTCGACGCGCTGCACGCGTGGCTCGCCGCGCGGCCGCCGTCGACGTCCCCGCTGCCCGACGTCCGCTTCGTGCTCCACGTCGAGGATGGCCGCGTGCTGCGCGCGGGCGTGCCGATCGCCGAAGGCGTGACGATCGACCTCGCGAACCGCGCGGATCTCGTCGCCTGGCTGCGCGGCTGGAAACCCGAAAACGCCGACGTCGTGCCGCCGATCTCCGGTTCGCTGCACATCGATTCCGCGCGCATCGGCGACACGCGCATCGAAGGCCTCGAGGTCGAGGTCCGCGACGACGCACCGGGACAGCGATGAGCGCCACGTTCGCCGACGCGCTGCTCGCCTGGTACGACCAGCACGGTCGCACGGACCTCCCATGGCAGCATCCGCGCACCCCGTATCGCGTCTGGCTCAGCGAGATCATGCTGCAGCAGACCCAGGTGCGCACGGTCATCCCGTACTTCGAGCGCTTCGTCGCCGCACTGCCGGACCTCGCCGCGCTCGCCGAGGCGAGCGAGGACCGCGTGCTCGCGCTGTGGTCCGGGCTCGGCTACTACAGCCGCGCACGCAACCTGCATCGCACGGCGCAACTGTGCATCGAGCACGGCGGCGACCTGCCACGCGACCTCGAAGCGCTCGCCGCCCTGCCCGGCATCGGCCGCTCCACCGCGGCAGCGATCCTGGCGCAGGCGCACGGCGAGCCTCACGCGATCCTCGACGGCAACGTGAAGCGCGTGCTCGCGCGCTGGCACGGCGTCTCCGGCTGGCCCGGCTCGACCACGACGCAACGCACGCTGTGGGCGCACGCGCGCGCGCACACGCCGGCGACGCGCGTCGCTGACTATACCCAGGCGATCATGGATCTCGGCGCGACCGTCTGCGCGCGCAGCCGTCCACGCTGCGGCGAGTGCCCGCTCGCCGACGGCTGCGTCGCGCGTCGCCGGGATCTCACCGCGGTGCTGCCGCAGCCGAAGCCGAAGCGCGAGGTGCCGACGCGGCGCACGACGATGCTCGTCGTGCGGGACGCGAATCGCCGCGTGCTGCTCGAACGCCGGCCACCGACCGGCGTATGGGCGCGCCTGTGGAGTCTGCCCGAGGTCGACGACGCCGGCGACGCCGCGTCGCGCCTGCTCGAACGGCACGGCGTGAGCGCGCCGCCTCCGCGCGCGCTCGCGTCGTTCGTGCACGCGTTCAGCCACTATCGCCTCGACGTCACGCCGCTGCTGTTCGACGATGCGCGCGCGACGCGCGTCGCCGACGCCGATGCGCGCTGGCACCCCGCGGACGACTACGACGCACTCGGCTTGCCCGCGCCGGTGCGCAAGCTGCTCATGCAACTGGAGGAAACCCGATGACGCGCACCGTGCATTGCGTGAAGCTCGACCGCGACGCCGAAGGCCTCGCCTTCGCGCCGTGGCCCGGCGAACTCGGCAAGCGCATCTACGAACACGTGTCGAAGGAAGCGTGGGCCGCCTGGCTCGCGCACCAGACGATGCTCATCAACGAGAACCGCCTCAACCCGCTCGAGCCGAGGACGCGCACGTTCATCGCGGCGGAGATGGAGAAGTATTTCTTCGGCGACGGGTCGGAGAAGCCGGCCGGCTACGTCGCTCCCGAGTAGATGCCGGCCCGGCACCTCGCGCCAGCGCGAGGCGCATTCAAGCGGGACTGTATACCTAAGGATAACGCGATTTTGTTCTCAATAGCGGCAAAAGATGCGACCTAGCATCGTTCGGCCGGCGACCCGCCGGCCAAACGAGAGGCAGCATCATGTCACGTGGACATCTGGCGTGCGCCGTGGCTTTTGCATTGATGGTCGGTGTGCCGGCTCATGCACAACAACCACCGAACCCCACGCCCAGCGATTCCTCCAGCAACACCGCGGGCGGCACCGACGCCCTGCTCAACCTCGTGCTTCCTGCTTCCAACAACACTGCGTTCGGCTACGACGCGCTGTATTCGAACGTGAGCGGCCAGTTCAACACCGCGTTCGGCGTGACCGCGCTCAGGAACAGCACCACGGGCGACTACAACACGGCCGTCGGCGTATCGGCTTTGTCGATCAACGGCGCCGGTTCGTACAACACGGCCGTCGGCGTCCTGTCGCAGTACGTCGGCTCCGGTGCGGGGCAGTCTAACGTCTCGGTCGGCGTGGAAAGCCTGTATTCGAGCAACGGAACCGACAACGTCGCGATTGGCGCATCCGCGCTGCACTCCAATGGCACCGCGAAAGGCAACGTCGCGGTCGGACGGAATGCGTTGGTATCGGCGACAGGCGACCGCAATATCGCGATCGGCTACAACGCTGGCGCAAGCCTCACGACTGGCGGCGACAACATCGACATCGGTCATCCCGGCGTGGCCGGTGAAGCGCAAACGATACGTATCGGCTACGACCCCTCGTTGCGGAATGCCCAGCAGCGGACCTTCGTTACCGGCATCTACGGCGTCTCGATCACCGGCGGCAGTACCGTGCTGATCAATGCGAGCGGCCAGCTCGGCACGGTCGTGTCGTCGGCGCGTTTCAAGAAGGACGTCGCGGAAATGGGCGACGCCAGCAGCCGCCTCATGGACCTGCGACCGGTCACCTTTCACTACAAGGCGGATCCGACCCAGGCGCGCCAGTACGGCCTGATCGCCGAGGAAGTCGCGAAGGTGTATCCGGACCTCGTCGTGCGCAACGGCAAGGGCGAGGTCGACTCGGTGGCGTACCACGAGCTCGCGCCGATGCTGCTGAACGAGCTGCAGAAGCAGCATCGCGAGATCGACGCCCTGCGCAAGGAACGCGAACGCGACGTCGCGATGCTCGACCAGATGCGCGCGATGCTGAAGGAACAGGCGGCCGTGCTGACGCGCCTTCAGGCGGCGCCTGCCGACTCCGTGCGCGTCGCCGCACGCTGACGCGTCGGAATACCGAGTGCGCCCCCGGGCGCGCTCGGCTTCTTTCATCGTGGCGATGCGCGGATTGCGCTCGGCGCCGCGCGGTTTCGCCGCGCGATGCAGCATGACGCCCGATCGCCGAATTCGATCCGTCGGCCCAGAGCTCGCCTCGGCCATTCACTTGGAGCGTGCGTTCGGACATGGCCGGACTCGATGCGAACATGCCGGGACCCGCCCCCCGCGCACGAAGAGCTTGGGGCTTCCACGAAGTGGATCGACCACTGCACCTCGCGGGGTGCGGCGTTGATCGATTCGGTTCGAGCGTTGCGCTGCCGCCTTCGGTACCTGCAGCCCATCGGTTCGGCGCTGCAAGGTTCCACTCCGACGCATTGAAGCGTCCTGCTACGACGGCGCAGCCCCCACGTGCATCCGCGCAGCAGTCGACCCCACGGCATCGTGAGCGCAAGCTTGCGTTGCGCACGTGATGCCGTCGCCCCGTCAGCGCACGCCGTGAGGGCGCGCAGCCAGCGCAGGCCTTCGCCGTCCATCAATTCGGCATTGCCGAGCGCCTCGTCGTGATGCCGGCCGATCGAGCGCTTCGACAAGGGTTGGTTGACATACTTCGATTATTCTGGAACTATCGAACCATGGACGCCGATCACGCCCTGGCCGCCCTTGGCGCGCTCAGCCATGCCTCGCGGCTGGCCGCCTACCGCAGCCTCGTGCAGGCCGGTGAGGACGGGCTGTCGGTCGGCGAACTGCGCGACCAGCTGGAGCTTCCGCCGGCGACGCTCACCGCGCACCTCAACGTGCTGCGCGCGGCCGGGCTCGTCAGCGACGAGCGGCAGGGCCGCGTGATCCGCGTCCGTGCCGACTACGCACGCATGAACGCCCTGCTCGCCTATCTCAC
>NZ_DATDMY010000163.1:0-10509 GCF_036518555.1 Dokdonella sp. | reverse complement strand
GCGCGCGCGCCGCGCAGCGCGAGCCGGCGCATGTCGTCGGCGGCGAGTCCGGTGGCTGCCTCGTCGCCGGCATCGAGCGCGCGGATCGCCTCGTCGAGCCGGCCGAGCTCGCGCAGCGCGTCCGCCTGCGCGCGGCGGGCGCTCGCCATCATGTAGCGCGGCGTGTCCGGCGAAGCGCCGATGATCGCGACGCTGCGCTCGAACTGCGCGAGTGCGTCGGCCGGCCGCTTCTGGCGCAGGCGGATTGCGCCGAGGTTGACCAGCGCCGGAATCACCTGCGGCGAATGCGCGCCCTGCACGCGCTCACGGCGGGCGAGCAGATCGGCGAACAGCGTCCCCGCCTCGTCGTCGCGTCCCGCGAACGCGAGCTGCATGCCGAGCTCGTTCTGCATGAACAGCGCGTCGAGCGTGTCGGCGCCGTAGCGAGCCGCCTGCGCGTGGTGCGCCTCGCGCAGGGTCGCGAGCGCGTCGTCGACGTGGCCCTCGGCGCGTTCGACGAATGCGAGCGTGACCTTCGCCTTGAGCGTCGCCGTGTCGTCGGGCCCTTTCGTCGCCATCAGTGCGTCGACCGCGCGACGCGCCTCGGCGGCCGCGCGCAGCGGCGTGCCGAGCAGGCGCGCGTCGTCCGCGACGAGGTAGTCGGCGACGGCGCTGATCTCGTTCGGCCGGCCGAGCGCGGCATCGGCGCGCTCGCGCAGCGCGGCGAGACGCGGTGCGGTCGACAGGTCGGGGGCGCGGCGTTCCGCGTTCTCGATCAGGCGCAACGTGTACTCGAGCGTGTCGCGATGGTCGCGACCGAGCGTGCGCTCGGCCGCGGCGACGACCGCGCCGAGGATCGCTTCGGCCTCGTCGAAACGGTTGGTCGTGGTCAGGATCATGCCGCGCTCGGCGCGCGCGCGCAGGTCCTCGGCGCCGTCCTTCGCCACGCCCGGCAACGCGGCGGCACGGTCGAGCAGCGCGAGCGCGACGTCGAAATCGCCGAACTGGTAGCGCAGGTCCGCGAGCGTCGTCAGCACGCGCGCGGCGAGCGCGGGCTGCGCGGCGAAGCGGCGTTCGACGTGGCCCTCGGCGATGCGCAGCGCCTCGCGCAAGGTCATGTCCGGCGCGTCGGGCGCGCGGTGCGACGGATTGGCCGCGTCGAACACGTCGTCGTCGAGGAAGCCGAGGACGGCGTTCGCGGCCAGCGCCTGCTGCTCGGCGAGGTCGCGTTCGGCGCGCAGGCGCGCGGTGAAGTGCACCGAGCCTCCGACGAGCAGAGCGAGGGCGCAGGCAGCGAGCGCGGCGCCGAACGGATGGCGCTGCAGATGACGCGCGACGACATAGGTCGCGCGACGCGGCCGCGCGCGCACCGGGCGGTGCTCGAGGAACGCGCGCACGTCCTCGGCGAGCGCATCGGCCGTGGCGTAGCGCGCCTGCGGGTCGGCCGCGATCGCCCGGCGCACGATCGCGGCGAGATCGCCGCGCAGATCCACCGGCAAGGCGGGTTCCATCGCGGCGCCGTCGGGCCGCAGCTCGGTCGGCGCGCTCGCGAGCGTCGCGCGCTCGGCTTCGTCACGACTCGCGAGCACCGCGAGCAGTCGGCCGAGCTGGTACACGTCGGATGCGATCGTCGGCGTCTCGCCGCGCACCTGCTCGGGGCTGGCGAAGTCGGGCGTGCATGCGCGCGCGACGCTCTCGTCGACGTCGCCGAGCAGCTGCGCGATGCCGAAATCGAGCAGCTTCGCACTGAGATCGAGGTCGACGAGCACGTTGTTCGGCTTGATGTCGCGATGGATGATGCCGCGCGCGTGCGCGAACGCGACCGCGCTGCACACCTGCAGGAACAGGCCGAGCCGCCGCGCGAGCGGCAGCGCCGAGCGCACGCAGTGCACGTCGATGCGCTCGCCGTCGATGAGCTCCATCGCGAACCACGGCCGGCCGTCGCCGGTGCGACCGCCGTCGAGCAGGCGCGCGATGTTCGGATGGCGCAGGTCGGCAAGCGCCTGGCGCTCGCGCCGGAACTGCCCCGCGCTCGCCGCGTCGGGGTGCGCGTCGAGCATCCATTTCAGCGCGACCTGCTGCTCGTATTCGCCGTCGGCGCGCTCGGCGAGGTAGACGATCGCCATGCCGCCACGCGCGAGCTCGCGCACGACGCGATACAGGCCGACCTCGTCGCCGGGCGCGAGCTCCGACGCGCGATCGCACTCGCGCAGCAGCGATGCCGCAACCGCGCCCTGCAGCGCGCCGCCCGTACGCAGCGCGTCTTCGTCGATCGCCATGTCGGTCCCCCGGGGCCCGCGCCGAGTGTACTGCGCCGCACGCCACGCGGCAGTCCCGCATGCGGATGGCAAAAGCGCGCCCGCTTTGCCGTGCCCTGATGCAAGGGGCTGCGAACCGCGGCCCGCCGACCGCCAGGAGATCCTCATGTTCCGCCTGCACCCGCTGCTACCGCCCACCCTCGTCCTGCTCGCGTTCGCGCAGATCGCCCCCGCGCAGACCTGCGTCACCCCGCCACCGGGGCGCGTGTACTGGCTCGCCGCCGACGGCGACCTCGACGATCGCGCGCGCTTCCACAACGGCTGGGCCAACGGCGACGTCCCCTTCGTGCCCGGCGTCGTCGGCGAAGCGGTCGCGTTCGACAACGATTCGGACTCGATCGCCACCGACGTCACGCTCGACGAGCAGAAGACGCTCGAGAACACGTTCACCTGGGAGTTGTGGGCGAAGCCGACCGATACGACGCCCGACTGCGCCGAGGCGCAGGAGGGCAACTGTTCCGGCTTCGCGCAACGCTTCGCGATCTTCCCGCTGCACGGCGACTTTCCCGACGATGCCGGCATCGGCCTCGTGATCGGCACGAATGCGATCTGCGTGAGCGAGCATGCGGGCTTCCATCTACCGTGCCTGCTGCGCTACGACACCACGATCACCGACTGGACCCATATCGCGGTGGTGATGGAGGACCGCACGCCACGCCTGTACGTGAACGGCGCGCTCGTGCGCACCGGCGTGCAGAGCGCGAGAACCCATGCGTACGCGTCCTGGGACACGATCGGCAGCGGTCGAGGCCTCGGCCGGTTCCGCGGCGCCCTCGACGAGGTGTCGCTGTACGACCGCGCACTCTCCGACGCCGAGATCCAGGGCATCTTCGCCGCGGGGGCGGCCGGCAAATGCAAGCCGGCGTGCGCGAGCGAGCACCACGACGACGCGTTCGAGCACGCGCAGGTGACGGCGACGAGCGGGCTCCTGTCCAGCAGCGCGGACGGCGTGTTCGGCGCGACCGACGTCACGCCCGAAATGGACTCGCTGCTGTTCCAGGACAACATGCCCGACGGCTTCAGCCATTCGATCGAATGGCGTACCGCGGCGCCGTTCGAACTCGATCGCTTCGCGCTGTCCGCATTCGCCGGCCAGCCGCCCGCCTTCGTGCGCGCGTTCCGCGACTTCAAGCTGTTCGCGCGCGACCTCGCCACGGGCCAGTGGATGCCCGTCTACGACAGCCCGGTGCGCACGCCGTACCCCGTGGTCGGCGCCGACTACCGCCTCTACCGCTGTGCCAACGTGCGGCCTCGCTTCGCGCAGGAGTTCCGCGCGCAGTTCGTGCAGCACGGCGAGGGCGCGTTCTTCGGTCCGCGCGTGATGGAACTCGACGGTTTCGCGCCCGACCTCATCTTCGCCGACGGCCTCGATCCCGCCCAGTGACGCGTCACGAGCGGATGTCGCGCCGGCCGCGTGCGCGAGCCTCTCCGATGCGCCCGTGTTGCAGGGCACGCGCTTCGCTCGCTGCTGCGGGGCGACGGCAGGCTGCGGCGCAGCAAGGCGCCCGGTCGAGGGTGCTCGCGCCGGTCATCGCGCAGGACTACGATTGGCCGCGCCATCCGCTGGCACAACCTGGGGTAGACCATGAAGACGAAGCTATTCGCAACGCTCGCGTTCGCGTTCGCAGTCGTGGGTCCGGCCGCTGCGGAAGATGCGGCGCAGCCGAAGATGAGCAAGGAACAGCAGGCGGCCGCTGACGCCTACGAACGCATGGGCGCGGTGCGCGCCGAGCACAAGCAGCTGGAGTATTTCGTCGGCGACTGGAAGACGAAGAACACGATGTGGATGGATCCGAAGGCGCCACCGCAGGAAAGCCAGGGCACGTCGCACAGCGAGGCGGTGTTCGGTGGGCGCTACATCGAGACGAGGTTCGACGGCGACATGATGGGACAGCCGTTCAGCGGCCGCGGCGTGATGGGCTACGACAATCTCGGCGGCAAGTTCTTCAGCACCTGGTACGACAGCATGTCCACCGGCTTCTGGCTTGCATACGGCAGCTACGACAAGGCGAGCAACAGCTACACGTTCCGCGGTTCGATGGACGATCCGATGGCGCCCACGACGAAGGTACCCGTGCGCGCGGTCGTGCGCATCGTCGATCCGACGCACTACACGTTCGAGTGGCACGAGACGCACAAAGGGAAGGAAAGCAAGACGATGCAGATCGACTACAGCAAGCAGTAGCGATGCTGCTGCCGGCGGAGCGCCACGGCGCCCCGCCGGACGACACCTCAGGCGGCCGGCTCGGAGCGCGCAGGGTCCGCGCCTACGCCGATGTAGATCGTCCACAACACGTAGCCGGGCGCGGTGGCAGGGTCGGCCGCATGCATCGACATGCTCGCCTCGCCGAGCTGGAGGCGTGGCCACCAGTCCGTCGCGCGCAGCGCGAGGAACGACGCCTGCAGCGCATTGACGGCCGCGCCGCCCGGCGACTCGGCCTGGCCCGACAGGTCGACGCCGCCCTCGGCGACGAGGACGCGGCAGCTGCCCGAGCGGCATTCGACCGAGGCGAGCAGGACGTCGTGCGGGTGGTCCGGCGACAACCCGTCGATCCACGCCTGCAGGCGCGCCCGCAATTCGCGCGTGCGCGTGGCGGCGTCGTCGCCCTCGTCGCGCGCGTCGAATTCCTTCTGCAGGCGCGCATCGGCGGCATCCGCGTCGCCGTCACCCGCCTGCTCGAGCGCAGTCATGCGCGCGGCGAACAGGTCGATCGCCTGGTCTTCGTCGATCGCGGGCGCGCTCTCCGCGGCGTCGCGCGCCGTATCCGCGTCGACGGCGTCATCCGGTGCGGACGCGTCCGACCCGGCCGCGTCCGACGGATCCGACGGGACGGCCGTATCGCCCGGCGCGAGTGGGGGATCGGCGGACGCGGGCGTCCGGCGCGTCGACGGCTTCGACGTCACGCCGGCCGCCGACACGGGATTCGCGTCCGCCGGCGCCGGCGCCGGCGACGGATCGATCGCGGAAGCCGGTGGCAGCGCATTCTCCGCGGCGATCGGCGGCGGCGCGGGCGCCGGCGCCACGGGCGTGGCAGCGGGCGTCAAGGCCGCCGCGGGCGCGGCGGCCGCTGCGACCCGTGCCGGCCGCGGCGTCGGCGCACGCATCGACCACAGCCAAAGCGCGGTCGCGACCGTGGCGGTCAGGGCGGCGGCGACGAGCAGGGTCTGGCGCTGCATGCGCGATCGTCCGGTCGGGAACGGGAACGTCCGATTGTCGCCGAGAGCGCTCGCCCGTGCACGCGCCCGCCCTGCGTCACATCGCCGAGAGATTCGCGTAGGCGAGCACGAGCCGCTTGCGCCCGGCGTCGGCGAAATTCACCTCGACCAGCGTGTGCGCACCGGCGCCCTCGTAGGACAGCACGACGCCCTCGCCGAACGATGCATGGCGCACGCGCTGGCCGAGCTTGAACGGCGCCGCGACGTCCTGCGCGACCACGCGACCCGCGAACGCCGGGCGACTGACCTGGACCTTCGGGCGCACTTCGTGCACGAGCTCGGCCGGGATCTCGGCGAGGAACCGCGACGGCCGCGCATACGACTCGACGCCGTGCAGGCGCCGCGATTCGGCATAGGTGAGCACGAGGCGCTCGCGCGCACGCGTGATGCCGACGTAGGCGAGGCGCCGCTCCTCCTCGAGCCGCCCCGGCTCCTCGGTCGACTTCTGGCTCGGGAACAGGCCGTCCTCGAGGCCGACGAGGAACACCTGCGGGAACTCGAGGCCCTTCGCCGAATGCAGGGTCATCAGCTGCACGCAATCCTGCCACGCCTCGCCCTGCCCTTCGCCCGCCTCGAGCGCGGCGTGGGCGAGGAACGCGGCGAGTTCGGACAGGCCGGCCTCGAGGTCTTCGGGCGTACGACGGAAGCGCGCCGCGACGTTGGCGAGTTCGTCGAGGTTTTCCGTGCGCGACTCCGCACTGCCGCGGCTGTCCTTCTCGTAGAACTCGCGCAGGCCCGACCGCGCGAGCGCGTGCTCGACCTGCTCGGACAGCGAGAGCGGCTCGTCCGCGTCGACCGCTTCGCCGTCGCCGACCATCGTTTCGGTCGGTGCGCCCGCGTCGAGCAGGCGCGCGCCGGCGAGCGCGAAGCCGCGCGATGGCGCGAGGCAATCGCGCGCGAGCTGCTCGATCAACTGGAGGAAGCCGCGCAGCGCGTTCTTCGCGCGCCCCGCGAGGACGTCGGTGCCGAGCTCCGCGAGCGCGGCCTCCCACAGCGACAGGGTCTCGCGCCGCGCGCGCTGGCGCAGGCTGTCGAGGGTTCGGTCGCCGATGCCGCGCGGCGGCGTGTTGACCGCGCGCTCGAACGCCGCGTCGTCGTGCCGGTTCGCGACGAGCCGCAGGTAGGCGAGCGCGTCCTTGACTTCGGCGCGGTCGAAGTAGCGCAGGCCGCCGTAGACGCGATAGGCGATGTCGTGCTGGATCAGCTGTTCCTCGAACGTGCGCGACTGCGCGTTCGAGCGGTACAGGATCGCGTGGTCGGACGGCCGCGCGTCGCCGCGCAAGCCCTCGCGGATGCGTTCGACCACGTAGCGCGCCTCGTCCTGCTCGTTGTAGGCCGCGTACAGCTCGATCGGCGTGCCGTCGTCGCCCGCGGTCCACAACTGCTTGCCGAGCCGGTCCGGGTTGTGCGCGATGACCGCGTTCGCGGCGGCGAGGATGTTGCCGGTCGAGCGGTAGTTCTGCTCGAGGCGGATCGTGCGCGCACTCGGGAAGTCGCGCAGGAAATGCTGCACGTTCTCGACCCGCGCGCCGCGCCAGCCGTAGATCGCCTGGTCGTCGTCGCCGACCACGAACACCTGGCCGGTCGATCCGGCGAGCACGCGCAGCCAGGCGTACTGCAACGTGTTGGTGTCCTGGAATTCGTCGATGAGCAGGTGGCGGAAGCGCTCGCGGTAATGGCGCAGCAGCTCGTCGTTCTGCAGCCACAGCTCGTGCGCGCGCAGCAGCAGTTCGGCGAAGTCGACCACGCCCGCGCGCCGGCACGCATCCTCGTAGGCGCGGTAGACGTCGACGAGCACGCGGTTGACCGGATTGAAGCCGGGGTCGAGCGCATCCGGCCGCTTGCCCTCGTCCTTCGCGCCGTTGATGAACCAGCACGCCTGGCGCGGCGGGAAGCGCGCCTCGTCGAGGCCCATGCCCTGCATCGTGCGCTTGACCATGCGCAGCTGGTCGTCCGCGTCGAGGATCTGGAACGTCTCGGGCAGCCGCGCCTCGCGCCAGTGGCGGCGCAGCAAGCGGTGCGCGATGCCATGGAACGTGCCGATGGTGAGGCCGCGTCCGTCGCCTTCGATGAGGCTCTCGGTGCGACTGCGCATCTCGCCCGCGGCCTTGTTCGTGAACGTGACCGCGAGCACCGACCACGGCGAGATGCGCTCGACCTGCAGCAGCCAGCCGATCCGGTGCGTGAGCACGCGCGTCTTGCCCGAGCCGGCGCCCGCAAGCACGAGATAGTGGCCGGGTGGCGCGGTGACCGCTTCGCGTTGCGCCTCGTTGAGTCCGTCGAGCAGGTGGGACACGTCCATCCGTGCGATTGTAGCGGCCCGCCGTGCCGAACGGCCGATGCAAGGATCCCTGCGATGCGGCGATCATCTGCGACATGAACCGGATCGTCGTCCTGTTGCTGCTGCTCGTGCCCGGCCTGGCCGCTGCGGCACGCGAGCCCGCGCAGTACACGCTGCGCTACGACGCGGCTTCCCGCGTGATGCGGGTGTCGCTTTGCCTCGACCGCGCCGCGGCGCGGCAGCGCTTCGCCGGCGATGCCACCGCGCCCGACCACGTGCGGGATCTCTCGCGCTCGAGTGGCGCGTCGCTGCAGCGCGACGGCGACGGCTGGAACGCGCGCGACTGGCGCGCGGGCGAATGCCTGCGCTGGCACGCCGATCTCGGCCGCATCGCCGACGCGAATGCGCATCGCAGTTCGCTGCGCGCGAGCGAGACGATCACCGATCCGGGCGGCTGGTTGCTGATGGCGTCCGGCATCGAAGCGGCCGACGCGAGCGTCGAGCTGCCCGCGGGCATCGCCATGTCCGCGCCGTGGACGCCGCTGCCGTCGCCCGATGCGACGCGGCGCTACCGCATCGTGCACACGCCGACCGACTGGCTCGCGCGCCTCGCGATCGGCCACCTGTCCGAGACGACGATCGAACGCCCCGGCGGGCGCCTGCACGTCGCGATCGGCGGCAAGAGCGACGTCGCGCAGCGGGCGCGCCTGCTCGCCTGGCTCGGCCGCGTCAGCGACGCCGCGACGACCGCCTACGGCCGCCTGCCGCTCGCCGACGTGCAGGTGCTCGTGATCCCGGTCGGCGCGCAGCGCGAAGCCGTCGTGTTCGGCCAGTCGACGCGCGGCCAGGGCAACGGCCTCAGCCTGTTCGTCGACCCCTCACGCGACGCGCGCGCGTTCGAGCGCGACTGGATCGCCGTGCACGAGCTGTCCCACCTGTTCCATCCGCACCTCGGCGCACGCGGTGCATGGCTCGCCGAAGGCCTCGCGACCTACCTGCAGAACGTGCTGCGCGCGCGCGCGGGCCTGCTCACGCCCGCGCAGGCGTGGGCCGAACTCGCGGACGGTTTCGCGCGCGGGCGCGCGGCGACGCCGCGCGACCGCGCGCCGACGCTCGAACACGCATCGCTCGCGATGGAAACCGACCACGGCTATGGGCGCGTGTACTGGAGCGGCACCGCGTACTGGCTCGTCGTCGACCTCGAGTTGAGGCGCTCGAGCGGCGGCCGCCTCGGCGTCGACGAAGCCCTGCGCCGATTCGACGCCTGCTGCCTCGCGAAGCAGGACTGGACGCCGCAGGCGTTCGTCGAGCGGCTCGACGCGCTGCTCGGCACCGACGTCTTCGCACGCCGCTGGCACGAATACCGCGGGTTGGCGCAATTCCCGGACATACCGGCCCTCGACGACCCCGCCGACGCCGCCGTCCGGGCCGCGATCATGCGTGCGAAAGATCGGAGCGACGCGAAAAGCAAAGCGAAAGACTGAAACACGAAGGACACGAAGACACGAAGGAAAAGCAATATCAAGGAAAAGCTCTAGAGCTTGAAACACGGAGCACGCGGAGCACACGGAGAAAGCCAAGGGCGAGAAGAGCTTTTCATCCTGGAGCTTCTCCTCTGTGTGCCCATGTGTCCGTGTGCTCCGTGTTTCAATCTCTTGATCTTGCTTCCCGCCTGAATTGCTTTCCTTCGTGTCCTTCGTGTCCTTCGTGTTTCAGTCTCGTGATCCTGCTTCTTCAGTGCGCCTCGGCGCGTTCGCGCGAGCCGTTGATGCCCGACATGAGGCGGTCGGTCCAGGCGATGCCGATCGCCGAGGCGATGAACACGCAGTGGATGATCGTCTGCCACATGACGCCGCTCGCGGTGACCATCGTGCAGCCGCGGCCGGCGCCCGTGGCGATCTCGGCGGTCGCCTGCGCGATGAGGTCCGGCGTGCAGAACGGCAGCCCGCCGCCGATCGCGCCGGCCTCGATGAAGCTCTTGAGCAGGTGGATCGAACTGATGCCGATGATCGCCATCGCGAGCTTGACCTTGAGCACCGACGCGTTCACGTGGCTGAGCCACTCGGGCTGGTCGGGGTGGCCTTCGAGGCGCAGCCGCGAGACGAATGTTTCGTAGCCGCCGACGATGACCATGATCAGCAGGTTCGAGATCATCACGACGTCGATGAGGCCGAGCACGATCAGCATGATCGCCTGCTCGCTGAGGCGCAGTGCGTCGTGCATGAGGTGCCACAGCTCCTTCACGAACAACACGACGTAGACGCCCTGGGCGACGATGAGCCCGAGGTAGAGCGGCAGCTGCAGCCAGCGAGCCGAGAAGATCAGCGCAGGCAACGGCGACAGGGGGGACGGTTTGGGTACGGTCATGCGGGAACGCGCCTCGGTCGGAGAATCCGCACGCTACCGCAAAACGGGCGCGCCGCGCATCGGCACGCGGGCGCAGCGGGGCTCGCTCAGGCCGCCACCGCGGCCGCGGGATCGAACGAGCTCGCGGCGACGCGCACGCCCGGCACGCCGAGCACGTAGGCCGCGCCCATCAGCTGCGACGGCGTGCGATAGCCCGGAGCGGGCGCGCGCGCGAGCACGTGCTCGGCGATGTCGAGCGCGCAGGTCACGGTGAGCGCGTAGCCGTTCGGCGTCACGAGCTGCAGGTGTTCGACGCGGCCGGCCGCATTGCGCGCCTCGCCCCAGATCCAGCACTGCGTCGCCGCGCGG
>NZ_DATDMY010000162.1:0-4482 GCF_036518555.1 Dokdonella sp. | reverse complement strand
GCCGCGAACGTGCGCGCCGCTCCCGTACCTGAAGGGCAGCGGCTGGACGCGCGTGGCATGGCCGCGAGCCGCTAAACTCGCGGGCCCGATCCGCGCCACCGGCCCTCGATGTCCCTCGTCAACCTCGTCAACGTCGACTATTCGGTCGGCGGTCCGCTCCTGCTCGACCACGTCGACCTCGCGATCGAGCGCAATGAGCGCATCTGCGTCGTCGGCCGCAACGGGGCAGGCAAGTCGACCCTGCTGCGCCTGATCGCGGGCGAGCTGCGGCCCGACGACGGCGAGCTGCGCGTGCAGGGCGGCGTGCGCGTCGCCAGGCTCGCGCAGGAGGTGCCGCACGACGTCGCCGGCAGCGTGTTCGACGTCGTCGCCGGCGCGCTCGGCCATCTCGGCGCGCTGCTCGCCGAGTACCACCACCTGAGCCACCACCTCGACGTCGCCGGCAACACCGACGCGCTCGCGCGCGTGCAGGCGCGCATCGAGGCCGAGCACGGCTGGGACCTCGATCGCCGCGTCGCGAACGTGCTCGAGCGGGTCGAACTGCCCGAGGACGCCGAATTTTCCGCGCTCTCGGGCGGCATGAAGCGTCGCGTCCTGCTCGCGCGCGCGCTCGTACTCGATCCGGACGTGCTTCTGCTCGACGAGCCGACCAACCATCTCGACATCGAAGCGATCGCCTGGCTCGAGCGCTTGCTGCTCGACTTCGCCGGCAGCGTCGTGTTCGTCACGCACGATCGTCGCTTCCTGCGCGCGCTCGCGACGCGGATCGTCGAGGTCGACCGCGGTCGGCTCACGAGCTGGCCGGGCGACTACGACAACTACCTGCGCCGGCGCGAGGAACGCCTGCACGCGGAGGCGCAGGCGAATGCGTTGTTCGACCGCAAGCTCGCGCAGGAAGAGGTGTGGATCCGCCAGGGCATCAAGGCGCGCAGGACGCGCAACGAGGGCCGCGTGCGCGCGCTCGAGACGATGCGGCGCGAGCGCGCGCAGCGCCGCGACGTCGGTGGCACGGCCAAGCTGCAGGTCGGCGGTGCGGCGGCATCCGGGCGGCGCGTGATCGAGGCGAAGGACGTCACCTTCGCATGGGGCGGTCGCACGATCGTCGACCGCTTCTCCACCACGATCCTGCGCGGCGACCGCGTCGGCCTCATCGGGCCGAACGGCTCCGGCAAGACGACCCTGCTCAAGCTGCTGCTCGGCGAACTCGCGCCGCAGCGAGGCGAGGTGCGCCTCGGCACGAACCTCGAGATCGCCTATTTCGACCAGCATCGCGCGCACCTGCGCGAGGACGCCAGCGCGCTCGACAACGTCGCCGAAGGGCGCGAGTACATCGAGATCGGCGGCAGCCGCAAGCACGCGCTCGGCTACCTGCAGGATTTCCTGTTCTCGCCCGATCGCGCGCGCGCGCCGATCACGGCGCTGTCCGGCGGCGAACGCAACCGGTTGCTGCTCGCGAAGCTGTTCGCCAAGCCGTCGAACCTGCTCGTCATGGACGAGCCGACCAACGACCTCGACGTCGAGACGCTCGAACTGCTCGAAGAGCTGCTCGCGGGATATCCCGGTACGTTGTTGCTCGTCTCGCACGACCGCGATTTCATCGACAACGTCGTCACGAGCACGCTCGTGCTCGAGGGCGGCGGACGCGTGGGCGAGTATGTCGGCGGCTACAGCGACTGGTTGCGCCAGGCGCCACGCGCGATGGAAAGAACGACGGATGCCACGGCCCGCGATCGTCCTGCGGCTCGAGCCGCCGACGCCACCAGCCCATTGCCGCAGCCGCCGGTCTCGGCCGCAGCGCCTTCGCCTGCGAAGCGCAAGCTCAGCTACAAGGAATCGCGCGAACTCGACGAGCTGCCCGCGCGCATCGAGACGCTCGAGACGCGCATCGCGGCGATCGGCGAGGCGATGCAGGAGGCCGACTTCTACCAACAAGACAGTGCGCGCATCGTCGCCGCGAACGATGAACTCGCGGCGCTTCAGGCCGAACTCGACGCTGCCTACGCGCGCTGGTCGGAACTCGACGCCTGACGTCGCGGCGCGAATGGCGGCACGCGCGATGCGCGTACCGCCCTACGAAGTAGCCGAAGGCGCGAGCATGACCGTAGGGCGGGTCGAGCCGCGCAGCGGCGAGTCCCGCCGCACGCACGCGCGACTCTTCGCAGCCTTCGGGCCTCAGCCATCGCCTCTCACCACACCTCGCACCGCTCCGCGCCCTGACGCACCATCGGCGCGTCGGCCTTGCACTGGAACGCCTCGCGGAACTCCGGCAGGTTCGACAGCGGGCCGTTGACACGGTACTTCGCGATCGGGTGCGGGTCGCCCTGGATCATCGTGCGTTGCGTTTCGGGGCGGATCTCGTCGCCGCGCCACTGGCCCCATGACAGGAAGAACTGCTGCTCGGGCGTAAAGCCGTCGAGCGTCGGTTCGGCCGGCTTGCCTTCGCGCGACTTCTTGTAGGCGAGGTAGGCGAGCTTCGCACCGGCAAGGTCGCCGATCGATTCGCCGAGCACGAGCTTGCCGTTGTGGTGCAAGCCCGGTTCGACGAAGTAGCCGTCGAACTGCTTGACCACGCATTCGCCGCGCGCCTTGAAGCGTTCCTCGTCCGCGGGCGTCCACCAGTTGGCGAGGCGTCCCTGGGCGTCGAACTGGGCGCCCTGGTCGTCGAACCCGTGGCTGATCTCGTGCCCGATGACGACGCCGATCGCGCCGTAGTTGACCGCGTCGGTCGCGTTCACGTCGAACGCGGGCGGCTGCAGGATGCCGGCCGGGAACACGATCTCGTTGAGGAGCGGGTTGTAGTACGCGTTCGAGGTCGGCGGCGTCATGCCCCAGCGGCCGCGATCGACCGGCTTGCCGATCTGCGCGCGGCCGTCGGCTACGTTCCAGCGCGAGGCCGAGACGACGTCGTCCCAGTACGAATCGCGCGTGACCTTGACCCCGGCATAGTCCTTCCATTTGTCGGGATAGCCGATCTTCGGGTTGAACGTCGCGAGCTTCTCGAGCGCCTTCTGCTTGGTCGCGTCGCCCATCCAGTCGAGGCCATGGATCGTGTCCTTCATCGCGAGCAGGATGTTCTTGACCATCTCCTGCATGCGCGCCTTCGCTTCCGGCGGGAAGTACTTCTCGACGTACTTCCTGCCCAGTGCTTCGCCGAGCTGGTTGTCGGTCGCCTCCGCGCAGCGCTTCCAGCGCGGCTTCATCTCGGTCGCGCCGGTGAGGTATTTGCCGTTGAACGCGAAGTGCTCCTCGACGAACGGCGCGGCCAGCGCGTCGGCAGCCGCGTTCAGCACGTGCCACTCGAGGTAGGTACGCCACTGCGCGGGCGGCGTCGAGGCGAATTCCTTCTGCACCTGCTGCAGGAACTTCGGCTCGGTCACGTTGAGGTCGTCGTGCGGGATGTGCGCGGCGTCGAAGTAGGCGCCCCAGTCGAACGCGGGCACGAGCGTGCCGAGGCCGGCGAACGTGGTCTTGTTGTCCTGCAGCTTCGGGTCGCGCAACTGCACGTTGTCGAGCGAGGCTGCGGCAAGGCGCTTCTCGAACGCGAACACGGTTTCCGCAGCGGCCTTCGCCGCGGCGGGCTTCTCGCCCGCGAGCTCGAACATCTTCGCGACATGCGTGCGGTACTTCGCGCGCGCTTCGACGAAGCGCTTGTCGGGCTTGAGGTAGTAGTCGCGATCGGGCATGCCGAGGGTGCCCGGAGCGATGTGCGCGATCACGCGCGTGGGCTCGTGCAGGTCCGACAACGCGACGAGCGCGAACGGCACCGTGATCCCGACGTCGTGCAGGTGCCCGATCGTGCGCTGCACGCCGGCCTTGTCCTTGATCGCGCGGATCTCCTCGAGCATCGGCTGCACCGGCTTCGCGCCGAGCCCGTCCACGCGCGCTTCGTCCATGCATGCGGCGTAGAAATCACCGGAGAGTTGCTCCGCGCTGCCCGCCGGCCAGTCGGTGCGCGCGGACACCTCGCGCAGGATGTCGCGCACGTGCTCCTTGTTGATCTCGCCCGATTCCCAGCGACGGCTCCAGCGGTCCATGTAGTCGGGGATCGGATGGCTCGCGCGCCAGGCGCCGTTGGCGTAATCGAAGAAATCGTTGCACGCGGCGCCGTCGCGGCGGACGTCGCCGGCTTCGATCCCGTGCGCGGCGAAGACCGGCGTCGCGATGGTGGCGAGCGCGGCGGTGAGAAGATGGCGGGCGATCCGGCGCTTCGGCGCGCCGGGCTTGCTGGCGTGTGGCATGGCATCGTCCATTGGGGCGGGTCACCGCATCGTCGCCGACGCGCGATGCGCCGGCATGGCCCGAATGGCATGGGTCCACATTGCGGCATTGCGGCGCGGCGCCGCGCTGCCGCGCGATGCGGTGGTGCGCTCGACGCGACGCGAGCCGAAGGCCGGGCCCGCAGGGTACGCGCCGTGTCGTCGCGCCGCGGGCCCGCCGATTCCGGTCAGCGCGACGGGGGCGCGGGCGGTGCGGGCGGTGCCG
>NZ_DATDMY010000161.1:0-4226 GCF_036518555.1 Dokdonella sp. | reverse complement strand
ACGGTCGTGTGCTTGAGGCCGCGCGCGTCACCGAGTTCGGCGGCGACGTCGGCCGTGCTCGCCTCGCCGCGCCGCCACAGCACGCGCATGAGCGCGATCTGCAGCTCGCTGAGGCTGACATCCTTGGCTCGCGCCATCCGGGGAATCCTCTCTACAGCCGTAGTACTACACTTGTAGTAGTTCGGCGCGGCCGGCGCAACCTGCCGGAAGTCATGCCGTCAGGATGCGCGGGAGAAAGGATCGGTCGCAGGCAGCGTCGTCGCATGGACGACGCCTGCGCGCGCGAGGCGGCCGGATGTCAGCGCGCGTCGAAACCGTCGACGAACAGGCTCTGGGCGAGCGCGACGCCGGCGAAGTTGTCGATCGTGTCCTGTTCGGCGAGGCCGCTCGGTCCGTACGCCATCGCCGACAGCAGCGGGATCGCGTCGATGTCGAGCACGAGCACGCTGCCTCGGACCTCGATCGAGCCGCCCGGGGCGATGTCGAACGTCGCATCGACGTTTCCGGATGCCGTGTCGACCGTGCAGTCGCTAGCGGAGTCGACCGTGCACACGGCATCGACGACGCCGCTCGACCAGGGCGGCATCGCCGCGAGGTGCGCCCCCGCGATCGGCGCGTCGCCGGTGTAGGTCGCGCGCAGGACGAACGACACGCGGTCGCCGGGCGACACGTGCGCGCGGTCGACCTCGACTTGGACGGCAAGATTGCCGTGCGCGCTCACCGAGAGGTCGATCATGCGCGTCGATGCCGTGGTCGGCGCCGGCGCCTGCTTCGCAAGGACACTGCCGAGCAGGTGGTCGCCGTCCGGCATCCGCAGCGAATCGAGCGGAGCCGCCTTCCAATCGAACCACTGCCACGCAGACCCGTCGTCGGCGTTGCCGTTGAACGCGCTGACGGCCTGTTGCGCGCCCAACACGCCCGTTGCGACGTCGAATGGAGCGATGAACCCGACGCTGCCGACCGGCGACGCGTTCGCGGCGCGTTGCAGCCTGCGGGAGAGGAGCGCATGCCATCGACCACCGGCGTCGGCGATGAAGTGATCGAGGCTGGAGACGACCGACGGATCGTTCGGCTCCACGGCTCGGGTCTCCATCGTTCCCGAGCCGTCGTTGTACAGGCGCATCACCGCCATGCCGTAGTCGCGCCGGGCGGGATAGAGCAGGTCGCCGTCAGGCAGCACGACGCCGCCGGCGTCGTAGCAGGCGGGATAGGGACAGCTCTGCGCGCCCGCATCCGCGAGCCAGTCGGTCGCGCCCGTCGACGTGTCGAGCAGCGCCCACCGTCCCGATCCGTGCAGCAGTGGAAATACGACGACGTGCGTATCGTCGATGCGGTGAACTTCGGAGGAAATGCCGTCGCCGGAAAACACGGTCGACGCCCACACCACGTGGCCGTCCGCGCCGGAGATGCGGCGGACCGTATCGGTCGAGCCCGCGAACGGCCCGTAGCGCAGCACGTCGTCGCCGACCATCGACCAGCGGTCGGGATCTCCGGTGCGTGTGCCGTCGTCCGCGCGCCAGAGCACGTGGCCGTCGGTGCGCGCGAGCTTGTACACGGTATTCCGGCCGCAGAACCAGGAGTCGCCGTTCGGCGGCGGGCATTGCCGGAACTCGTCGACCTCGACGAGGACATCACCGGAGCTGTCGAGGCGCGGGCGCGACACACTGCTGCAACGCGACTGCCCCTGCGGATCGGCGAGCGAGACGTGCCAGGTCCTGGCACCGTCCGACGTGCGATACAGTGAGACAGGGTAGGCTTGGGTGAACGCATACGGACACTCGCCCTGACCCCAGTACGCCTGCAGCGTGACCGCGATCGCGCCAGCGTCGGCGGTTGCGGCCGGTTCCGCGAGGCCGGACCATTCGCGGTACAGCCAGCTGCTGTCCGGATATGCGATCTCCCAATCCGTCATGCCGGTCGTTGCGTCGAGCGCACGCAGGCGGACCGCGTACTCCCCTGCCTTGCCGGTGACACCGACACCGAACGCGCGGCCGTCGGCGGCGAATATCGTCGTTCCCTCGATCGGCTGCGCGACCGGCGGCACGGACGGCGCCGCCGTTTGCGCACCGCTCGCGAAGTCGAAACGCAGGACCTCGGGCGGCTGCGAACCTTCGCGGTTGCGCACGACGGCGAACGTCGTGCCGTCGTAGCCGCCTGCGGCGAGCCAACTCGCGTCGGACACCGGAGTGCTCCACGCGAGTGCGCCGTCGGCGGTGTCCACGCGATGGAGCACCGAATCGCCGGCGACGATCACGGCGTCGCCCACGATGTCGGCACCGCGCACGGTGATCGTGCGCGACCAGCGTTCGCTTCCGGTCGCAGACGCGAGCTGGCGCAGCCCCAGGTTCGAAACGAGGACGGGATCGCCACTGGCGGTCGCGCCGAGCACGCGCTCGCCGTCGGCGATCGGCGCTTGCCACAGCCGGTGTCCGTCCATGGTCGAGCGGCCCTGCAGCGTCGTCGCGTCGGCGACGATCACGACATCGCCGACGACAGCGGGCACCGCACGGATGCCGCTGCCCGGGATCGCGATGTTCCAGGCCTCGTGCCCGTCCGCATCCAGCCGGACCAGGCGCGAGCCGACGATCGCGTTCACGCCGGCCTGCATCTCGAATGCCGCATACAGGGCGCCCTGGCCGTCGCCGACGAGGCCACCACCACGACAGTCGCGGGACGGCGAACCGTACTCGCGCTGCCAGAGCACGTTCCCCGAATCGACGTCGAGCATCGTGAGCGCGACGCAGCCGGCGCTGGCGATGCGCGTGGAACCGACGCGAACGAGCCAACCGGTCGGCACGTAGTGGGACCAGCGTCGGGTACCCGTGGGCCCGAATCGCGCGAGGAATCCGCCATCGTCCGAATTGAAATCGGGATGGAGCGCGAAGGCAGCGAACGCCCCGCCGTCGTCGCCACCCGTCAGTGCCGAAGCGAACGTCCACGACGTCGGACGGAGGTTCGAACTCCAGCGCAGGGCACCGTCGGACGCCATGCGCGTAAGCGTGCCGTCCTTCCCGCTGAACGTGCGTCCGCTCAGCAGGACATCCCCGTTCGCCGCGAAACCGACCACGGCTTGCGGCTTGCCGCCGGTCTGCGTCGTCGTCACCGTCGGCGGTCCCGAGGCGTACCACGGGCTCGACCAATCGTCGTCCGCGCAACCGTCGATCGAGCGCGCGCACGCGAACAGGGCGAGCAGCGAGATCGCCGCTCGGCGATGGACGGGTACGACTTGCATGCGGCAATCCCCTGGCTACGTCATGACGACAGCGCGACCGGAGCCCTCGCGAAGCGGCACCCAAGGGTCGGAAACGCTGCAAACTGGAATCCTAGCATCGAACCGGCGCGCAGCGCCGGGTCGGGATCAGTCCGCGTCGAAGCCGTCGCTGAACAGGCTCTGCGCGAGGTCGACGCGCGCGAAGTTGTCGATCGTGTCGGCTTCGCTCAAGCCCACGGGGCCGTAGGTCGTCGCGGTGATCGCGGGTTTCTCGGTGACGGCATCGAGTACGCGCACGGAGCCCGACACGTCGACCGTGCCGCCGGGTGCGAGATCGAACGTCGCGCGCAGATTGCCGCTGCGCGTGTCCAGGATGCAGTCGCCACCGGATTGCACGGCGCAGGTCGCGCCGGTTATGCCGCTCGCCCAGGGCAGGTTCGCGACGAGGCGCGCACCTGCGATCGGCACGTCGCCCGCGTATGCGACGTGCAGGTGGAACGCGAGCGCGCTGTCCACGTCGGCCTGCATGCGGTCGGTGTCGAGCGCGACTGCGAGGTTGCCGTGCGCGGTCACGCTCGTGTCGTAGAGCGCGACACCGGACGTCGTCGGCAGCGGCAGCCGCGCCGCGTACGTGCGCGCGAGCACGCGGTCCGGCGCAGGCATCGCGAGCGGCTCGGGGTACGACCACGCATCGACGGGGTCGCCGTCGTACGGATAGAACGCCTGCTGGCCGAGCAGGTTGCCCTGCGCATCGAGCGCGGCAAGGAAACTCACCGACCCGGTGAAGCGATGCCCGCGCCGCAGGTAGACGTGCAGCTGCCCGTTCGGGTCGCGCAGGATCTGGCGCACCCACGAGGACAGGATCGGCGACGCCGCGCCGAGCATCCACTCGTCGACGAGGCCGCTGCCGTCATTGTGCTGGCGCCTGAGCCACGGCGCGTAGTCGCGCTGGAATGGCACGAGCTTGTCGCCGCCAGGCAGCAGGTAGGCTTCCCCATACCCCGCGCAGCCACTG
>NZ_DATDMY010000160.1:0-9321 GCF_036518555.1 Dokdonella sp. | reverse complement strand
GGCGTCGCGCGATGCCGCGCGGATGCCGGCCGACACGTCGCGGCCGCAGTCCGAGCGCTACGCGCGCAACGCCGACGACGGTCCGACGGCGCCGCCGATCGACGTCGAGCGGATCCCCGAGCCGGTGCCGAAGGCGGAGCCGCGCTCGCGCTACGGCAACAAGCCGAGCTACAGCGTGCTCGGCCGCACCTACCGCGTGCTGCCCGATGCGCGCGGCTACGTCGAGCGCGGCATCGCGTCCTGGTACGGCAACAAGTTCCACGGCTACATGACGTCGTCATTCGAGCCGTACGACATGTACGCGTTCACCGCCGCGCACAAGACGTTGCCGCTGCCGAGCTTCGCGCGCGTGACCAACCTCGACAACGGCAAGAGCGTGGTCGTGCGCATCAACGATCGCGGACCGTTCCACGAGGACCGCATCATCGATCTCTCGTATGCGGCTGCGGTGAAGATCGGCGTCTGGCCCAAGGGAACCGGTCGCGTCGAAGTGCGCGCGCTCGATCCGGACCGTCCCGACGCGCTGCCGCCGTCGCGCGTCGCGAGCGCGACCGCGCCGCAGCGGCGCGCCTACGGTCCGGTCCCGCCGCCGGTCGAACGGTCGACCACTGCCGCGCCCGCCGCAACGAGCGGCGCGGAGCGGGCGGCGGTGCCCGACGGCGTCGGCGGGCGGCGCATCTACCTGCAACTCGCCTCGTTCGGCGAACTCGCGAACGCCGAACGTGCGCTCGCGAACGCGAAGCGCGCCGGCCTCGACCAGGTCGGGATCGAATCGGTCGCGATCGCCGGCCGCACCGTGCACCGCCTGCGCGTCGGCCCGCTCGCCGATGCCGATGCCGCCGACGCACTGACCGCACGCATCGAACAGCTCGGCCTCGGCGCGCCACGCGTGGCGATCGAACCCTGAGCCGCGCTGCCTGAACGGTTCGCATCGCGGCCACGATTCGCCCGTGTAATGCCCGACCGCCTCTGCGACAATCCGGGCTTTGTTGTTAGCCGGACCCGACCCTGCGATGAAGCTGCCGTTCCTGTTCGCCCCTGCCATCCTCCTCGTGCTCGCCGCCACTGCGGTACGCGCCGACCCGCCCGCGACGCCCGTGACGCAGGCGCCCGCGCCGAACGCCGCGCTGCCGACGCCGCAGCCGGTCGCGAAGCCCGCGGCGGCCGTCCCGGTGCCGGGAGCGGTCGGGCCCGGACCGACGCCGCCGCCGCCCGCGATCGATGCGAAGGCGTGGGTGCTCATGGACTACGCGAGCGGGCAGATCCTCGCCGAAAGCAACATGGACCAGCGCGTCGCGCCCGCGTCGATCACCAAGGTCATGACTTCGTACGTCGTCTCGGCGGAAATGGCGCAGGGCAAGCTCCATCTCGACGACCAGGTCTTCATCAGCGAGCGCGCATGGCGCTCGGGCGGCGCCGGCACCGACGGTTCGACGAGCTTCCTGCAGCTCAACAGCAAGGTCGCGCTCAAGGACCTGCTGTACGGAATGATCATCCAGTCCGGCAACGACGCCGCGATCGCGCTCGCCGAGCACACTGCGGGTTCGGAAGAGACGTTCGCGCAGCTCATGAACCAGTACGCCGCCAAGCTCGGCATGACCGGCACGCACTACGTCGATGCGAGCGGCCTGCCCAACCCCGAGCACTACACGACGGCGCACGACGTCGCGCTGCTGTCGCGCGCGCTGATCCACGATTTCCCCGCGGAGTACAAGGTCTACGCGATCAAGGAATTCGAGTGGAACGGCATCAAGCAGCACAACCGCAACACGCTGCTCTGGCGCGACGAGACCGTCGACGGCATCAAGACCGGGCACACCTCGGAGGCGGGCTTCTGCCTCGCGACGTCGGCCAAGCGCGGCGACCAGCGCCTCATCGCGGTCGTCATGGGCGCCCCGAGCGAGAAGCAGCGCGCCGACGACAACCAGGAGCTGCTCAACTACGGATTCCGCTTCTTCGAAACGAAGAAGCTGTACGCGGCGAACGCGCCGCTCGCGGCGCCCGAGCTCTGGAAGGGCGCGATCGCGAACCTGCCGCTCGGCGTCGCCGAGGACGTGCTCGTGACGTTCCCGCACGGCCGCTACAACGAACTCAAGGCGAGCCTCGACATGCCCGCGCGCCTCGTCGCGCCGATCGGCAAGGGCAAGCAGGTCGGCACGCTCAAGGTGCAGCTCGACGACAAGGTGCTGGTGCAGCGCCCGCTCATCGCGCTCGACGAGGGTGCCGAAGGTGGCTTCTTCAAGCGCCTCGGCGACGGCGTCTGGATGTGGTTCAAGGGCGATGCGGGCACCAACGTGTCGTCGGCGGCGCCGAAGGGCGACTGACGGCGGGCGGCGTTGAAAATGCGCCGCGCGCGCCTCATCTGGTTGGGCATGGACGAAACGCCGCACATGTGCGGCGTTTCGCGTTTCGCGCGCCGCCACGGCCGCGCTTGCCCCGAGCCCACGGATCACCGATGCTGAATGCAATGAAGGACCTCGACGACATCCGCCCGCAGAATCCCGAGCAGGGCTTCCAGTTTCCGGGCGTGTTCGAAATCAACGCGATGGGCAGCGCATCCGCGCAGCTCGAGCACAAGGTCGGCGAGATCCTCGCTGGCCTCGGCCTCAACGTGCTGGCCGGATCGCAGCGCGTGAAGCCGTCGCGCGCGGGCAACTACGTCTCCGTGTCGGTGAGCTTCACCTGCCCGACGCGCGAGCTCTACGACGCCGCCCACGCGGCGTTGCGCGCCGACCCTGCGGTGCGCTGGACGCTCTGACAGACGCGCATCGCTGCGGGTAGGAGCGGCTTCAGCCGCGATGATTGGGCCGCTGTCCCGCCTCGCCTACCGCTTCGCGGCCGCCTGCTTTTCGCTCGGCGATTGCCAATCCGCCGGCGGCTCGAGCTTGCCCTTGCGCTGCATGGCGAGGCGCATTGCCTCGCTCTCGCCGTGGGCGATCGAATCGCGCAGATAGGCGATGACCTCCCGGGTCGTCGAGAGGCCGCGCATGCCTTCCTGCCACCAGTCGAGGCGGCGCGCCGTGGCGATGTCCGCCGCGCTCATCGCGCCTTGCTTGCGCAACAGCGCGAAGCCGAGGCGCGTGCCGATCAGCGTGTCGGAGCGGTCCGCGAGTATCCGCCCGATCGCCGTGCAGGTATCCGATTTCACCGTGCACGCCTTGGATATCGTCGAGAACGATCCGACTCCTTGGACCGCGCTGGTGAACGCGAACGTCGCGGCGATCATCGCCGCGCGGTCGTCGTCGGACAACGGCGTCGGCGGGGCGTCGGACGATTCGGTCATCCTGCCGAGGTCGAGGTCCGCCGGCGGCGGATACTTCTTCGCCGCGGCGCTCCAGATTTCGCCGGCTTCCTTGAGGTGCAACGCGTAGCGGGTGCTCGAGGCCATCCGCTGCAGGGTCTGCGTGCGGTCGGTCGCCGCGTCGTCGATCGACAGCGCCCACGCGGCCGCATTGTCGGGCTCGAGTCGCTGCAGGTTGCGGCGCGCACGCTCGTCGCCCTCGCCCGCGGCGACCCATTGCACGAAGACATCGTCGGGATGCGCTGCGGCGAAATCGGCGAGGGCGGTGGTCGCGTCGGTCGCGGCCGCGCCGACCTCGGCGCCCTTGTTCGACGCGGCCGCGTCGAGCATCGCGCGCATCGGTGCCGCTGCGAGTGCGAGCGCGCGCATGCGCACGTCGCCGTCCGCCTCCATCCCCGCGAGCAACTCGCGCGAATAGGCCGCCCAGGTCTGCTCGCTCGACGCCTCTTCGGCCGCGTGTTCCGCTTCCTGCCGCTTCGCGTCCCAGCCCGCGGGCGGCGTCGCCGGCTTGCCGAGGCGCGCGAGGCGATGCGTGGTAGCGGCGATCTCGCTCTTCGCATTGCGCCAGTCGGAAACGACGTCCGCGGGGGCGTCGCGGAACGCGTCGGCGTTGCGCATCGGATTGGCCGCGTTCGCCGCGAGCCAGTCGTGCTGGCGCTGCAGGTCGGCGAGGTCGGCCGGCGTCGCGCCCGCCGCGGTGAGCATCTTCAGGCCGGCTTCGCGCAGGGCGAAGCTGCTGCCCTTGCCGGCGAGCAGCGTGCCGGCGTCGACGCACCAGCCGATGCGCTGCCAGGTGCGTTCGCTGTCGCCGTCGGGTGTGCACGCCTTGGCCAGCGCGAATTTCGTCGGTGTGGTGCGGTAGGCGGCTTCCTGCAGCGCGCCGAGCAGGGCTCGCTCGGCAACGGGCGCCTCGTCCCACAGAGAGACGCCAGGATCGGCGGCGGCAGGATGCGCGACGTAGGCGTTGCGCCATTCGGCGATCTCGTCGCCGAGGTGATCGTCGGCGCGGCTCGCCGAGGCCATGCGCGCGAGCGCCTCGTCGAGCGCGACCGCGTCGCCTTTCGCCTGCGCGAGCGCGACCGCGTACTGCAGCGCACCCGCGTTTCCGGGTTCGAGGCGCACGAGGTTCGCAACCTCGGCGACCGGCCAGTGCGTCGGCCCGCACTGGCTGCCGGTGTAGCGGCCCGTGTCGGCGGCGATCCATTGCACGAACGCATCCTGCGGCGCGCTGCGCGCGGCCTGCGCGACGACGTCCTCGCGCTTCGGGCGCAACGCGCTCGGCGTCTCGTCGTCGCCGAGGTAGAGCCGGCCGACGAGCACCCGCTGGCGCGGCGACGCGGACGCGACCAGTGCGTCGTAGACGTCGCGTTGCGCCTGCCGGACGTCGCGGGGCGTCATGTCGCCGCTCGGCGAATCGGCATCGGGCAGCGGCTCGTCGGAGGCGGTCGCGAGGCCGTGGGCGAGCGCGAAGGCGATGCCTGCCACGAGGATTCGTGCCACCATGAGCGTCTCCCGTCGAGTGCGCGTTGTGGAAGTCTAGCAACGTTGCGACGACGGATCCGGGGCCGGGATCCGCGATGCGACGTTTTGCGTTCCCGGCCGGTCCTTCGCTTGCGCCGCACGCGCTCCGACCCCATCTCGCCCCGATGTCCCGACCCGTCCTCGTCCGCCGCCTCGGCCGGCAACCCTACGAACCCGTCTGGCGCGCGATGCAGGCGTTCACCGACACGCGTGGGCCGGACACGCCGGACGAGCTCTGGGTGCTCGAACACGACCCCGTGTTCACGCTCGGCCAGGCCGGCAAGTGGGAACACGTCCTGCTGCCGGGCGACATCCCGGTCGTGCCGGTCGATCGCGGCGGCCAGGTGACCTACCACGGGCCGGGGCAGATCGTCGCGTACCCGCTGTTCGACCTGCGCCGGCTCAAGGTCGGCGTGCGCGAGCTCGTCGAGCGCATCGAGCAGGCGATCATCGACACCCTCGCCGAATGGAACATCGTCGCCGCGCGACGCGCGGGCGCCCCGGGCGTCTACGTCGGCGATGCGAAAGTCGCCGCGCTCGGCCTGCGCGTGCGCCGCGGCTGCTCGTTCCATGGCCTCGCGTTCAACGTCGCGATGGACCTCGAACCGTTCCACCGCATCAACCCCTGTGGCTATCAGGGCCTCGCCGTCACCCAGGTGCTAGACTTGGGCGGACCAGGCTCGCTCGCCGCGGTGGAAGCGGTCCTGATCGGCGAACTGGCGCGCCAGTTCGGGCTCGAAACCGTGCCCGCCGCCGCCGAATTTCCCCGCGTTCCGACCGGCGACGCCCCGCGCGTCGCGCAGCCCGCATGAGCGACCCCCAGAAGACCATCCCGCTGACCGTCGTCGAAGCGCCCGAAAAGCAGCTCGGCGAAGACAAGATCGCGCGCAACCGCGCCGCCTTCGCCGATGCGCCCGTGCTGCGCAAGCCGTCCTGGATCCGCGTGCGCATCCCGCCCGGCAACGCGGTCGCCCGGCTCAAGGCGAAACTGCGCGAGAACCGCCTCGTGACCGTGTGCGAGGAAGCATCCTGCCCGAACATCCACGAATGCTTCGGCAAGGGCACCGCGACGTTCATGATCCTCGGCGAGGTCTGCACGCGGCGCTGCTCGTTCTGCGACGTCGCGCACGGCCGGCCGAAGCCGCCCGATCCGCTCGAGCCGGCCCACCTCGCCGGCACGATCCGCGACATGGGGCTCAAGTACGTCGTCATCACGTCGGTCGACCGCGATGACCTGCGCGACGGCGGCGCCGCGCACTTCGCCGCCTGCATCAAGGCCGTGCGCTTCGAGAATCCCGGCATCCGCATCGAGATCCTGACCCCGGACTTCCGCGGCAAGGGCCGCATGGAACGCGCGCTCGAGGCATTCGCGGCCGAGCCGCCCGACGTGTTCAACCACAACCTCGAGACGCCGCGCGCGCTCTACCGCGAGGTGCGCCCGGGCGCCGACTACGACTGGTCGCTCGACCTGCTCGCGCGCTTCAAGGCGCAGCATCCGGACGTGCCGACCAAATCCGGCATCATGCTCGGACTCGGCGAAACGTTGGAACAGGTCGAGGAAACGTTGAACGATCTGCGTGCGCACGCTGTCGATATGGTTACGATCGGCCAGTACCTGCAGCCGACCGCGCACCACCACCCGGTGCTGCGCTACTGGACGCCGGACGAGTTCAAGGCGATCGAGGCGATCGGCTACCGGATCGGTTTCCAGCACGTCGCCGCGGGGCCGCTGGTGCGTTCGTCGTACCACGCCGACGAGATGGCGCACGCGGCCGGATACGTTCAGGTTGCATGAGTTGAAATGAAATCGGGTGAATTCACCCTCGCAAAAAACCCGTGCAGGACGTACGGTGTCCCGGTGTCACGTCGCGAAGGTCGTTCGCGTCCAGGAGATTGATTCCATGCGGAAGTCGCTGCTCTGCCTCGCCCTCGCCGCCCTCGTCGGCCCGGTCGCGTTCGCCAAACCCACGACCGAGGACAGCGCGCCGCTGCTCAAGGCGACGCCGTCGCAGAGCGAGGCCGCGGTCTGGGCGACGCGGTTCCTCACCCATTTCCATTACAAGCCGATGCCGCTCGACGACGCGATGAGCGAGCAGATCTTCAAGCGCTATCTCGATGCGCTCGACGGCGACCGCCTGTTCTTCACCCAGGCGGACATCGACAAGTTCGCCGCGTATCGCACCACGCTCGACGACGCGATCGACAACCAGGACCTCGCCGCCCCGTACGCGATGTTCAACATCTACGAACAGCGCGTCGGCGAGCGCGTCGCCTACGCCCGCTCGCTGCTCGCCAAGGGTTTCGACTTCGGCAAGGACGAGAGCTACGTCTACGAGCGCGACAAGGCGCCGTGGCCGAAGGACGAAGCCGAGGTCGACGACGTCTGGCGCAAGCGCATCAAGAACGACTGGCTGCGCCTCAAGCTCGCCGGCAAGCCCGAGAAGGACATCCGCGAGACGCTCGACAAGCGCTATGCGAACTACCTCGACCGCGTGCGCCAGCTCAACAGCGAGGACGTGTTCCAGACGTTCATGAACGCGTACGCGTCGTCGATCGAGCCGCACACGAACTACCTCGGCCCGCGCGCGTCGGAGAACTTCGACATCGCGATGAAGCTCTCGCTCGAGGGCATCGGCGCGGTGTTGCAGCGCGACGACGACTACACCGCGATCCGCGAGATCGTGCCGGGCGGCCCGGCCGCGCTGTCGCAGCGGGTCAAGGTCGGCGACCGCATCGTCGGCGTCGGCCAGGGCGAGAACGGCCCGGTCACCGACGTGGTCGGCTGGCGCCTCGACGACGTCGTCGACAAGATCCGCGGCGCGAAGGACACGGTCGTGCGACTCGAGGTCCTGCCCGCGGACGCGGGCCCGGACGGCAAGCACTTCACGCTCTCGCTCGTGCGCAAGAAGGTCAGCATCGAGGAGCAGGCCGCGAAGAAGTCGGTCATCGAGATCAAGGACGCGCAGCACACGCGCCGCATCGGCGTGATCTCGCTGCCGACGTTCTACCAGGACTTCGACGCGCGCCGCCGCGGCGACCGCGACTACAAGAGCGCGACGCGCGACGTCGAGAAGCTGCTCGGCGAACTCAAGGCCGACAAGGTCGACGGCGTCATCGTCGACCTGCGCAACAACGGCGGCGGCTCGCTCGCCGAAGCGACCGACCTCACCGGCCTGTTCATCGACAAGGGCCCGGTGGTGCAGGTGCGCAACGCGGCCGGCCAGGTCGAGGCCGACGCCGACACGCGCGCCGGCATGGCCTGGGACGGCCCGCTCGCGGTGCTCGTCAACCGCGCGTCCGCGTCGGCCTCGGAGATCTTCGCCGCGGCGATCCAGGATTACGGCCGCGGCGTGATCATCGGTGAGCCGACGTTCGGCAAGGGCACGGTGCAGAACCTCGTCGACCTCGACGACGTCGCGCACACGGAGAAGCCCGCCTACGGCGAGGTCAAGATGACCATCGCGCAGTTCTTCCGCATCAACGGCGGCTCGACCCAGCTGCGCGGCGTGACGCCCGACATCAGCTTCCCGCTCACCGTCGATGCGCAGGATTTCGGCGAGTCGAGCTACGACAACGCGTTGCCGTGGACGTCGATCGCGCCCGCGAAGTACCAGCCGGTCGCCGACCTCAAGCCGATCGTGCCGCTGCTCGCCGAGCGCCATGCCGGTCGCGTCGCCGCGAACGGCGAGTGGAAGAACTTCGAGGCCGACCTCGCCGAGCTGCGCGCGCTGCGCGAGCAGAAGACGGTGTCGTTGAACGAGCAGGTGCGCCGCAAGGAACGCGACGAGCAGGAAGCCAAGCGCAAGGCGCGCGACGCCGCGGCCGGGCACGCGGTGCCCGATGCGGACCCTGCCGCGAAGACGCGCGCCAAGCTCGCCGATGACGCGAAGGACAAGGGCGGCCGCAAGGCGCCTGCCGATGCGAAGAGCGTCGCCGGCGCGGACGTCGACGACGCCGGCGACAAGCCCGCGAACCTGCAGGACGACGGCCTGCAGCCCGACGAGCGCGGCATCACGACCGAAGTCGCGCGCGAGAAGGAAGCGAAGGAGAAGCGCGACGTCATCCTCGACGAAGCCGCCCACATCCTCGCCGACGAGATCGGTCTCGTGCGCGCGGACACCAAGCTCGCGCAGCAGGTGCTGCCGCGCGGCGCGGTGGTGCCGCTCGAGGTGAACTGATCGCACTCCGCGTGATGCGGTTGAAACAAAGGCCCGGGATTCCGGGCCTTTTTCGTTTGAGAGTTCGCCTTTTCGTGCACGCGCGCGCGTTCTCTTCTGCTCCGGTCTGCAGACCCGGGCCACGCATCCATCGCTCGCACCTTCGCGAGTTCCTCTTCGCGAGAACCGAGCCGCATCCGTTGCGTGTTCGACCCGCATGGCCGCGTGCTTTCCCCTCTCCCGCTTGCGGGAGAGGGTTGGGTGAGGGTGCTCCTGCGGTGCGTCTTCGCTGTTCCTGCTTGCGAGCAGCAGGCGCGACTCTTCGCGACAACCGACCCGCGT
>NZ_DATDMY010000159.1:0-2391 GCF_036518555.1 Dokdonella sp. | reverse complement strand
CACGTCGTTGAGTTCGGTGAGCAGCACGACGAACAGCAGCAGCGCCGCGCCGTGCGCGCCGACCGTCGGCTTGCCGTCGGGCAGCACGAGCAGGTAGGCGAGATGGCTGAGGCCGAACACCATCGTCATGAGGCCCCAGTGAATCGTGCCCGCCGCGCGCAGGAAGTCCTTCGTCTCGCCGCGCAGGACCATGCGCATCGCGATGAACAGGAACGCCCACACCGGGATGAAGATGAGGAACATGTGGTACCACTGCTGCCACACCCACCAGTACTGGATCGGTACGCAGAGGTATGCCCAGAACAGCACGCGCCGGTCGGCGCGGCGGGTCGGGATCAGCGACAGGTATTCCTTCAGCGCGAGAAAGGACAGCAGCGCGAAGAAGCCGATCGCGACGCCGCGACGAAACAGCAGCGCGACCGCGAACACGCCGACCAGCACCCACCACGAGTTCACGCGCGCGGCGAGCTCGACGTGCCTGCCCGCATCGCCGCGGCGCATGAGCGCGACGATGACGGTCGCGACGACGAGCAGCGCGACGATCGCGCCGAACGTCCACAGCACGCTCGGCGGGATCCACAGGTGCAGCGATTCGAGGCTCACGCGAGGGCTCCTTTCGTGCGCACTTCCTGCAGCGCGCGGCGCGCGCGCGCGACGATCGCGACCGCGCCGAGCGCGGCCGCGATCCAGAACGGCCAGGCGAGCCACGCGAGCGGTGCCCAGCCCAAACCCCAGACGAGGCCGATCGCGCCGACGACGAACGCGCGGTCGCTTTTGCCGAAGCCGTCGTAGCGGCGGCTCGCGCCGATCTGCACGCCGATCACGCCGGTCATCTCGACGATGACGCCGAGCAGCACGAACACGACGATCGCCTCACTCGGGAAGCCGGGCCGCAGCGCGAGCGGGAGGTACATCGCGGCGTCGCCGACGACGTCGCCGAGTTCGTTGAGGATCGCGCCGAGTTTCGACTGCTGCGCGTGCTCGCGCGCGAGCATGCCGTCGATCGCATTGAGCGCCATGCGCAGGAACAACGCGACCGGAAGCAGCAACAGGATGCGCGCATCGTCGACGAACGCGATTGCTGCGCCGACCGCCACGCACAGCACGACCGCGAATACGGTGACCTGGTTCGCCGTGACGCCGCTGCGCGCGAGTGCGTTCACGAGCGGACGCAGCAGGCGCTGGAACGCCGGTTTCAGCTGATAGATGCTCGGCACGCGTGCGTGTCCCCCGGACGCCGATCGGCGTCCTCCCCGCGTCCATCCTACCCGAGCACGGCGAGCGCGCGTCAAGAAGGCGCGGGCTCGCCCGGCGAGCGCACTCCGACGATGCAGCGCGACCATCCCGCCCTTGCGTTCACGGCGACGGCGGGCGATCGGCAGCGCGTTCTCAGCCCTCCGCGGCGCCTTTCGTGCGCGCCTTGTTCGACGCCTTCGACTTCGCGGCCGTCGCGTCGGACGCCGCTTTGCCGCCGGGCGTGTCGCGCTTCGCGCCTGCGGCCTGCAACACTTCGGCGAGCAGCGGCGCGCACTGCTTTTCCTCGTCGCTGCCGGGCGCGATCAGCGGCACGGCCGCCGCTGCGGGCGCGGCCGCGACACCGAGGCCGATCGCGGCGCCCGCGCGCAGCAGCAGTTGCTTCTTGTCGACGCTGACGTCGACGTGCTCGAACGTACCCGTGACGTGCAGCGGCGAACGCAACGTGAGCATGCGCAAGCCGTTCGCACGCGGGCGCAGCACGAGGTCGACCTTCTCCTCGCCGAGATCGAGCGCGCCCTCGATGTCGATGCGCGCGTTCTCGGTGTCGAACACGAACAGATCGGCGACCGCGCGACCGTCCTTCACGTCGAACACCGCCGCGGCGCAGTCGATGTGGATCGGCGGATCGCCGCGCAGCTTGGCGAAGAACGCGTTCGCGACGTTGAGGCCGGCCTTTTCGATCGTCGATTCGGCCACCTCGCCGTCGCTCATGACGAGCTTCACCGAACCGTCGGCGCTGCCGAGGATCGCGGCGACCGAGTTGCCGCTGCCGGCGAGCGCGACGTCGCCATTGACCTCGCCGAGGCTCTTCGAGAGGCCGTCGCTCGCCTCGAACAGCCGCGCGAGCGCGAGCTTGCGCGCGGCCAGCTTCAGTTCGCCCGTGGGCGGGCGTGGGCCGGAATCGATGCGCACGCGGCCGTCGACGGTGCCGCCGGCCATGCCGAAGCGCAACGGTTCGAGCGCGAGCACGCCGCCTTGCATGCGGATGCGCGTCTCCACGTCGGTGATCGGCTGGTCCTCGTTGCGGATCACGCGCTTGCCCGTGAAGTGCACATCGGCATCGGCCGCACGCCAGCGTTCGAGCTCGAACGGCTCGGACGGCAGCACGCGTCCTGCAGGCGGCGCGCCGCGATC
>NZ_DATDMY010000158.1:0-5235 GCF_036518555.1 Dokdonella sp. | reverse complement strand
GATTCGCGACAGGCGAAATCAGGGCTCCATGGTCAGTCAACATCGGGCCGGCCCGGCGACGTTCTACCTGCGACGGAATGGTCGCTTGGAGGTACACGTCAACGGCATGGTCCTAGCAATCGTTCCCGCGGAAGACGTCGCACGACACATGTCGGACGGCGAGCGCGGCCTCGGCCACCTGACCGATGATGTCGCAGCTGCATTGCCCCGCAGCCTCGACATCGATATCGGCCCGGTGCGAACGTGGCTCGGCGAATGGCAGCTGCGCAAGTACCTCGCCGATTAGCGCTGCATCCCGGGTAGCAGTGGCGACGCCGCGACGCACGATGAGCCGCGCTCATCGCCGGACCGCCGGCTCGCCGGCCGTGCTGCACGCGCCCACCAGCCTGCCGTCGCACGTGCGATGCCACAGACCCGTCGCCGTCATCGAGATGGGCGAGCGCATCGCGTATCGGCGCATATCGTCATTGCTCATACAGGGCAATCCGCCGTTTCACGTCCCGTTCCTGAATGGGAAAAATTTTCCCGTTGCGGGGCACCGGCACGCTCGCTACGTTCTGCGCCCCGAACCTGCTGTGACGTGCGGAACCACTCATGTACGACATGTTCGACTCACTGATCTCCCCACGCGAGCTGGGGCGTATGTTCGCGGAACCGGAGCGTCTCGCGGAGGAAGCCGCGAAGGCCGTTGCGGCATTCCGTGTGCCGACGACCGTGTTCATCGATCCGGAGGGCAACGTGTTCGCGCAACCGGCCGCGTATGCCGCCGACCACGCGATGGACGAGATCGTCGGCATCTATTCGCCCGGCATCGGCATGGACGACATCGCCGACGATCTGCGCGCGAGTGTCGCACCGCGGCTCGCGGCGATCGGCATCCTCGTGAACTGGCAGGACGCCTGCCGCCCCGCGTGAGCGTGCCTGCGGCTCGCATGCGCGTCGTCGGCGGCGGCATCTCCGTGCCAGCCGGCGCGTCGAGCCGCAGAGGCGGTGTTACGCCGATCATCGATCGCGACGTCTCAGCCTGCGCGACATGCGCGCGCGATCGTTGCCCGCATGAATACGCATCGAGATCCGCGCCTGGAGCCCCGCACGGGGGATGTCATCTGGTTCCGCTATCCGCGCAGCCGCACCTGGCAATGTGCGATCGTCGACCGCGTCGAGCAGGGGCGCGTGTACTACACGCGGTCGGCGATCGGCGCCGGCCACGGCGAGCACGTCTGGATCGACGTCGACGGCTGGAAGCAGCGCGCCGGCCGATCGCTCCTGCGCTTCCCCCTCGGTCGGCCGCTCGCGCGACGTAGCGCATGAGCACGCCCAGCGGCACCGAGTGAACGCCGCCTGTCGCGCATGCCCGACGGTTCAGGCGTCGGTGCGAGCGCGATGGGCATGCTCACGCCGCCGTCGAACGGCTCGGCACGCGTCGCACGACGCACGCTCGACCTGACGCCCGCGATCGCGCCCGTCGCCGTCCCATTCGCGCGCCACATGGCGAGCACGGTCCGGTCGCCGGCACGACGACGGTGACTCCGATCGGCACGCCGACCGTCGACGCAGGCACATGCCCGCCCACCCGTATGCAGGAGGAAACCCGATGGATGCGATCAAGCTGCTCAAGAACGACCACGACGAAGTCCGCGCGCTGCTCGCGGAGCTGGAATCGACGACCACGCGCGCACTCAAGAAGCGCACTGCGCTCGTCGAAAGGATCGCCGCGATGCTCGAGGCGCACACGACGATCGAAGAGGAGATCTTCTACCCCGCGTTCAAGCAGGCCGGCGAGAAGAGCGACGACGACAAGATGTATTTCGAAGCCCTCGAGGAACACCGCGCCGCGGGCGAACTCGTGCTGCCGGACCTGCTCGGCACCGATGCCGGCAGCGAACAGTTCAGCGGCCGAGCGAAGGTGCTCAAGGAACTCGTCGAGCACCACGCCGACGAGGAAGAGAAGGAGATGTTCCCGCGCGCGAAGAAGCTGCTGTCGAGGCAGGAACTCGCCGAGCTCGGCGAGCAGCTCGAGGCGCGCAAGCAGCAACTGCTGGCATGACCGTCAGCCGCCGCGCGGACCGTGCCGCGTTCACGCGCACGGTCGCGCGGCGATCGCCGCGACGACGCGCTTCGCAGGAGCCGAATCTTGGGGCGATGTCGGCGCGGAGGGGACGGCCCGAGAGGGATCCATGACACGGCGACCGCGTCGTTCCGCGACGCGGCGGGGTTGCGCCATGCCAATGAGATGCGTATCGGTACAAATGTCACCGTGCATGGGAAAGATGTCACGGATGCACGTTTGGTTACTTTTTCTTCACGCATTCGCGCGTATGGTCTTCGCATCACCTCTCCTGCCTCGGCGCGAAGCGATGGGGCGTCCCGATCACGGGTTCCATCGCGCACGATGAGCTACGACAGTCAGCTCGTGCCCCGGTAGTCGAAAGCGCCGCCCGACCTGATCCAGCGGGCCTTCTGGAAACCCAGCCATGAACATGTCCGTGCCCAACGGCAGTTGGACCGTCGTCGCCACCGTGGAGGTCGACGAGAATGAAGCGGTCGCGCAGTTCCTGCCGCGCCAAACCACCGAGTTCCGCTTCGAACGTGCGACCGCGTCGCCGCAAGGCTTCATCTGGATCGACGTCTACGTCGATTTCGGCTTCGGCGTCGAGCACGGTGCGCGCGTGGCGCGCACGGTCATCGACGAGCTCGCGGGTTGCGGTCTTCGCGATCTCCGCGTCGTCGCCGGGGCGGCGTACCTCGAGCTTGCACAGACAGCGTTTACCGCTGGCGCCCACTAGACGCACGAAGGAGAAGAACGATGAACCACTACGTGATGCACCTCGTGCATCGGAAAGGAGACGGTCGCTGGCACGTGGAGGAGGACGGCGGCGCGTCCATTGGCGCCTTCGAGACCAAGGACGAGGCGGAGATGGCGGGACGCATGCGCGCCACGCGCCTGCACGAAGATGGACGCGAGGCTCGACTCGTCGTGCATTGCGAGGACGGTGCGATCGAGGCCGAGTACGCCTACGGACCCGACACGTCCCCGGCCCATGTCGGCGAGTGATCGAGGGAGGCGGAGCCCGCCTCCCTCGACGATCAGTCAGCGGTTGCTGTCCTGACCAGAGCGACCGCCTTCCTGGCCCTGCCGCTCGTTGCCTCCACCCTGCTGGCCGCCACCACCCTGGCCGCCGCTGCCCTGACCGCCGCCCTGACCGCCGCCACCTTGGCCGCCGCCCTGCTGGTTGCCCTGTTGGCCTTGCTGCGGATTGTTCTGCTGACCCATGCCGTTCTCCTCGTTGGCCTCGCGAGTCGCGAGGTGGAGTCAGCGTGGACCTCGCGCACGTGCCACCGCGTGAACATGTTCCGGAAGTCGACAGCGCGGATTCATCCCAATTTTCCGTGATCCATGCATGACGGATCTGCGTACGCCCACGTCGTTTCGCAGCTCGCGGGATCGGGTCGCCGAGGACGTCGTTGGAGTCGTGCGAAGGCTTCGGCGCCCGTCGCGAAGCGCGTGCCTCGATGACGACGCCGGCGAGGGACGACGACGTGTGTTCGCATCCGTGCAGGGCGGGCGCGATGTCGGCATGGGTCGGTCGCTCGCCCGGACGTCCTCGAGAATCGCGCCGCGGAACCTACCGATGCGCGACGGCCACGCATCCAGGCACGAAAAAACCCGCATCGGCGGGCTTGCGAGCCGTCCCCGTACGTACGAGACGCACCGGGACGCACTGAAACGGGCGGGTCATGCCGAAGGTGGGACTCGAACCCACACGCTTTTAAGGGCGGCGGATTTTGAGTCCGCTGCGTCTACCGATTCCGCCACTTCGGCACGGGCACCGCGCGAGCGCCGCGCGGGGTCGCGCAGTATACGGCAAAGCCGTCAGTGGGTGGCATCGAGCGCGAGCTGGCACGCATCGCAGCGGTACCAGCCGGCCCCGGTCGGGTAGAACTTGAGGCAGTTTTCGAGCGAGCGCCGGTAAATATGCAGCGACACCGCGTTGGCGTCGTCGCTCGGATTCATGATCGTGTGGTACTCGTGCGGCGGAATCAGGCTGCCTGCGGAGCCGGCGCCCGCATTCATCGTGCCGCGCGGTTCGAAGCGATATTGACCGTCGCGCGATTCGACGAGTTCGTACGGCGTGATCTCGAGGAAGCCCTGCCATACGCCCTCGACGCACCACTGGCCCGCGTGATCGTGGATCGGCGTGCCCTGGCCCGGGCCCCAGGTCATCGCGACGACGCTGTAGCCGTGCTCCTCGCTGCGATAAAGCTCCCGGCGCGCATAGTGGTCGTCCTCGCGCTCGTAGACGCACGCGGGAAGCTGCACGTTCGGGTCGCGGATCATCCGGCACAGCGCATGGCGCAGCGCGTCGGTCGTCGCGCCCTCGTCGGGCAGTTGCACGGCCGCGTCGATCGCGGCGATGAGCTGGCGGGCGCCGGGGAATTCGAGCGAGAGCATGAGGGCAGCAGAACCGGACATCGTGGGCGTGCACGGATTCTAGCAGGGTCGGGGCGGCAGGTTCCCCAGGCACGTGTTGCCCCGCGGACGCACGCGATGGCGCGGTGCGCGAACCCGGGAGGCCGCCGGGTCAGCGCAAGGTGATGACGTAGACCGGCAGGTTGCCGGAGCTGACCGTGGCGGCGGTCGTATTGCAGACGCGCAGTTTCACCGTGTCGGCGGCGGGCGCGTTCAGGGCGGTGGCGACCAGGCCGGCCGGCAACGTGGCACCTGCCTGCGTCGCGAAGATCGGAATGTCGCCGGCCTGCACCCCTGGTACCGAGATGTTGTAGTCGTTGCACGCGTGCGCGCCGACCGCGACCGCGATCGCCCCGTTCGAGTAGCCGCCCGCGATCTTGCTGCGGGTGATGCTGTCGCCGGCGATCTGCGAGGTGCCGACCGCGCCATTGGCGATCTCGGACGATCCGACCGCGCCCGTCGCGATCTTGCTGGCCGTGACCGCACTGTCGGCGATCTTCGAATTGGATACGGCGTTGGCAGCGAGCTTGGCGTTCGTGACGGCGCCCGAGGCGATCGCCGGATCGGGGTAGGTGCCGGCGAGATCGCCGCCCGCCGGGCCGGTGCTGCCGCTCAGCGTGAACTGCGCCACCGGCGTCGTGGCGACCGGCTGGCGCGGCAGCATCGGTATCCCCTCGACCGACACCTGCAGGTACAGCTGGGTGCCGGTGAACGCGCCGGGGAAGCTCAGCGAGATGCTGAACACGCCGTCGTCGACGGGATAG
>NZ_DATDMY010000157.1:0-5801 GCF_036518555.1 Dokdonella sp. | reverse complement strand
GCGCATGCGCGAACGCGCGTGCGACACCAGCGCCTGCCGCATCGCAAGCGCGGCCGTATTGAGGAAATGCGCGTGGTCCTTGAACACCTGCCGGCGCGCGAGCTTCAGGTACGCCTCGTGCACGAGCGCCGTGGTGCCGAGCGTCTCGGCCGGCGCCGCGACGCGACCGCGTTCGCGCCGCGCGAGGCGTTGCAGGTCTGCGTAGAACACCTCGACCAGCGACTGGACGGCCTGCTCGTGCGTCGCGGTGCGGGAATCGGCCATGCGCCGATTGTGCAGGAATTCGACCTCGCGCGGCGGCCCTGCGACGACCGTGGCGGTCACGCGCGAATCGGCGGGAGACTGCGGGCCGGTCGCCCTCCCTGGATCGGAGAGGTCAGCACGACAGGCTCCGGCGCAGTTCGTCGCGATCGCGGCGGTCCGGGCGCTCGCGACGACGGCGACGACAAGGACGCCGACGGCCGACCGCGGGTTCGCACGCGATCGGCGCACCTGGCATCGCGACCGCGGCCCCACGCACCCGGCGATCGCGCGCTAGCGCAGCATCACCTGCGCGCGGATCTGCGCCTCGACCACCGCGAGCGCGGTCATGTTGAACACCCGCCGCACGGTCGCGGCGGGCGTCAGCACGTGCACGGGCCTGGACGGCCCCATGAGGATCGGGCCGATCACGACGCCATCGGTCATCACGCGCGTCATGTTGAAGGCGATGTTGGCCGCGTCGAGGTTGGGGCAGACGAACACGTTGGCGCTGCCGGACAGGCGCGAATGCGGGAAAAGCCGCTCGCGCACTTCCGCGTTGAGCGCGGTGTCGGCGTGCATCTCGCCCTCGATTTCGACCCGCGGCAGGCGTTCGCGCAGCAGCTCGACCACGCGGCGCATCTTCAGCGCGCTCGCGTCCTCGTGGCTGCCGAAGTTCGAGTGCGACAGGATCGCGACCTTCGGCACGATGCCGAAGTACTTGAGGCGCAAGGTCGCCTGCGCGGCCGCCTCGGCGATGCGCTCGGCGTCGGGGTCGATCGCGACGTGGGTGTCGAGGAAGAAGAACACGCCGCGTTCGTTGAACACCGCGCTCATCGCCGACATCGCGGTCACGCCCGGGTCGAGCGGGATGATCCCGCGCAGGTAGCCGAGCTTCTTGTGGAAGCGGCCGACGATGCCGCAGATGAAGCCGTCCACCTCGTTGCGGCGGAGCATCAGGGCGCCGATCACGGTCGCGCGCGAGCGCACGATCTGCTTGGCGCTCTCCGGCGTGACGCCGTTGCGCTGCATGATCTCGTGGTAGAGCGTCCAGTAGTCCTTGAAGCGCGGGTCGCTTTCGATGTTGCACAGCTCGAAGTCGACGCCGGGACGGATGCGCAGGCTGAGGCGCTCGATGCGCGACTCGATCACCGACGGACGGCCGATCAGGATCGGACGCGCGATGCCCTCGTCGACGATCGCCTGCACCGCGCGCAGCACGGTCTCTTCCTCGCCCTCGGCGAACGCGATGCGCTTGGGATCCGCCTTCGCGCGCGCGAATACCGGCTTCATCAGCAGCGTCGTGCGGAACACGAACTCGTTGAGCTTCTCGGTGTACGCGCGCAGGTCGGCGATCGGGCGCGTCGCGACGCCGGACTCCATCGCCGCGCGCGCGACCGCGGGCGCGAGTTCGACGATGAGGCGCGGATCGAACGGCTGCGGGATGATGTAGTCGGGGCCGAAGCACATCGTGCGGCCGCCGTATGCGCGCGCGGCGACGTCGCTCGCTTCGCGCCGCGCGAGCGCGGCGATCGCGTGCACGCAGGCGATCTTCATCGCCTCATTGATCGTCGTCGCGCCGACATCGAGCGCGCCACGGAAGATGTACGGGAAGCAGAGCGCGTTGTTGACCTGGTTCGGGTAGTCAGAACGGCCGGTCGCGATGATCGCGTCGGCGCGCACGGCGCGTGCTTCCTCGGGCAGGATCTCCGGCGTCGGGTTGGCGAGCGCGAGGATGATCGGGCGCTCGGCCATGCGCGCGACCATCGCGGGCTTGAGCACGCCCGGCGCGGACAGGCCGAGGAACACGTCGGCGCCGTCGATGATGTCGTCGAGCGTGCGCGCATCGGTATCGCGCGCGTAGCGGCACTTGTTCGGGTCCATCTCCTCCTTGCGGCCCTTCCAGACCACGCCGAGGCGATCGGCGACCCAGACGTTCTCCATCTTCACGCCGAGGCTGACCAGCATGTCGAGGCAGGCGATGCCGGCCGCGCCGGCACCGGTGGAGACGAGCTTGATCCGGCCGATGTCCTTGCCGGTGACGTGCAGCGCGTTGACGAGCGCGGCACCGACGATGATCGCGGTGCCGTGCTGGTCATCGTGGAACACCGGGATCTTCATCCGCTCGCGCAGCTTGCGTTCGACCTCGAAGCACTCGGGCGCCTTGATGTCCTCGAGATTGATGCCGCCGAAGCTCGGCTCCAGGCTCGCGATGATCTCCACCAGCCTGTCCGGGTCGTTCTCGGCGATCTCGAGGTCGAACACGTCGACGCCGGCGAACTTCTGGAACAGCACGCCCTTGCCTTCCATCACGGGCTTCGCCGCGAGCGGACCGATGTTGCCGAGGCCGAGCACCGCGGTGCCATTGGTGATCACCGCGACGAGGTTGCCGCGCGCGGTCAGGCTCGCGACCTCGGCGGGGTCGCGCACGATCTCCTCGCACGCCGCGGCGACGCCGGGCGAGTAGGCGAGCGACAGTTCGCGCTGCGTGACGACGGGCTTGGTCGGCGTGACCTTGATCTTCCCGGCCGGCGCCTTGCGGTGGTATTCGAGGGCGGCTTTCTTGAGTTCTTCGATGGTCGACATGGGGTCGGGGGCGCGCGCGGCGATGCCCTGCGATGACTGGATGCGGTCGCCGGACTATAGCATCGCGCGCACGGGCGACCGCGTCGGCACGGCGCGACGCAGCACCGCGCCGACGGTCGCCGCTGCCGCCGTCACGACCTCGGCGCGCCTGCGGCGAGGAAGTCGAGCGCGGCCTGCAGCATCGCGCTCGTGCCGACCGCGAGCGCGCCCTCGTCGAGGAAGAACTTCGGCGAATGGTTCGTCGGCGCGCTCGCGGGATCCTGCCCCGCCGGCGTCGCGCCGACGAAGAAGTAGACGCTCGGCGCATGGGCGCCTTCGGCGAGCTGCGGGAAATCCTCCGACGCGGTCCAGCGTTGCGCCTCGAGCACGTGCTCGCGGCCGACCGCCGTCTCGAGGCTCGCGCGCACGCGCGCGGTCAACGCGGGGTCGTTGTAGTTGACCGGATTGCTGCCCGGCGCCGGGATCTCCGCCTCGACGGTTGCGCCGTTGGCCGCCGCCACGTGCTCGGCGACGCCCTTCAGCGCGTCGAGCGCCTGCTTGCGCATGTCCTCGTCGAACGCGCGCACGGTGCCTTCCAGGTGCGCGCTGTCGGACACGATGTTGAAGCGCTGTCCGCCGTTGAATACGCCGAACGTCACGACCGCCGGATCCTTGCCGATGTCGAGGCGCCGGCTCACGATCGTCTGTGCCTGGGTGACGATCGCGGCCGCGGTCACGACCGCGTCGATGCCCTTCCACGGCGTCGCGCCGTGCGCCTGGCGGCCGTGCACGGTGATGCGGAACGTGTCCGAGCTCGCCATCGCGCCGCCCGCGCGCACGGCGACGTCGCCGACCGGATAGGCGCTGACCACGTGCATGCCGAACACCGCGTCGGGCTTGAAGTCCTCGAACACGCCGTCCTTGACCATCAGCGGCGCGCCGCCTTCCTCGCCCGCTGGCGCGCCTTCCTCGGCCGGCTGGAACACGAACATGACCTCGCCAGGCAGGTCCTTGCGTTGCGCGGCGAGCGCGGCCGCGAGACCGAGGGTCATCGCCGTATGCGCGTCGTGGCCGCACGCGTGCATCACGCCGACGGTCTTGCCCATGTATTCGCCCTTCGCCTTCGACGCGAACGGCAGGTCGACGTCCTCGGTCACCGGCAGCGCGTCCATGTCGGCGCGGATCGCGAGCTTCGGCCCCGGCCTGCCGCCCTTGAGGATGCCGACGACGCCGGTCTTCGCGATGCCGGTGCGCACCTCGAGTCCGAGCTTCTTCAGTTCCGCCGCGACGAGCTTCGACGTGCGCACTTCGCGGTTGCTGAGTTCCGGATGCTGGTGCAGGTCGCGGCGCCACGCGGTGATCCGCGGCAGCAGCGGCTGCACCTGCGCGCGCGCGTCGGAGTCGGCATGCGCGGGCGTGACGGCGAAAGTGGCGGCGAAAGCGGCGGCAAGCAGCGACATGTTCACGTTGTCTTCCTCGAAGTGGTCATGCAGCAGGAATGGGTGGGAGGACGATGCGCTCAAAGGCCGAGCACGAGGTCTTCGGCCTCGACGCGGTCGAGCCGGATGCGGTTGGCGAACAGCGAGAATGCGAGCATGCCGGCGAGTCCGTGCGCATGCTGCACCCACGGCGGCAGGTAGCGCGGCTGGGCGATGTAGCCGTTGTCGAAGTACGGCTCGAGCGCGATCACGTCATGCAGCGCGCACTTGCCCGCGAACAGGTTGCGGCACAGTGCCATGCGCTGGTTCTTGAGCGCCCAGCGGAAGAACGTGTGCACCGACAGCAGGCCGCGCAGGTAGACCGCGTCCTTGGTGAACGCGGCGCCGCCGCCGACGGGCGCGCCGCGGAACACGCGCTGCGCCGAGCTGAAGCTGTCGTTCTCGCTCTGACCGGCGTCCATGAAGAAGCGGAACACCTCGATGAAGTCGGCGCCGCGGATCGCCATGTCGATGCCGAGGATGCGCAGCGAGATGCGCTTCATGCGCGCGATGTCGATCGAACCGGACATGAGCTCGGCGAACACGGCGAGGCCTTCCTGCGTCGCGGTGATGCGCGGCGACGAGCGCGCGAGCGACTTGAGGTGCGGCTGCGCGCGGCCGTTCAGCGCGGTGAGCGAATGCACGAATGCCTCGTGCGCGAGCAGCTGGTCGCGGTCGTAATTGGAGAACGTCGTCGCCGAGCGCAGGCGGATGCGCGTCGCGCCCGCGGCCGCCTTCGCGATGAGGTCGGGATCCACCTCGACGCGGATCGCGCCGACGCCGAAGAAGCCGTCGAGGCGCTGCTTGAGCTCGATGCGCAACAGCTCAGCCGGGATGCGCGTCTCGATCTCGTCGAGCGGCGCACCGCTGTTGTACTCGTCGGCGATCGCGATGAAATGGCGCGCGGCGTCGACGTTGGTCAGCGTCGCGCCGGGCACGCGATCGCCGGGCAGGCCGTACAGCTTGGCCGAGTGCGCGGTGATGGCGGGCGTGCCCATCGACTCCAGCAAGTCGGTCGCGACGCGCCAGGATTCGGCCGTGCGCCGGATGTAGTCGCCGATCGGGTGCGCGGGGTCGGCCGCAGCGGAGATCGCGTCGAGTTTCGCGCGCGTGTCGCCGAAGTCGAGGCGCGGGTAGGCGACGTCCGGCAGCTTCGCCCGCCCGGCCTTCCAGTCCGCGATGAAGCCCGACTCGATCGATGCGGGCCAGCTCACCGAATCGAGCAGGCGGATGCCGCGCGTCGCCTCCACCAGGCGAGCGTCGAGGGTGGCGTAAAGGTCCGCGGCAGCAGCGGTCGCAGCCATGTCCATCCGTGCGGTCGTTCAGCGCAACCTTAGCAGACCGCTTGCACGATCGGCGGGAGTGACCGGGGGGCCCTGCGTCACGCCATCAGGAGATCGACATGACGCACCGCCTTCACCGGTTCCGACTCGTTCCGCTCGCCGCGGCGCTCGCGTGCGCTTCGGCGGCCGAGGCCGCCGTTCCGCCGGCGCCGGCCGCGGGCATCGCGCCACGCTA
>NZ_DATDMY010000156.1:0-2016 GCF_036518555.1 Dokdonella sp. | reverse complement strand
GTCCCGTGGCGCTGCGCGCTGCCCTTGCGCTACGCGATGCACTAGCGCTGCGCAATGCCCTCGCGCTGCGGCACGTGCTGCGGCCAGCCGCCAGCGAGGGCCTGGTACAGCGCGACCGCGCCGGTGACGCTGCGCGTGCGCGCGTCGGCGAACGCGTCCTGCGCCTGCAGGCGGCTGCGTTCGGCGTCGAGCACCTCGAGCAGGCCGGCGGCGCCGGCTTCGTAGCGGACGCGGGCGAGGCGCGCGGCTTCGGCGCTGTCGGTGGCGGCGCGTTCGAGCTGGGCGTCTTCGGCGCGGGCCTTGGCGTAGCGAACGAGTGCGTTCTCGGTGTCCTCGAGCGCGAGCAGCACGCTCTGGCGGTACTGCGCGAGCGCGGCTTCGGCGTCGGCGCCGCTCGCGGCGATGCGCGCGCGCACGTGGCCGACGTCGAGGAACGACCAGTCGACGCCGAGCGCGAGCAGGTGCGTTTCGCTGTCGCGTTCGAACAGCGAGCCCGTGCTGACCGCTTGGGTGCCGAGCAGGCCGCCGAGGGTGAAGCGCGGGAACAGGTCGGCGGTGGCGACGCCGACGCGCGCGGTCGCTGCGTGCAGGCGCTGTTCGGCCGCGGCGACGTCGGGGCGACGGCGCAGCAGTTCGCCGGGGGTGCCGGCATCGAGGCGTTCGGGCAACGTGGGCAACGCGACCGGCGCCTGCAGCTCGGCGATCAGTGCGTCGGGCGTGCGGCCCGTGAGCACCGCGAGGCGGTGCATCGCGAACGCGATCTGCGCTTCGAGCGCGGGCACGCGCGCGGCGGTCGTCTCGAGCTGCGCGCGCGCACGCGCGCTGTCGAAGTCGGTGCCGCCGCCGGCGCCGACGCGCGCGTCGACGAGCTGCAGCGTTTCGCGCTGGTTGGCGGCGTTGTCCTGCGCGACGCGCAGGCGCTCCTGCAGGCCGCGCAGCTCGACGTAGGTGCGCGCGACCGAGCCCGCGATCGCGACCTGCGCGGCGGCGAGGTCGGCCGCGCTCGCGGCGGTGTCGGCACGGCCGGCTTCGATCGAGCGGCGGATGCGGCCGAACAGGTCGAGTTCCCAGCTTGCGCCGACGCCGGCGTCGTAGCTCTTGGTGTCGCGGCCGTCGCGATCGACGCCGGGCAGCTGGTCGGCGCTGGAGCGGATGTCCTGGCCGTTCGCGCTCGCGGTGATCACGGGCAGTGCGTCGAACTTCGCGCCGCGCAGCTCGGCGTTGGCGCGCTCGTAGTGCGCGAGCGCGACCTTGAGGTCGTTGTTCGCGGCGAGCGCCTGCTCGACGAGCGCGGTGAGTTCGGTGTCGCCGAAGCGGGCCCAGAACGCATCGTCGGCGGCGGGCGCGGAGGCGTCGCCCGTGGATGCAGCCGTGTCGGCGTTCGCGTCGGCGCGCGCGAACTGGGCGGGCGCGGCGGTATCGGGCTTCACGTAGTCGGGACCGACCGCGCACGCGCCGAGCGCGAGCGTGAGGCCGAGCGCGAGCGCCTTCGGCGCCGCGGACAGGATGGAATCAGCCATGGGAATGCTCCTCGGTCGCGGCGAGCGGTGCGTTCGGAAACAGCACCGCGGGATCGCCGGCGGACCAGACAGTGTCGATGCGCAGGCGCTCGATCAGCCAGAGGCCGTCGTGGCGCACGAGATCGACGTGGTAGAGGTTCTTGAGCAGCAGGTGCCGGCGGTGGTCGCCGCGCGGCAGGTGCTGCGCCTCGACGAGCGCGAACAGGCCCGCGCGCTCGCCGTCGTAGTGCGTGATGCGGGGATTGGTGACCGTGTGCGTGGTGTCGAGCGCGTCGATCGCGGCGAAGATCGCCGCGACGATCGCGTCGCGCCCGACGAACGGCGCGACGGCGACGCCGAAACGGCCGGCCGGCTGGCTGAAATCGAGCGTCGCGTCGACCGCGAACGCCGACGCGAGCAGCGCGCGGTCGCGCAGGTCCTGCCCGGCGCCGAAGCGGTACAGCGCGTCGACGATCGCGAGCTGGTCGCGCGGCCCGACCGCGCCGGCCGCATGCGC
>NZ_DATDMY010000155.1:0-2279 GCF_036518555.1 Dokdonella sp. | reverse complement strand
TTCGCTTTTGGAACCGCGGCCTCGCGCGGTATAGTCGGAACATGACCTATCTGCTGATCAAGGCGCTCATTTCCGGCGTCATCGTCATGGCGGTGTCGGAAATCGCGCGGCGCAGTCCGTCCTTCGGCGCACTCGTCGTGTCGCTGCCGCTCGTCTCGCTGCTCGCGATCCTCTGGCTCTGGCGCGATACGGGCGACGCCGGGCGCATCGCCGCGCACGCCGAGGCGACGTTCTGGTACGTGCTGCCGTCGCTGCCGATGTTCCTCGCGCTGCCGTGGCTGCTGCGCCACGGCGTCGGCTTCTGGTGGGCACTCGCGGCGGCGTGCGCGCTCACGATCGTGCTCTACTTCCTCACCGTGCTCATCGCCGCGCGCTTCGGCGTACGCCTGTAGCGGGAAGGCGGAAGCAAAGATTGAAACACGAAGGACACGAAGGACACGAAGGAAAAGCGAAGATGCAAAGATTGAAACACGGAGCACACGGAGGAAGAGCTTTCAAACCGTAAAGCTCTTCCTTGCCTTGCTTTCTCCGTGTGCTCCGTGTGCTCCGTGTTTCAAGCTTTTCCCTGATTTGCTTTTCCTTCGTGTCCTTCGTGTCCTTCGTGTTTCAGGCTTTGCTCTCTTCCCCCAGCATCCCCGAAAGCGTCGCGTCCTTCCCCCGCCACAGCGCGTTCATCCAGGCCTGGAAGCGTTCGCGGAACGCGGCGTCGTTCTGGTAGTCGCCGCCGATGAACTCGCGCGGGATCGGCCGCTCGCGCACGTCGATGCGGACGTCGCGGATGCGGCCGCCGAACAGGTCGAGCATCGTCGGGCGGCCGCCGGGGTATGCGATCGTCACGTCGAGGATCGCGTGCAGGCCCTCGCCCATCGCGTCGATGACGAAGGCGACGCCACCGGACTTCGGCTTGAGCAGGTGCCGGTACGGCGAGGCCTGCACGGCGTGCTTCGCGGGCGTGAGGCGCGTGCCTTCGACGAAGTTCATGATCGCGACCGGGATCGAGCGGAACTTCCCGCACGCACGGCGCGTCGCCTCGATGTCGCGCCCCGCGAGGTCGGGGCGGCGCGCGAGCTGTTCACGCGTGTAGCGCTTCATGAACGGGAAATCGAGCGCCCACCATGCGAGCCCGAGCAGCGGCACCCAGAACAGCTGGCTCTTGAGGAAGAAGCGCAGCAGCGGGATGCGCCGGTTGAACACCTTCTGCAGCACCGGGATGTCGACCCAGCTCTGGTGGTTCGCGAGCACGAGGTAGTGGCCGTCATGCCGCAGCGTCGCCTGCTCGCTCACGACGAAGCGCGTGTGCGTGCACAGGTCGATCATCCGGCTGTTGAACGCGATCCAGCTCTCCGCGATGCCGGCGAGCCACCGGTTGCACGTGCGGCGCACGGGCGGCAACGGCAGCGCGGCCTTGACCAGGGCCACCGCGAACAACGGCACCACGTGCACGAGCGTGCTGAGCACGATCGGGATGAGCGCGAGCGCGGCGCGGAACCAGGTCGGCATGGGATTCCCGTCGGAAAGTCGGTCGCCAGCCTAACCGGGATCGGCAGCGGACGCGACCGCGGCCGCGGCGGCGCATCGTCGCGGGCGCGCATCCGCGCGGGTCGCACGCCGCCGTCGATCCGTCCCGCCCGCATGTCGATTCCGTCGCTGTTCGTTCGTCGTCCTGACGAAGCCGGCAAAAGCGCCCGGCGTCATCCCTTCCACTGGCCCCCCAAGGAACCCACGATGCGATTCCTGTCGATCATCCGGATCAACGAAAATGCCGGCCTCGTCCCGAGCGAGCAGCTCATGGCCGATATGGGCAAGCTCATGCAGGACATGACCCGCGAAGGCAAGCTCATCGACACTGCAGGCCTGCGCCCGACCGCCGAAGGCAAGCGCGTGCGCCTCGCCCACGGCAAGCTCTCGATGACCGACGGCCCGTTCACCGAGTCGAAGGAAGTGATCGGTGGCTACGCGGTCCTCGAAGCCGCATCGCTCGACGAAGCGGTCGAGCTGACCCAGCGCTTCCTCAAGGTGCACGGCGACGAGTGGAACGTCGAGTGCGAGGTCCGCCGGATGGAGTGCCACCCCGACTCGCCCAAGTAACCGGCGGCGTGCCGCGGGAACATGCGCGGCACCCCTGTGGGAGCGGCGGAAGCCGCGATGCTCTTCGTCAATCGGCTATCGGCGCTCGTCCGGGAAGAGCATCGCGGCTTCTGCCGCTCCCATAGAGCGCGGCCTATACGGCTGCCGGGCAAGGTCACGACAACGCATCGACACCCACACGATCGCCATCA
>NZ_DATDMY010000154.1:0-2954 GCF_036518555.1 Dokdonella sp. | reverse complement strand
TCGACGCCGTCGCGATCGTGGCGATCCGGCGAAAGCCCCTGCATCGTCCACTGCCGGAACGGTGCGTCGGAGTGGTACCAGGTCGTGCCGACCGTGAACGCATTGCCGCGGCCCCAGTGGTGCACGAGGCGCGCGTCGAGGCCGCCGAAGCGGAACTGGTCGTCCTGCAGCGTCGACGTCGTCGGCGGATTCGGCGGCGTCGCACGATCCTGCGAACGCTGGGCATTGTCCTGGTAGCCGTACCAGAGCTTCGCGACGAGTTCGGTGTCGGCGTCGAACGTGCGCTCGTGGCCGAGGATCGCGACGTAGCGGTCGGTCCAGAGGTTGTTGTGCGGCGTCGTCACCGTCTCCGGATCGGCGGCGAACTGCGGATAACTGAGCTTGCCCGGATCGCCCGTATCGAGGCTGTAGGCGTGGACGTCGAACGTGTAATACGCCGCGTCGTCGGGGCGATAGCCCAGGTGCAGGTCGCCGCCGCGCAGCGTCGAGTCGCCGTTGTCGCGCTCGCCGTCGCTCGTGCGGTAATGCGCGTCGACGAGGTAGTCCCACGCGCCCGACGTACCCGAGAGCTGGTTGAACGTCGCGAACAGGCCGTTGCTGCCGGCGATGTTCTCGGTGTAGCCCGCGAGCTCGCGATCGGCGACCGGCTTGCGGCTGACGAGGTTCAAGACCGGTGGCGGCTCGGGTCCGTACAGCAGCGAGCTGCCGCCGCGGATGAGCTGCACTTCCGACAGCGTCTGCGGCAGCGGGAACGTGTAGATCGTCGGATAGCCGATCCAGTCGGACATGAGCGGGATGCCGTCGAGCAGGACGGTGACGAATTCCGATTCCTGCGGGTTGCCGATGCCGCGGTAGCTGAGGTTCATCTGCCCCGGCGACTGCTGCTCGGAATAGAAGATGCCCGGCGTCTGCGCGAACAGCGCGCGGTTGTTGTTGTCGACGATCGTCGGGACGCTGTCGAGCTTGGTGATCGAGGTCTTCTTGGTGACCGTGATGAGCGGGCCGTCGACCTCGCGCATGATGTGCTGCAGCTTCGGCCGCGTGTCGTCGTGCGCGCGCTCGCGCACATCGACCTTGGGCAAGGTGTTGGCTTGTGCGTCGGCCGCATCGGCGGCGGCGACGTCGTCCGCGCGCGCAACCGCGGGAGCGAACAGGACCTGGGCGATCGCGAGCGCGAGTGCGCCCGGCACGAACGGAGTCGTCTTCATGCAACAATCCTCGGAGGGTCGTCGCGCCGCCCCCCTTGGACGTCGCGCAACCCTCTTTATCGCAGGCCTGCGCCGTATCGCGGTACCGCCTGCAGGCCTAGGCCTGTGGGCGGAGGTCGGCGCCTGAACGGAGCGGCGCACGGATCGACGCGGTTTCCTCCACTCGTTCGGCGCGCTCGCGGCCGCGGTGCCTGCGACGCTCGCCGGTTGCGCCGCGGCGCCGGCCGCCGCGACGCGGCGCACCGCGAGCGCGCCCGACCTCTCGTTCCCGGACGCCCGTAGCATCCGCCCGTGCGAGTGTCGGCGGAGCGCGAAATACGCACCGTGGTCGGCCTGCGCCCGTTCCGGCCGTACGCTTTTGCTGTGCGCGCACAGCGGTTCGGCGACACGCTCGTGCACAACTACGGCCATGGCGGCTCCGGCAACATCGCCGGCGGCCAGTGGTTCCTCGCGTACCTGTCCGAGCGCGCGGTCATCGCGGGCGACGACTGCATGTTCTCGCGTACCGACGCCATCCTGCTCGGCGGCCCCCATGCGGAAGGCGACTAGTCGCTCGATCCCGACCCCGCGGCGAAGCAGCGCGTGCTGGCGGCACACGAGGCGCTGTTCGACAGCTTCCGTACGTGCCGGCGGAGCGCCTGACGTCAGGGGAACGTCCGCGCGGGAGCGGGTTCAGCCGCGACCGGAACATCGGTTATCGAAGCATCGCCACTGAAGTCGCTCCCACGGTCATTCGCGCGTGGGAGCGCGTTCGCCGTTGCGGCACATCGCGGCGTCGCACCCCGGCCATCGCCGCCGTGACGCGACTCAGCGCCGCGGCGGCGGATCCGGCACGAAACCGCCCGGGAACGGCTGCGGTTCGGTGCGCGCGACCGGGCGCGCGATGATCCCCTGCTCGACGAGATTGGCGTAGCTGTCGTACCAGACCGCGAGCGTCTCGGCCGGATGGCGCGACGCGCGCTCGAACGTGGTCTCGTCGACGTGTGCATACTCGCGCGCGCCGTGGCCGGTGCCGAGGCGTTCGGCCGAGGCCTTCGCGCGAGGCTCCGGCGCCGACTGCGCCATCGACGCACTCGGCGCACCGGCACCTGCGGCGCGGTCGCTGCGCTGCATCTCGGCGGCGGGTGAGGGTGGGGCGGACGCCGGCAGCGGCGGCGCGGCATCCTTCGCGGCCTCGTTCGCGACCTGTTCGCGCGCGCGCCACGCCGGCACACTCTCGGTGAACACGGCGACGCCGATCACGCCGACGTTGGCGGGCCGGCCGGTGCGCGCCGCGTAGCTGTTCGGCAATGCCGTGAAGTTGAACTGCGCGATCTCGTCGAGGTTCTTGCGCCAGCCTGCGATCTCGGTCGACTCCCACGCATCGAGCACATAGCCGGTCTGGCTCGTGTCGGCCGTCTGGCCGCTGACCGCGTTGACACCGTCGACGCTGAGCACGGCGAGCACGCGCGCGCCGGTGCGGTTGGCCAGGCGCACCGAGTAGCGATGGCCGGGCGTGCCCGCGACGTAGAGCTTGCCGCGGTCGGCATAGGTCGGCAGGGTCTGGCCGGTGTCGCGGTCGACCACTGCAAGATCGAGCAGGTTGCCCGCATGGGCCGTCGAGGCGAGGCCGGCGGCGAGCAGGGCGGCGCAAAGCAGGGTACGCATGACGCATCTCCGTGGTGGGCAGCGATCGGTCCAACGCCCGGGGACGTCTACCGGGGTTGAACCCGCGTTCGCGCCCCCGGCGAACGCCTGCCGTGCTGC
>NZ_DATDMY010000153.1:0-2307 GCF_036518555.1 Dokdonella sp. | reverse complement strand
CCCACATCTCGACCAGTCCCGCGCCGCGCAGCATCACGCCGCGGATCAGGCGCAGGAAATGCGTGAGGGGCAGCACTTCGGCGAGCCATTGCGCGAACTTCGGCATGCCTGCGAACGGGAACATGAAGCCCGACAGCAGGATCGACGGCAGGAATACGAAGAACGTCATCTGCATCGCCTGGAACTGCGAATGCGCGCGCGTCGAGATCATGAGGCCGAGGGTGAGGTTGGCGAGGATGAGCAACCCGGCCGCGACGTACACGTCGAGCAGGCTGCCGCGCACGGGAACCGTGAACAGCCAGATGCCGAGCGCGAGGATCACCGTCGTCTGCACGAAGCCGATGACGATGTACGGCAGCACCTTGCCGACCATGAGTTCGGTGCGCGAGAGGGGCGTCGCGATGAGCAGCTCCATGTTGCCGCGTTCGCGCTCGCGCACGATCGACACGCCGGTGAACAGCACCATCGTCATCGTGAGGATCACGCCGATCAGGCCGGGCACGATGTTGACGGCCGAGCGCCGTTCCGGGTTGTAGAACGCGACGACGCCGATCGGCGCCGTGGGCGGCGTGCTCGCGAGCGGCGCCTCGCGCACGCGCGCGGACGCGTCGAGCGGCACCTGCGCGAGCTGCGCGGCGGCGCCCTGGACCGACGTGTCGCTGCCGTCGACCATCACCTGCACCGCCTCGCGGCCCTGCGCCTTGCGTTGCTCGAAGTCCGGCGGCACCGCGATGCCGACGCTGATCTCGCCCCTCCGCAGCATCGCCACGAGCTCGTCCGGCGTGCGCGCGTCCGCCACGGGCGCGACCACCCCCGTCGCGACCATGTCCATCACCGCCGCGCGCGATCCGGCCGTGTTCGCCTCGTCGGCGATGCCCGCGGCAAGGCCGCGCAGGTTGAGGTTGATCGCATAGCCGAACAGCACGAGCTGCATGACCGGGATGCCGACGATCATCGCGAGCGTGATGCGATCGCGCCGCAGCTGCCGAAGCTCCTTCAGCACGACGGCCCACAGGCGGCGCAGGTTCACGCGGCGCGCTCCCGCTCGCCGTCGCGCGTCGACGAAACGAACACGTCCTCGAGGTTCGGTGCGGTCTCTTCGATGTCCGCCGACTGGCCTGCACGAGCGAGGCCGTCGCTGATCCGCTGCTTCGTGTCGCCGCGACCACCGGCGGTCAAGACGCGCAGGCTGGTGCCGATCTGCGCCACGCTGAGTACGCCATCGATGCCGAGCAGCGCGCGCTGTGCGCGTCGCGGGTCCGACGCGGCGACGCGCAGGGTACGACCCGCGAGCGCGCCGGTGAGTTCGCCCGGCGTACCGTCGGCGACGAGCACGCCGCGATCGAGGATCGCGAGCCGATGGCAACGCTCCGCCTCGTCCATGTAGTGGGTCGAAACGAGCAGGGTCGTGCCCGCGTCGGCGAGTTCGAACAGCTTCTCCCAGAAGTCGCGGCGCGATTCCGGATCCACCGCGCTGGTCGGCTCGTCGAGGAACAGCAGCTCGGGCTCGTGGATGACCGCGCAGGCGAGCGCGAGGCGCTGCTTCTGCCCGCCGCTCAGCGTGCCGGCGAGCTGGCGCTCGCGCCCGGCGAAGTGGAACTGCTCGACCAGGGCGTCGATGCGCGGCCTGGCGCGCGCGCGCGCCAGCGCTTGCACGTCGGCGATGAACTCGAGGTTCTCGCGCACGGTGAGGTCCCCGAACAGCGAGAACGCCTGCGTCATGTAGCCGATGCGCGTGCGCAGCTGCTCGGCCTGGCGCGGCATGGAGAGGCCTAGGACGTCGATCTCGCCTTCGCTCGGCGTGAGCAGGCCGCACAGCATGCGGATCGTGGTCGACTTGCCCGACCCGTTCGGACCGAGGAAGCCGTAGACGGTGCGGCGAGGCACCGTGAGGTCGACATGGTCGACCGCGACGAGCGAGCCGAAGCGCTTGGTCAGCGCGCGCGCGCGGATCGCCGGGTCGCCGTCGCCCGCCGGGTTCACCGTGCAGCTCCGCCGAATTCGGCGCGGACCGGCAAGCCGGCGGGCAGCGCCGACGCATCGGCGCCGAGCGCGACTTCGGCGAGATAGCTCAGCCGCGCGACGTCCTCGCCGGTGAGGGCGTAGTACGGCGTGAATACCGGTTCGCTGCGGATCATGCGCACGCTGCCCACGTACGACGTCGGCTGGCCGCCGACGTGGATGCGCACGCGGTCGCCGACGTGCACGGACGTGCGCAGCGGCTCGGGCACGTAGATGCGCGCGTACGGCGCGTCGCCGGCGAGCAGGATCGCGAGCGCGGCGCCGACCGGCGCCTGGTCGCCGAGC
>NZ_DATDMY010000152.1:0-5275 GCF_036518555.1 Dokdonella sp. | reverse complement strand
CGCGGGCCGCGGCAGCGCGTTCCGCGACGAGGTGCACGCGCTTCGTCCGCATCCGGGCCAGGTCGAGGCGGCCGCGAATCTCCGGCGGCTCCTCTCTGGCTCGACGCTGGTCGACATTCCGTATCACCTCGTGCCGCGCTTTCGCACGTGGCTCGCCGATGCGTGGAACGAGCCCGAGGACCAGCAGCAGCGCTTCGACATTTCGTGGGACTACGTGCCGCCGAAGCAGCGCCACGGACGCGAGGCGTTCTACAGCCGCTTCCTTCCGTTCAAGGGCGGCAAGAAGCACCAGCCGCAGGATGCATATTGCCTGCGCTGCATTCCGCAGGTGCACGGGTCCGTGCGCGACGCGCTCGCGCAAGCCGGCCGCGTGATCGACATCGAGCTCAACGCGGTCACCGACAATCCGCTGATCTTCCCGGACGCGGTGGACGCGCACGTGATCGAGGACCAGGTGATCTCGGCCGGCCACTTCCACGGCATGCCGCTCGCGCTCGCGATGAGCTACGTGAAGGCCGCGATCCCGGTGCTCGCGTCGATCTCGGAGCGGCGCCTCAACAAGCTCGTCGACCCGGCCACCAACGACGGCCTGCCCGCATTCCTGATCGGCAACGAGGACGCGACGGATTCGGGCTTCATGATCGTGCAGTACACCGCCGCCGCGCTCGTCAACGACCTCGCGACGCGTGCGCATCCGGCGAGCGTCTACTCGGTGCCGACCAGCGCGAACGCGGAAGACCATGTTTCGATGGGCGCGAACGAGGCGCGCCACGTGCTCGACATGACCGAGGACCTCGCGCACGTGCTCGCGCTCGAGCTCTATACCGCGGCGCAGGCGCTCGACTACCGCCAGGACATGCTCAACGCCGCGCGCCGCCTCGCCCAGCGTGGCGACTGGCGCGCGCTCGCCGCGAAGATCGCCAACGCGCCCGACACGACGCACCCGACGCGCGCGCAGTTCGAGACCGAAGTGCAGGCGCTCGCGACGTCGCTCGCCGAAGCCGCCGACTTCCACGCCGGCGCCGCGGTGCGCGCCGCGCACGCGAAGATCCGCGAACGCATCGCCTTCATGGCGCGCGATCGCGCGATGGACGGCGACGTGAAGGCGATCTGCGACATCGTCCAGCATGGCGTGCTGCGAAGCCAACGCGGTTCCTGATCGCCCTGCGCGCTACACCGCTCGCGTGCAGTGCCTCGGCTTTGCGCCGAAGCGGCGCGGCGGGGTGTCGTTTCTGCGGCTGACGTCCCTTTGGACGAGCAAAGCGAGGTCACCCGCTCGCCTCCGAATCGAGCGGAAGCATGCGAGGACGCATCGACGCGGCGAGTGAAGCCTTGTTCACCGTGACGCGACGGAACCTATGCGCGTACGACGAGCCACTCGCCCACGCCGACGCCGGCGGATCTCAGATCCCGGTCATGCCGAGCGTGTTGTAGCCCGCGTCGACGTAGGTGACTTCGCCGGTGATGCCCGAGGCGAGGTCGGAGCAGAGGAACGCGGCCGCGTTGCCGACCTCCTCGATCGTGACGCTGCGGCGAAGCGGCGCGTTCTCCTCGACGTGGTCGAGCATCTTGCGGAAGTTGGCGATGCCCGACGCGGCCAGCGTCTTGATCGGGCCGGCCGAGATCGCGTTGACGCGCGTGCCCTCGGGCCCGAGGTTGTAGGCGAGGTAGCGCACGTTCGCCTCGAGGCTCGCCTTGGCCAGGCCCATCACGTTGTAGTTCGCGAGCGCGCGCTCGGCGCCGAGGTAGGTGAGCGTGAGGATCGCGCCGCCGCGGCCCTTCATGAGCGGGCGCGCGGCCTTCGCCATCGCGGCAAGGCTGTAGCTCGAGATGTCGTGCGCGATCGCGAAATTCTCGCGCGTGAGGCCGTCGAGGAACTCACCGGCGAGCGCTTCGCGCGGCGCGAAGCCGATCGAATGGATGAGGATGTCGAAGCCGTCCCAGTGCTTGCCGAGGTCGGCGAACAGGCTTTCGATCTCGGCGTCCTTGGTGACGTCGCACTTGAGCACGATGTTCGAGCCGAACGCGGTCGCCGCTTCGTCGACGCGATCCTTGAGCTTCTCCTCGACGTAGGTGAAGGCGAGCTGCGCGCCTTCGCGGTGCATCGCGTTGGCGATGCCCCAGGCGATCGAGCGCTGGCTGAGGATGCCCGTGACGAGGGCGCGCTTGCCGTGCAGGAAACCCATGTGCTCTCCCAGGATCGTCGCAAAGTCGGGTGCGGATTCTAGCAGCTGGCAGCGGGGCGCCGTCGTGGCGAAGGATCGCGCCATGCGCCCGCGCGCCGCGGGGCCGGCGGGCGTGCCGCGCCCGCGCTCAGCTCGCGTCGAGGCGCAGCTTGTCGCCGAGCCGCAGCATGCGCCCGGCACGCGGGTTCAGCTGCTGCAGGCGCCGCAGCGGAATGCCGTAGCGTTGCGCGACGCCCGACAGCGTGTCGCCCGCGGCGATCACGTGCACGCGCGCATCGGGCGTCGCGGAGCCGGACGCATCCACCGGTTCGGCCTCGCGGCCGGGCAGCAGCAGGCGCGTCGACGGCAGCACGGTCGCGTCCTCGGCGACCGCGTTCGCGGCCGCGAGCGCGGCGACCGGCACGCCGAGCTGGCTCGCCCAGCTGCCGATGCCGCTCGTGCGCGCGGCGCGCTCCTCGCGCCAATCGTTCCAGAGCGGCTGCGGCATCGCCTGCGACGCGACGAGGAAGCGCTCCACGCGCGTCTCCGGCAGCAACAGCCGGTGTGGCGCGTCGTCGGGCATGCGGTTGCGCCGATAGGCCGCATTCCAGCGCTTCAGGTCGTCGAGCGGCACGCCCGCGAGGCGCGCGGCGAGGCGCAGGTCCATGCCGGCGGGCAGCTCGGTCGTGCGCAGGCGTGCGTCGGGTCCGGGTTCGGGCAGGCTCACGTTGAAGCGCGCAGGGTCTTCGACGATGCATGCGAGCGCGAGCAGGCGATCGAGATGCTCGTGCGTGATGCGGTTGAACGTGAACTTCGCGAGGTCGGCGGCTTCGAGGTCGCGCGCATCGCGGCCGCCCAGCAGCTTCTTGACGCGGAACTCGCCGCTGTTGAACGCCATGTCGGCGAGGCGCCAGTCGGCGAACTCGCGGTAGTAGTCGGCGATGAGGTCGAGCGCGGCCTGCGTCGAGGCGAGCGCGTCGAGCCGGCCGTCGTAATCCTTTCGCACGACGAGGCCGGCGCCGCGCGCGGTCGCGGGCATCAGCTGCCACATGCCCGCCGGCGTGTCGCCGCGCGACGCGAGCGGTCGGTACGTGCTCTCGACGTAGGGCAGCATCGCGAACTCGCCGGGCAGGCCGCGCTGCTCGATTTCGTCGACGACGAGGTCGAGGAACGGCAGCGCGTCCTTCCAGCTCGCGACGAACGCGCGTGGCGATCGCGTGTAGGCCCTGGCCCAGCGTTGCACGCCGGGTGCGTAGTCGCAGCCCTGCATCGCGAACAGGCTGCGCAGGCGGCCCCAGGTCGAGCGTTGCTCGGCCACGGGAGCCGGCGGCGGCGCCGGCGGTGTCGGCGGTGCGACGACGACCGGTGCGACGGGCGAAGGCGCGGACGGTTGTGGCGTGCGCGTCGGCGGTGTCGCGCACGCGCCGAGCAGCAGGATGCCGCCGCCGAGCAGCACACTGCGCACTTGGCGTCGGGTCACGGCGCGGGCATCCGGAAATCGTCCTTGCGCCGGCGCAGCTCGGCGAAGCGCGCGACGCGATCTTCGATCGTGAGCGCGGCGCGCAACGCGGGTGCGTCGATGCGCAGGAATGGATTGACCGCGCGTTCCTCGGCGAGCGTCGACGGCACGGTCGGCTCGCCGCGCGCATGTTGCGCGTCCGCCTGCGCCGCACGCGCGGCGAGCGCCTCGTTGGACGGGTCGAGCGCGAGCGCGAAGGCGCAGTTCGCTTGCGTGTATTCGTGGCCGCAGCACACGCGCGTCGCATCGGGCAACGCGGCGAGGCGTTCGAGCGACGCGAGCATCTGCGCCGGGGTGCCTTCGAACAGCCGCCCGCAGCCGACGCTGAACAGGGTGTCGCCGCAGAACAGCACGCCCGCGCCGTGGTAGGCGACGTGGCTCAGCGTATGGCCGGGAACCGCGAGCACGTCGAACGCGAACGCGGGCGCGTGGAGCACGACCCGATCGCCGTCGCCGACGCGCACGTCCGCCTCGGCGATGCGCTCGTCGCGTGGCGCGTGCACGGCGCAGCCGTGGCGCGCGCCCAGCTCCTGCGCGGCGCCGACATGATCGGGGTGATGGTGGGTGAGCAGGATCGCGCGCAGGCGCATGCCGTGCCGCGCGAGCGCGCGCTCGACCGGCGCCGCCTCTCCGGGGTCGACGACGAGCGCATCGGTGCCCTGCGCGAGCAGCCAGATGTAATTGTCGGCGAGCGCGGGCAGGGCTAGGAGCGTCATCGGCGCCGGACTATAGGCCAGCGCCGCGGGTCGCGACGTTAAACGATCATTAGTCGAGGCGCCGTCGCGCTACACTGCGGCGCTGCCCCGACGTACGGCGCGAGCGCCGTCCGCGCAGCGGTCGACGATCAAGTCGTTGACCTGGAAAGGGAGCCGCTTCGCATACTTGGGATTTGCCTGCCGCGTGATCACCGGACCCGACAGCCTGTTCGTCCTTCCCGAGTTCGAGCCGTTGCTGCGCGACGAACTCGCGCGCGTGCCCGCGTTCGCGCTGCGCCAGCCCGCGGGCGCCGCGCTGCTGCTGCAGGCGAGCGCGGCGAATCGCACGCTGCCGGTCGACCTGCGCCACCTGCGCGCGACGCGCCTGCATGTCGAGGGCGGCGGCCTCGCCGGCGACGCGCGCTGCGCGAGCGACGCTCTGCCTTACGAGAGCGATGCGTTCCAGTTCGTCGTCGTGCAACATGCGGCCGACGCGCTCGCCGCGCCCGATGCGCTCGTCGACGAGCTCGTGCGCGTGCTCGCGCCGGGCGGCGCGCTGCTCTGGTTCGGCCTCAATCCGTGGAGTCCCTGGATGCTCTGGTTTCACTGGCAGGCGCGGCGCGGCATCGCGGCGCCGCATGCGCGCCATCCCGAGTCACTGCGTCGCCGACTGCAGCAGGCGCAGCTCACGCACGATGCCGGTGCGACGCTCGGCCCGTGTTGGCCGGCGCGCGAAGCGCGCGCGGACGCGACCGGCCTGCTCGCGCCGCTGCGCGGTGCGTGGATGCTGCTCGCGTCGAAGCAGCGCGCGGTGCTGACGCCACTGCGCGCGCGACCGCTGCGCACGGTCGCGCCGCAGCCTTCGCTCGCGATGCCGGCGCGGCGCGTGCGCGCAT
>NZ_DATDMY010000151.1:0-4752 GCF_036518555.1 Dokdonella sp. | reverse complement strand
AGCAGCAGCACCTCGGTGTCCACATGGACTTCGCCGTGCCAGCGGTACGTCGACGTCATGCCCGGCAGTACCTGCACGCACGCGGCGAGGCGTTCATCGACGAGCGCGCGCGCGATGCGTGCGGCGCCGTCCGCGTCGGGGCAACTGCAGTGGACGACGATGGCGGGCATGGCGATCGGCGGGGAATCGGGCCGCCGATCATCGCACGGAGGCCGGACGCGCGCAGCGCGGCCGGCCCATCGCGTCACCGAGGGAGCGCCGGAAGGCGCTCTGCTCAGTGCACGGTCGCTGCCGCGTCGAACCCGCTCGCGAAGATCGCGTCGCTCGGCGCGACCGGCTCGCACACGGCGGGCTCGCTCGACTCGAACAGCGCGCGCGTCGCCCATTCCGGATGGTCGACGAACGGGTTGCGATTGCCCTGGAAGCCCTGGATCACGTCGTTTCGCGCGACTTCCTCGGCGTCCGGCGGGTCCTGCACGTGCCATTCGAGCAACGTCGCGAGGATGCCCATGTACGCCTTCGCCGCGGTGTTGCTCGTGATCGCGATGAGGCTGCGGTCGTCGGTGAGTTCGAGGTCGGGGATCACGCCGTCGTGCGCGGACTCGGCGGCGATGCCTTCGTAGCGGATCGCCATGTAGAACATCGCGCGCGCCATCTCGCCCTTGCGATGGTTCCAGACCTCGAACGAACCCGCGTTGCCGTCGGGCGAGCGCACCCAGTTGGAATTGCCCGGGTACGTGCCGCTGCCGCCGCCGACGCCGTTGTTCGCTTCGGTCGGGAGCTCGGTGCAGCCGCTCGCGCAAACGTCGAACGGCTTGTTGCCGCGGCTCGCGTTCTGGCTCGTGTCCGACAGCCACAGCATGTGCGTGTCGGTGTACGCGGCGAGGCTGCTGTTGGCGAAGCCGAGGGAGTTCGGCCAGGTGTGCTCGCGGTTGTAGGTGATGCCGCCGCCGGTGCCGGCGCGGTCGCTGCCGATCGTGTACGAGCGGTTGCGGTAGACGTCGATCATCTTCGTCGCATCGTTCGGGTCCTGCTGCGCGACCTCGAGGATCGTCCACGTGCTGGTGCCCGAGCCGCTGTACGGATAGACGGTGTGGCCCTTGATCGTCTGGTGCAGCGAGCAGCGCAACTGTTCGGGGCTGACCGGGTTCACGTGCGCGTAGTAGTCCTCGAGCGTGCCGGTGGCGACCTGGAACGCGACGACGACGTCGGCCGTCATCGCGACGGAATCGAGGTCGTGCACGCCGCTCGCGCCGATCGTGAACGTGCAGCCGCCGCCCGCGGGCAGCACGGTCGCGGGCGTGAGCGTGCGCGTGGCGCCGCTGCCCGATTCGTCGAGCGCGATCGGCGTCGCGTCGCAGGTCAGCGCGAACGCGCTCGAGGTCGTCACCGGTTCGCTGAACGTCACGCGCATGTCGCTCGCGATCGCGACGCTGGTCGCGCCGTTCGCGGGTTCGGTCGAGATGACCGTCGGCGGCGTCGTCGCCGGGTCGAGCGTCGTGAACGTGACCACGTAGTCGGCTGCGAGCGGATCGGGCGTGCCGTCGACGTCGGCGACATGCGCGGCGAGGATCGTCCAGGTGCAGCTTTCGTTCGCGGCGAACGCGGGCGACGGCGTCAGTGTGTACGTCACCGGGCCGCCGCTGGCGGTCGCCGTGTGCGTGCCGGAGACCGAACAGACGAGCGAGTACCACGGGTCGCTCGTGGCCACGGCTTCGCTGAAGGCGACGGCGAGCGTCGCGTTGGTCGCGACGCCGCTCGCTCCCGCAGCGGGCGTCGTCGTCGCGACGCCGGGCGGTACGTCGACCGGCGGGTCGCCCGCGATCGCGAACTGCACGTCGTCGATCGCGAGGCCGTCCTCGGCGCCCGCGATGTCGGCGTCGACCCAGCGCACCCACAGGTGCGCGCCGGGCGCGAGCGCAAGGCCGGCGATCGTGCCCGCGACGGCGACGCGATTCGCGGCGAGGTTGCCGTCGAGCGCGCCGACCGCGGCGGATGTGTTCGGCGAAGCGAAGTCGAGCGCATCGACATCGAGCCAGCTCGCAGCTGCATCGTTCAGCGAGGTCGCATCGACGCTGTACTGGAAGTCGAGGCGGTCGCTGCGACCGGCCGCGCCGAGGCGCCATTGCTCGCCCGCGTAGTTCACGTCGACATGGTCGACGACGAGGTCGCTGTCGTTGCCGAGTTCGGCGCCGACCAGCGGCTGCAGGGAGCCCGACCGCAGCACGCCGAGCGCGCGGTCGCCGCTGCCGCCGGAGCCGTAGCTGTACGTGTTGCCCGCTGCAGTCGCGCCGGCGTCGGCGGCATAGGTGCCGTTCGCATTCGTGCCGGACTCGACGAAGTGCCAGCCCGCAGGCAGCGTCGAGCCGGTGCCGTTCGCGGCGAGGGTGTCGAAATGCTCGACCGCGGGCGCGCCGCCGACGAGCGACACGTACTGCGCGCGCGCGTCCTCGGTCGGCGCGAGGAAAAGAAGGAGTGCGGCGCCGAAGGCGCCCTTGCCGTACTGCATGCGGATTCCCCAGGACGAAGACCGGCGCACCACGCGCCTGGCTGCGGCCGGGAATATAGCCATCACGGGTGACGACTGCCGCCGTGCTCTTGAATCACCGGCGAGGAGCGCCATCTGGGACGCGGGCCATCGACGCCCCCTTTCGCGGGGTCGGCTTCGCCGCTAAAATTGGCACTCAGCACGACCAAGTGCTAACAATTTTTCGTTAGTCCTTCAACATCAACCTGTTACGGAGACACCCATGAAGCTTCGCCCGTTGCACGATCGCGTGATCATCAAGCGTCTGGAAGCCGAGACGAAGTCCGCCGGTGGCATCGTGATCCCCGACGCCGCGGCCGAAAAGCCGGTCAAGGGCGAGGTCCTCGCCGCCGGCACCGGCAAGATCCAGGAAGACGGCAAGGTCCGCCCGATGGCGGTCAAGGTCGGCGACATCGTGCTGTTCGGCAAGTACTCGGGCACCGAGGTCAAGGTCGACGGCCAGGAACTGCTGGTCATGCGCGAAGAAGACCTCATCGCCGTCGTCGAGAAGTAAGCAGGCGCCGCGCGCCGCGCTTCCCGCATTCCCCTCCAGACACTCTTTCAAGGACATCGATCCCATGGCAGCCAAAGAAATCCGTTTCTCCGAAGACGCGCGCGCGCGCATCCTGCGCGGCGTCAACACCCTCGCCAACGCCGTGAAGGCGACCCTCGGCCCGAAGGGCCGCAACGTCGTGCTCGAGAAGAGCTTCGGCTCGCCGACGATCACCAAGGACGGCGTGTCCGTCGCGAAGGAGATCGAACTGGCCGACAAGTTCGAGAACATGGGCGCGCAGATGGTCAAGGAAGTCGCTTCCAAGACGTCCGACGTCGCCGGTGACGGCACCACGACCGCGACCGTGCTCGCGCAGGCGCTGATCCGCGAAGGCCTCAAGGCGGTTGCCGCCGGCATGAACCCGATGGACCTCAAGCGCGGCATCGACAAGGCCGTCATCGGCGCGGTCGAGGAGCTCAAGAAGCTCAGCAAGCCGTCGGCGGACAGCAAGTCGATCGCCCAGGTCGGCACGATCTCCGCGAACGGCGACGACGCGATCGGCAAGCTCATCGCGCAGGCGATGGACAAGGTCGGCAAGGAAGGCGTGATCACGGTCGAGGAAGGCTCGGGCCTGGACAACCAGCTCGACGTCGTCGAAGGCATGCAGTTCGACCGCGGCTACCTGTCGCCGTACTTCATCAACAACCAGCAGAGCCAGCAGGTCGAGCTGGAAGACCCGTACATCCTCCTGCACGACAAGAAGGTGTCCAACGTGCGCGAGCTGCTGCCCGTGCTCGAAGGCGTCGCGAAGGCGGGCAAGCCGCTGCTGATCGTCGCCGAGGAAGTCGAGGGCGAAGCGCTCGCGACGCTCGTCGTCAACACGATCCGCGGCATCGTCAAGGTCGCGGCCGTGAAGGCGCCGGGCTTCGGTGACCGCCGCAAGGCGATGCTCGAGGACATGGCGATCCTGACCGGCGGCCAGGTGATCTCGGAAGAGGTCGGCCTGCAGCTCGAGAAGGCGACGCTGAAGGATCTCGGCAAGGCGAAGAAGGTGATCATCTCGAAGGAGAACACGACGATCATCGACGGCGCTGGCGAAGCGGGCAACATCCAGTCGCGCATCAAGCAGATCAAGGCGCAGATCGAGGAGACCTCCTCCGACTACGACCGCGAGAAGCTGCAGGAGCGCGTCGCCAAGCTCGCTGGCGGCGTGGCCGTGATCAAGGTCGGCGCGGCGACGGAAGTCGAGATGAAGGAAAAGAAGGCGCGCGTCGAAGACGCCCTGCACGCGACGCGTGCGGCGGTCGAGGAAGGCGTGGTCCCGGGCGGCGGCGTCGCGCTGATCCGCGCGCTGGCCGGCATCGCCAAGCTCAAGGGCGACAACGAGGACCAGAACCACGGCATCCAGATCGCCAAGCGCTCGATGGAAGCGCCGCTGCGCGAGATCGTCACGAACGCCGGTGAAGAGGCGTCGGTGATCCTGAACAAGGTGGCCGACGGCAAGGGCAACTTCGGCTACAACGCCGCGACGGGCGAGTACGGCGACATGGTCGAGCTCGGCATCCTCGATCCGACCAAGGTCACGCGCACCGCGCTGCAGAACGCCGCGTCGATCGCCGGCCTCGTCATCACGACGGAAGCCATGGTCGCCGAAGCGCCGAAGAAGGAAGAAGCCCACAGCCACGGCCCGGCCGGCGGCGGCATGGGTGGCATGGGCGGCATGGATTTCTGA
>NZ_DATDMY010000150.1:0-30033 GCF_036518555.1 Dokdonella sp. | reverse complement strand
ATCCGCCACGCGCGCGAGGCGAATCCGTCGATCGCCGTGCTGGCGCGCGCGCATTCGGACGACGAGGTCGCCTATCTGCTCGGCGCCGGCGCCGACGCCGCGGTCATGGGCGAACGCGAGATCGCGCGCAGCATGTGCGAGGCGGTCGACGGCCTCGAGCGCTGGTTCCCGCCGCGCGCGACCGCGCCCTCCGCTCCGGACGCGGCCTGAGCGCGCCGCGCCCGTATCGGGGCGTGCCGTCGATAGGCCGTATACTCGCGTTCCGGCTCCGGTCCCGATGGGCGTCCGCATGCTGTTGATGATCGACAACTACGACTCGTTCACGTTCAACCTCGTGCAGTACTTCGGCGAGCTCGGCGAGGACGTGCGCGTGATCCGCAACGACGAGATGACATTACCCGCGCTGCGCGCGCTGCGGCCGTCGGCGATCGTGATCTCGCCCGGCCCCGGTACGCCGGACGACGCCGGCGTGTCGCTCGAGGTGCTGCAGCGGCTCGGCGGCGAGGTGCCCGTGTTCGGCGTCTGCCTCGGCCACCAGTCGATCGGCCAGGCGTTCGGCGGGCGCGTGATCCGCGCGAAGGAGATCATGCACGGCAAGACCTCGCCGATCCATCACGCGGGCCAGGGCGTGTTCCGCGGCCTGCCCAATCCGTTCGAGGCGACGCGTTACCACTCGCTCGTGGTCGAGCAGTCGTCGCTGCCCGATTGCCTCGAAGTCACCGCGTGGACCGAGCACGCGGATGGCTCGCGCGACGAGATCATGGGCCTGCGCCACCGCAGCCTGCCGATCGAAGGCGTGCAGTTCCACCCCGAGTCGATCCTCACCGAACACGGCCACGCGATGCTGCGCAATTTCCTCGCGCAGGCGTTGCCGAAAGCGGCGTGATGCCGCCGCACTCTGGAGGGAGCGATGCGCGCACGCCATGTCCTGTCCGTCGTCGTCGCGAGCGCCTTGCTCGCGGCCTGCGCGGCGAAGCCCGTGCATGAGGTCGCCTTCGAGCTCGTCGGCGACGCGTCCGTGTTCCTGCCGGGCGTCGTCTCGTCGGAGTATTCGGAAATCCGCGCGGCAGTGAGCCCCGACGGTGACAACGTGCTCTGGGGCAGCACGAACCGGCCCGGCGGCGCGGGTGGTTGGGACATCTGGATCTCGCGGCGTCGCGACGGCGCGTGGAGCGCGCCGGTCGCGGTCGCATTCGACACGCCTGCGAACGAATTCGATCCCGCGTTCGCGGCCGACGGTCGCAGCGTCTATTTCTTCTCCAATCGCGCCGGCGGCTACGGCGGCGACGACCTCTGGCAGGTCGCGTTCGATCCCGCGACGGCGGCGTTCGGCACGCCGGCGAACCTCGGCGCGGGCGTCAATTCGGCCGGCGACGAATGGGCGCCGACCCCGTCCGCGGACGGCCGCACGCTGTTGTTCGCGACGAACGGCCGCCGCGGCGCAGGCCGCCACGACCTGTTCACGAGCACCTGGCGCGACGGCGCGTGGCAGCCTGCCGTACCGCTCGCGGGCGAGGTCAACGGCGCCGGCGACGACTTCGACGCGGCCTGGCTCGACGGCGGTCGCGTGCTCGTGTTCGCGCGATCGGACGACGTCGAGAACGCACCGATCGCGCTGTGGTCGGCCGTGCGCGACGGCGACCGCTACGTGCGCGCGCAGCGACTCGACGCGCGCGTCGACGTCGACGGCGGCTGGATCCTCGGTCCGTCGACCGATCCGGCGCATCCGGGCGTGCTGCTGTTCTCCGGCGAACGTCCCGGTGGACGCGGACGCGCCGACATCCACTCCATCCGCTACCGCGTGCGCTGAGCGCGAACCCGAACCGACCCATGCCGATCACACCGCAGGAAGCGCTGCAACGCGCGATCGAACACCGCGAGATCTTCCACGACGAGATGGTCGACCTGATGCGCCAGATCATGCGCGGCGAGGTGTCGCCGACGCTCGTCGCCGCGATCGTCGCGGGCCTACGCGTGAAGAAGGAGACGATCGGCGAGATCACCGGCGCCGCGCGCGTGATGCGCGAGCTCGCCGCGAGGGTCGACGTCGGCGCGCCCGCGCACTTCGTCGACATCGTCGGCACCGGCGGCGACGGCGCGCACACGTTCAACATCTCGACCGCGAGCATGTTCGTCGCCGCGGCCGCGGGCGCGAAAGTCGCCAAGCACGGCAATCGCAGCGTGTCGTCGAAGTCGGGCAGCGCCGACGTGCTCGAGGCGCTCGGCGCGTCGATCGACCTCGATCCTGCGCAGGTCGCGCGCTGCTTCGCGCAGACCGGCATCGGCTTCATGTATGCGCCGAACCACCATCCGGCGATGAAGGTCGTCGCGCCCGTGCGCAAGGAACTCGGCGTACGCACGCTGTTCAATATCCTCGGGCCGCTGACCAATCCCGCGGGCGCGCCGAACATCCTCATGGGCGTGTTCCATCCCGATCTCGTCGGCATCCAGGTGCGCGCGCTGCAGCAGCTAGGCGCGCGCCACGCGCTCGTCGTCTGGGGCCGCGACGGCATGGACGAGATCTCGCTCGGCGCGGCGACGATGGTCGGCGAATTGCGCGACGGCGATGTGCGCGAGTACGTGATCGAGCCGGAGGATTTCGGCCTGGTGATGGCGTCGAGCCGCAACCTGCGCGTCGCGCACGCGCTCGAATCGAAGGCGCTGCTGCTCGAGGCGCTCGACGACACGCCCGGCGTCGCGCGCGACATCGTGCTGCTCAACGCGGGTGCGGCGCTGTACGCGGCCGACCTCGCCGGCTCGATCCAGGACGGCATCGAGCGCGCGCGCGCGGTCGTCGCGAGCGGCGCCGCGCGCGCGAAGCTCGACGCGTTCGTCGCGGCGACGCGCGCGCTGGCCGCCGAGGGTCGCGCATGAGCGACATCCTGCAACGCATCCTCGCGCGCAAGGTCGAGGAGATCGCCGAGCGCAGTGCGCGCGTGCCGCTCGCCGAACTCGCGTCGCGGGTCGCCGGACTCGCACCGACGCGCGGCTTCGCCGCCGCGATCGAGGCGAAGCTCGAAGCCGGCCTGCCCGCGGTGATCGCCGAGGTGAAGAAGGCGAGCCCGTCGCAGGGCGTGATCCGCCCGGACTTCGACCCGGCCGCGATCGCGGCGAGCTATGCCGCCGCAGGCGCCGCGTGCCTGTCGGTGCTCACGGACGCCGATTTCTTCCAGGGCAGCGAGGCGTACCTGCAGCAGGCGCGCACCGCGTGCACGCTGCCGGTGCTGCGCAAGGACTTCACGATCGACGCGTACCAGGTCTACGAAGCGCGCGCGATCGGCGCCGACGCGATCCTGCTCATCGTGGCCGCACTCGACGACGCCGCGCTGCTCGACCTCGCCCTCGTCGCGGCCGAACTCGACCTCGACGTGCTCGTCGAGGTGCACGACGAACGCGAGCTCGAGCGCGCGCTCGACATCCCTGCGCCGCTCGTCGGCATCAACAACCGCAACCTGCGCACGTTCGAAACCTCGCTCGACACGACCTTGCGCCTGCGCGGGCGCGTCGACGAAGGCCGCGTGCTCGTGACCGAAAGCGGCATCCACGCGCCGGCCGATGTCGCGCGCATGCGCGACGCGGGCGTCGACGCGTTCCTCGTCGGCGAGGCGTTCATGCGCGCACCCGATCCGGGCGCGGAGCTCGCGCGCCTGTTCTTCGCGCGCTGACGGACGAGCGGGTCGAGTGATCGAGGCAGCCCGCCATGCGTCGACTCCTCGACGCCGTGCCGTGCCGTTCGCGCACGCGCGCGCCGCTCCGCGCCCCGCTGCGCTGCACCCCTGCTACTGCGCGAGCCTGAGCGCGTAGAAGCGCGTGCCGGCGATGTGCGCGTCGCCGTAGGGCGGTGTCTCGATGAAGCCGAGGCGGCGGTAGAGCGCCTGCGCGGACGTCATGCTCGCGAGCGTGTCGAGGCGCAGTTCGGTGTAGCCGGCGACGCGCGCGGCGTCGACGATCGCATCGACGAGACGCGCGCCGAGCCCGAACCCGCGGCAAGCGTCGCGCACGTAGAGGCGCTTCATCTCGCCGCTGCGCGCGTCGTAGCGGCGCAAGGCCGCGCAGCCGGCGGCGGCGCCGTCGACGAACGCGAGGAACAGCGCGCCGTCCGGCCCGACGTACGGCGCGGGCAGGCCGGCGAGTTCGGCCGAGAAGCCCTGGTATTCGAGATCCACGCCGATCGCCCCGGCGTACTCGCGGAACAAGGTGCGCGCCGTCGCGACGAGTGACGCGTCATCGACGCGGCGCAGCACGATCGAAGGTTTCGCCATGGGGTTCGCCGTCGCGCGGCGGTTTCGCCGCATGGCCATGCTACGTCGCCGGCGACGCCGGCGGCAGTCTTGCGCGAGCCTTCCCGAAACGCTAACGTAAGCACTTACGTAACAGCCGACGGACGAGTGATGATGTTCCTGCACGCGCAAGGCGAGCTCGCGCTCGGCAGCCGGCTCAAGGCGGTCAGCGAGAGCCTCTATGCGGCGGCCAACGCAGCCTATCGCGAGGCCGGACATGACCTCGACGCGCACTGGTTCCCGGTGCTGCGCTACCTGCAGGTGCGCGGGCCGGCCTCGGTCACCGAGATCGCCGCGGCCATCGGCCAGACGCATCCCGCGGTAAGCCAGCTCGCGGCGAAGCTGCGCGCGCAGGGCTGGATCACGCGCCGCACCGATCGCAGCGACGCGCGGCGCGGCGTGCTGGAACTCTCGGCCGAGGCGGAACGCAAGCTCGATCGCCTCGGCCCGGTGTGGTGCGCGATCCGCCGCGCCGCAGCGGCCGCGGCTGCACGCGGCGGCGGCACGCTGCTCGACGCACTCGGCGCGTTCGAGGCCGACATCGCCAGCGGTCGCCTTGCTGCCGACATCCGCTCGCACCATGCGCGCCTGAAGGGCGCGACGATCGGGATCGAGCCGTACCGGCCGGAATGGGCGCCGCACTTCGAGCGCCTCAACGTCGAGTGGCTGCAGCGCTGGTTCACGCTCGAGGACGTCGACCGCGCCGTGCTCGGCGATCCGCAGACGCACGTGATCGAACCGGGCGGCACGATCCTGTTCGCGACGCTCGACGGCGAAGTGATCGGCACCTGCGCGCTGCTCAAGGAGGCGCCCGGCGTGTACGAGCTGTCGAAGATGGCGGTCGAAAGCGGCTTTCGCGGCTTCGGCGCGGGCCGCACGCTGCTCGACGGCGCGATCGCCGAATTCGGGCGCCGTCGCGGCCGCACGCTGTTCCTCGAATCGAGCAAGCGCCTCGGCCCTGCGCTGCAGCTGTACGAGAGCGGCGGTTTCGTGCACCACCCGGCGCCGCGGCCGGGCAGCCATTACCAGCGTGCGGACGTCTACATGGTGTACGAACCCGACAAGGCGAAGCGTCAGCGGGCGAAGGTGGCGCCGCGCAGGCATCTGCGCGTGGTGGGGCGCTGAACCGGGCTGTGCGGACTCCGCGCCGGTGTGATGCCGCGACGGCTGCGCCCTTCGCGTCGAGCCGCCCTACGCGCATTCCGTGCGTACGATCGGCTGGTGTAGTGCGCGGCAAGCCGCGCAGCGGGCGAGCCGCTTCCGGCGTGCGTCCATCCTGACCCGCGCCTTGACGCGCGTCAGAACGCCACGCACGCCGCCGTGCGCTCGCGCAGCACCGCATCCTGGCGGAATCGCTCGCGATAGGCTGCGACGACCGTGCGCAGCGCGGCCTCGCTCGGCGCGTCGCGGTCGTGCACGATCACGACGACGCGGCTCGCCTCGCTGACCGGCGCGCCGTCGTCGCCGAGCCAGTGGCCGCGCGCGTCGAGCGTGGTGTAGCCGCGCGGGAACGCGTGTGCGAGCACCTCGTCGTCGAAGCGCTGCCAGGCGGCTTCGTCGACCTCGCCGCCGCCGGGGATCGCGCGGCCGAAGTAGAGCGTGTCGCGCAGCAGCGACTGCTCGTCGCTGCGGCAGCCGAGCGGATGGTCGCGCACCCACTCGGCATGGCAACCCGCGAGCGCGGCGAGCGCGCCGGCGAGGCCGAGCCGTGCGAGCGGGTGCGTGCTCATCGCAGATTGGCCTGGAACAGCTTGTGGATGCGCTTGTACTCGTCGAGCCACGAATCGGCGTGGGTGAAGCCGTGGCGGTCGAGCGGGTAGCCGGCGAGTTCGAAGTCGTCCTTGTGCAGCTCGATCAGGCGCTGGTACAGGCGCACCGAATCCTCGAACAACACGTTGTCGTCGATCATGCCGTGCGCGATCAGCAGCGGCCCGCGCAGGCCGTCGGCGAACTCGATCGGCGACGAGCGCTCGTACGCGATCGGGTCGAGCTGCGGCGTATTGAGGATGTTCGAGGTGTACTCGTGGTTGTACTGCGTCCAGTCGGTGACCGGGCGCAGCGCGGCGCCCGCGCGGAACACCTCGGGTGCGCGGAACATCGCCATCAGCGTCATGAAGCCGCCGTACGAGCCGCCGTAGACGCCGACGCGCCGCGGGTCGACCGCCGCGTTCTCCTCCAGCCAGTGCACGCCGTCGACGAGGTCCTCGAGCTCGGGGTGGCCCATCCGGCGGTAGATCGCCGTGCGCCAGTCGCGGCCGTAGCCTTCGCTCGCGCGGTAGTCCATGTCGAGCACGACGTAGCCTTCCTCGACGAGCAGGTTGTGGAACATCTGCTCGCGGAAGTAGTACGGGAACTGCTCGTGCACGTTCTGCGTGTAGCCGGCGCCATGCACGAACAGCACCGCGGGATGTTTCTTCGACGCGTCGAAGTCCTTCGCCTGATAGAACTTCGCGTAGATCGGCTGCTTCGTGTGCGTCGAGGGCAGTTCGACGATGCGCGGCTCGATCCACGTGCGCGCCTTGTACTCCGGCGTGCGGGTATCGGTGAGTTCACGCACGGCGCCGCCGTCGACCGTGACGAGCGCGAGCTGCGCGGGCACGTAGGCGCTCGAGTGCAGCACGGCGAGGCGGCTGCCGTCGGGCGACAGCGCGAACTGCTGCATGCCGTGCAGGTTCGTCACGCGCTCGAGCTTGCCGCCGCCCGCCGGGACGCGGTAGACGTCGTAGCGATACGGCGCCTCCGCGTTCGAGCGCAGGTAGAACCAGCGCCCGTCGGGCGAAAGCGCGGGCGCGGAAACTTCGAAGCGGCCGCTCGTCAGCGCGCTCGCCTTGCCGCCGGGCCGCTTGGCGTAGAGCTGGGCGAAACCGGTTTCCTCGGACACGTACCAGAGCGTGCGGTCGTCGCGTTCCCAGCCGAACTCGTTGAAGTTCCAGTTGATCCAGGCGGGATCGGTGAGGCGGTGCTGGCAGACGAGCCTGCCGCGGTCGAAGTCCACCGTCGCGATCCAGCGATCCTTGTTGTCGATCGCGCGGATCTGGATCGCGAGCGCGGCTCCGTCGGCGCTCCAGGCGATGCCGCCGCCGCCGCCGTCCTCGGCATCGGCGACGATGCGGATTGCGCGGGCCGCGGGTTCGTCCTTCCTCGCCTTGTCCTTGTCCTTGTCCTTCGGCGCTGCCTTGCCGTCGTGCGCGCCGGCGCCGGCGTCGGCCTGGAGTTCGCGCTTGCGCGCGGCGTTCTCCTCGCGCACCGCCTCCAGCGGATCGTCGTGGATGCCGGGCAGGTCCTCGCTGGACAGCGCCTGCTGCGTGTGCTTCTGCAGGTCGAGCAACACGAGCGACTGCGGTGCCGGGTCGTTGCGGCCGACGCGCGTGCGCTCGTCCTCCTGTTCCTCGTAGCCGGACTCGGTCACGAAGCGCTGCAGCTTGCCCTGCTTGCCCTTCTCGTAGCCCTTCGGCGACGTGACGACGAGCATCCAGCGTCCGTTCGGCGAGAGTGACGTGCCTTCGATGCGGACGTCGTCGCCGAGATGGAACGGCAGCGGTGCGCGCGTCGGATCGCCTTTGACGAACTCCTCGCCGTGCTGCCGGCGCGCGTCGCGGTCGGCCTTGTCCTTGCGCAAGGTCGAGAACCAGCGCAGCTGGTCGGCACCGAAGTCGTCGGGCTGGCGGGCTTCCGGGTCCTTCTCGGCCTTGACGATCGCGGCAGGTCCGCCGATCGCGCCCGCGATGTCGTAGCGGAACCACGCGGTTCCAACCCGGTAGTGCAGGCTGCGACCGTCGGCCGAGAACTGCGGGGACGCTTCCTCGTCCGGCGTGCGCGTGACCTGGACGAGGCGACCGCTGCCGAGGTCGCGCATGAACACGTCGCCGCTGCGCACGAACGCGGCGCGCGTGCGCGAGCGGTCGTACACCGCGTCGCCACCGTCGGCGTTCGCCATCGCGGCCGGTTCGACGACCGTGTCGCGGCCGTCGCCGAGGTCGATGCGATGGCGATCACGCACCGGCGAGCCGCTGCGCTTGAGGTCGTAGTAGACGCTCTTGCCGTCGAGGCCCCAGTACGGATTCTCGACCGGCGCCCCGATCCAGTCGGGCTCGGCCATGGCCTGCTCGAGCGTGATCGACGGAGCTGCCTGCGCCGGCGCGGCGGCAATGCCGAGCAGGGCGGCGAGGCAGGCGACGGCAAGACGATCCATACGGAACTCCGGCAAGGTACGCAAAGCCGACAGGATAGCCGCTCGCGCCCGCCGCGTACCGGCCCGGAAGTAAGCATCGCGCAAAGGCCGGACGTCTCGACGGCCGGAACGCTCGCCGAACCGAGAACGCGAACGGACGGCACGACCATCGCCGCGAACGAACCTGGGACACGGAGAAGATGGAGCACGCGGAGGACGCCAGGCGCCCCGCGCCACCACGCCGACCGACGCGCGCCGCTTGGCAAACCGGCGTCGCCCGGGCAGCCTACGCGCCTTGCCCTGCCGGAGTGCCGCCGTGCCGCCGCTGCCCTGTGTCGAAACCGTAACCGCCGCGAACCCGAGCCATGCGGTGATCTGGCTGCATGGCCTCGGCGCGGACGGAAACGACTTCGCACCGATCGTGCCCGAGCTCGTCGACCGCACCTGGCCGCCGTTGCGCTTCGTGTTCCCGCATGCGCCGGTGCGGGCCGTCACGATCAATGGCGGCATGCGCATGCGTGCGTGGTACGACATCAAGGGCGCGCGCATCGAGGACAAGGAGGACGAAGCCGGCATCCGTGAATCGATCGCCGAGCTCGACGCGCTGATCTCGCGCGAAGGCGAGCGCGGCATCGCGCCGGATCGCGTCCTGCTCGCGGGCTTCTCGCAGGGCGGCGCGATCGTGCTCGCCGGTGGCGTGCGCCACGCGCGGCGCCTGGCCGGCATCGTTGCGCTGTCGACCTACCTGCCGCTGCGCGAGTCGACGCCGGCCGAGCGCAGCGACGCGAACGCGGCCGTGCCGATTTTCATGGCGCACGGGAGCCACGATCCGGTCGTCCCGGAACCGCTCGGCGCGGTCAGCCGCGATGCGCTCGCGCTGCTCGGCTACGGCGTCGACTGGCATCGCTACCCGATGGCGCACCAGGTGTGCGCGCAGGAGATCGCCGACCTGCGGGCCTGGATCGGCACGCGCCTGGCCTGAGCGTTTGATAATGTAGGAGCGGCTTCAGCCGCGATGGCGCCGGTCGGCCCTCATGGCCGTGCGGCATGCCTGCGAAGCACGGGAGACCGCGGATGCGGGACGCCAGGGCCAGAACGAGCTCACCGAACTGGTTGCCGCAATTCTGCAGCGGCCCGACGCTGTTCGCGCTGATGGTCGTCGCCGAACTCGTCGCGCTGGTGATCGTGCTCGTCCCCGACGGCGGCGAGCGCGGCTGGCTGCGGCGCCTCGGCCTGCTCAGCGTCTACGTGCAATGGCTCGCGTTGCTCAATGCGGTCGTGCTGTGCTCGATGCGTGCATTCCTGCAGCGCCTGCCCGAGCGCGCCGGCTTCGTCACCGCCTGGGCGGTCGGCGTCGCGGTGACCGCGCTCGGCAGCGCGGTCGTGTTGCGCATGGACCAGGCGCTCGGGTTGCAGCTGACCGCGCCGCTCGGCGAGGGCGAGCGATTCGTGTTCGTGAACGCGGCGATCTGCGCGCTGATCGCGGCAGCCCTGCTGCGCTACCTGTTCGTGCTCGAGCGCTGGCGCGAACGCGTGCGCGCCGCGGCGAAAGCGCAGGTCGATGCGTTGCAGGCGCGCATTCGCCCGCATTTCCTGTTCAACAGCATGAACACGATCGCGAGCCTGATCCGCACGCGCCCCGCGGACGCGGAGCGCACGGTGGAGGACCTCGCGGAGCTGTTCCGCGCCGCACTCGGTGCCGCCGACGACCACGGCACGCTCGGCGAGGAGCTCGACCTCGTCGAGCGCTATCTCGACATCGAGCGGCTGCGGCTCGGCGAGCGGCTGCGGGTCGAGATCGACGTCGGCGACGCGCCGCGCGCGTTCCGCCTTCCGCGCCTGCTGCTGCAGCCGCTGGTCGAGAATGCGATCTACCACGGCATTCAGCCGCGCGGCGACGGCGGCACGCTGCGCCTGCGGGGCAGCCCGCTCGAGGCCGGGGTCGAGATCGTGCTGACCAACCCGCTGCCACCGAACGCACCCGTGCGGCGCAACGGCATGGCCCTCGCCAACATCCGCGCGCGCATCGAGTACCATTTCGGCGCGCGCGGCGAGCTCCGCGTGGAACCGGGACCCGACGTGTACACCGTGAGCGTGCGCCTGCCCGAGGCAGCTGTCCGATGAAGGCGCTCGTCGTCGACGACGAGCCCTTGGCGCGCGAGCGCATGCGCGCGTTGCTTGCGGAGATCGGCGACGTGGAAGTCGTCGGCGAAGCCGTCAACGGGCGCGATGCGCTCGACGCGGTCGCGCGCCTCGCACCCGATGTCGTACTGCTCGACATCCGCATGCCCGTCATGGACGGCATCGAGGTCGCGCGCCACCTCGGCGCGCTCGAATCGCCTCCCGCCCTGGTGTTCTGCACCGCCTACGGCGACCACGCGCTCGCCGCGTTCGACGCCAACGCGATCGACTACCTGCTCAAGCCCGTGCGCAGCGAGCGCCTGCGCGCCGCGCTCGCGAAGGCGCGCCGCTGGAGCGGCGAGGACACGCAAGAGGTCGAGCGCGCGCTCGGCGCTGGGCGCACGCGCACGCACCTGTGCGCGCGCGTGCGCGGCAGCCTCGTGCTGGTGCCGGTCTCCGAGGTCGCCTACCTGCTGGCGGAGGACAAGTACGTCGTCGTCCACCATGCCAAGGGCACCGTGCTCATCGAGGAGCCGTTGAAGGCGCTCGAGGAGGAGTTCGAGGATCGCTTCGTGCGCATCCACCGCAACTGCCTCGTCGCGCGCGCGAAGCTGAGCGGCCTCACGCGCACGCCGGACGGCCGCCTGTTCGCCAACGTCGACGGCGTGGCCACGGCGCTCGAAGTGAGCCGCCGCAACCTGCCCGCGCTGCGCAAGCTGATCCGGACCCTATGAAGAAGACCCTGCGAATCGCCACCCGCCAGAGCGCCCTCGCGCTGTGGCAAGCCGAACACGTCGCCGCGCGCCTGCGCGCGCTGCACGCCGACTGCGCGGTCGAACTGGTGCCGATGACCACGCGCGGCGACGAGATCATCGATCGTCCGCTCGCGGCGATCGGCGGCAAGGGACTGTTCCTCAAGGAACTCGAAGTCGCGATGCTCGAGTACCGCGCCGACATCGCGGTGCACTCGTTCAAGGACGTGCCGATGGAACTCGAGCCCGGCTTCGCGATCGGCGCCGTGCTCGAGCGCGCCGATGCGGCGGACGCGTACATCAGCAACCGCTGGCCGCGCCTCGCGCAGCTGCCGCGTGGCGCGCGCGTGGGCACGTCGTCGCTGCGCCGCCAGTCCCAACTGCGCGCCTTGCGGCCGGACCTCGAGCTCGCCGACCTGCGCGGCAACGTCAACACGCGCCTCGCCAAGCTCGACGCAGGCGACTACGACGCGATCATCCTGGCCTGCGCCGGCATCGATCGCCTCGGCCTCGGCACGCGCATCGCCGAACGGCTCGCGGCGCCGGACTGGCTTCCCGCCGTCGCGCAGGGCGCGATCGCGATCGAGTGCCGCGCCGGCGACGCCGGCGTGCTCGACCTCGTGCGCGGCCTCGACGACGCCGACACGCATCGTTGCGTCGCGGCCGAGCGCGCGATGAACCTCGACCTGCACGGCAGCTGCAACGTGCCGATCGCGGGCTACTGCGTCGAAACCGAGAGCGGGCTCGTGCTGTGGGGACTCGTCGGCGAAGCCGCGACCGGACGCGTCATCCGTGCCGAAGCGCGCGGCCCGCGCGACGCGCCCGAAGCCATCGGCCGCGAGGTCGCCGCGTTGCTGCGTGCCCGCGGCGCGGACGCGATCCTGCAGGCCACGAGGGCAGGAGACTGAAACACGAAGCACACGGAGCACACGAAGTAGGCAATGAACTGAAGGGCTCTTCCTACGTGTGCTCCGTGTGCTTCGCGCTTCAAGCTCTTGCTTTGGATCCGACGCCGCGTCGAGCGGCATCGGTCGGGACGATCAACCGCCGCCGAAGTTGTAGACGAGGTTCGTCGTCAGCAGCTGGTCGGTCTTCTTGATGCCGGGCGCGACGTCGGAGTTGTGGCGCACCTGATACCCGGCCTTGAGCGCGAAGGACTTGTTGATCGCGACCTGCAGGCCCGCATCGTTCTGCAGGAAAGTATTGTCGCTGCCGGCTTCGACGAGCAGGGTATCGACAAACGCGGTCGTTTCGTTGAAGAGATGCTTGTAGGCGACGAGGCCGCGGCCGACGACTTCGCCTTCCGAATCGAACGTGTGGCGCACCGGCGCCGGCGGGTCGCCCGCAGTCTCAGGACCGAGCACGTCGACCGGCTTGTAGCGCTTGTAGCCCGGGCCGGCTTCGAACGACAGCTCGTCGCTCGCGTTCTTGAGCACGGTGTAACCGTAGCCGAGCGAAACGACCGCCTGGTATTCGAACGGCGAGAAGTCGTCGTTCTCGTAGCGCAGCGCGCCGACGAGGTAGCTGCGTTCGTCGAACTTGTAGCCGACCGACGCGCCCGCTTCGTAGCGGTTCGCGGTCGTGTCGTAGTTCTTCACGTTCTGCACCTGGCCGTCGACGAGTGTCGCGACCGTGACTTCACCCTTGCTGCGCAGCGCGGTCAGGTAGAAGTTGTCCTTCCACTGGTCGTCTTCCTTCTTGAACGCGAGCTTCGCGTTCAGGTTCTCCGACTTCGCGTTGCCGCGAGCGGCCGCGAAGCCGAGTTCGCCCGCGCCGGACCAGCCGTCGTCGGCGAAGGCGCAGGCGGGCAGCGCGACCAGGACGGCGGCGGTCGGCAGGATCTTCTTCATACGTATTCCTCTCTCCTCGGGACATGCGAAGGGCCGCATCAGCGGCCCCCGGGGAGCGGATGGTAGGCGGGCGCATTGAATCGGGCGTGAACGTCGCGCCCCCGCGGCCGACGCGGGTGTCGATGCCGCGCTCAGCGCCGGTAGTAGGCCGTCACCGCGTGCTTCGCCTCGGCGAAGAACAGCCAGCGCTCGACGAACAGGCCGGCGAGTCCGCTCGCGAGGGCGAGCCAAGCGATCGCAACCTGCACGGCCGGCAGCGCGAGCGCGACCGCCGCGAGCAGGGCGGGCACCGCGAATGCGGCGACCAGCGCGATCCTGCGCAGCGCGCGCGCGTGCTTGCGCGCGAGCATGAAGCCCATCTCGTGCAGGAGGTAGTTCTCTTCCGTGTGCGGCGCCTCGAACGCGCGCACGACGCCGAGCGTTTCGAGCCCGGTGGCCTGGCCGGCCGCGATCGAAGACTGTGCGTCGATCGAACGCCAGTAGCGCAGCTTGATCCAGCCGCAGCCCGCGGCGAGCGCGATCGTGCCGACCAGCAGGACGAGCCGGTCGCGGTGCCACGTCGCGCCCGACAGCGTCGTCGTCGCGTGCAGCAGCAGGGTGCCGCCATAGAGGCCGAGCAGCAGGTAGGCGGGTACCACATGCCGCTCGTGCCACGCGCGGATCGGCTTGAGGCTCGCGTAGATGTTCGCGGTGCAGAAGACCGTTGCGAGGGATCCCAGCGCGACGAGGCCACCGAGCAGGCGGTTGCCGGTCTCGTCCCACGAGGCGTCATTCCAGCGATGAAGTTCGGTCACGGCGACGCCGTCCGTCGGCGATTGGAGCGCGAGTCCGTATCGCACGACGAGGACGGCTGCCGGCACGAACGTGAGCAGTGCGATCGCGCCCTCGCGCGAAAGCCATGACGTGCGCCATTGCGACACGGCACGCCACGCGCGCTGCGGCTTGCCGAGGTGGCCGAGCGAGCACAGCAGTCCCACGGCGACGCATGCGGACGCGACGAGCAGCGCCGCGAACGAATCGAACGGGGCGTGGCACGACGTCAGCGTCGCGCCGGATGGGCCGGACAGGCCGCCTGCGCTGCACGCCGGGCCGATCGCGGCTCCGAGTCCGAACAGGAACCACGCGCCGTAGCCGATGCCGGACAGCACCGTGAACGCGATGATCGAGAACGTCGGTCGCATCGTCGTCGCCTCAGCGCGACAGCACGCGGTCGAGCCAGCGCAGCACGCCGGGCAACTGCGCGGCGTCGAGTGCTTCCTCCGGCGCGGGCTTCGCGCCCGCATCCGCGCAGCCGTCGCGACGCGGCCGCGGTGGCAGGTAGCGGTTGACCGGCTGGTAGTCGTATTCGGGCATGAGCGCGTAACCGCCGCGCTCCGCGACGAGCTTCGATACCGGCGACTGCGCGTCGCCGAGGTCGCCGAAGTGGCGCGCGCGCGTCGGGCAGGCCATCACGCAAGCGGGTTGGCGGTCCGCCTGGTCGAGGGTCTCGTTGTAGATGCGATCGACGCAGAGTGTGCACTTCTGCATCGTGCCGCGCTCCATGCTGAACTCGCGCGCGCCGTACGGGCATGCCCATGCGCACAATTGGCAGCCGATGCACCTGTCCGCGTCGACGAGGACGATGCCGTCCTCGGCGCGCTTGTAGCTCGCGCCAGTCGGACACACGGTCACGCACGCGGGCGTCTCGCAATGCAGGCATGAGCGCGGGAAGTGCACGGTGAGCTCGCGCGTGCCGCCTTGCGTCGCCTGTTCGACCGCGTAGCTGTGCACGCGGTTGAACCAGACGCCGTGCGGCTGCGTGCCGTACGGGTCCTCGTCCGGCAGTGGGCCGAACTGGCCGCCGTCGTTCCATTCCTTGCATGCGACCGCGCATGCGTGGCAGCCGACGCAGGTGTCGAGGTCGATCACGAGGCCGAGCTTCTTCGCGCTCGGCGGTGGCAGGGCGGTCATGGTTGCAGCGGCCAGAAGATCGGGATCAGGACCATCGAGATCGCGCAGAATATCGCGATCAGCGGAATGCCGACCTTCATGAAATCGGTGAACCGGTAGCCACCCGCGTAGTAGACCATCGTGTTGGTCGGGTAGCCCACCGGCGTCGCGAACGAGGTCGCCGCGGCGAACGCCACCGCGACGACGAACGGCCGTGGGTCCGCGTGCACCGCGTGAGCGACCGACACCGCGATGCCGACCATGAGCACGACCGACGGGTTGTGGCCCATCAGTTCGGTCAGGAGCGCGGTCAGCAGGTACACCATGAGCAGCGCCGCGAGCGGGCCGTGCGAGCCGATCAGGTCCATGGCAGCGGCGACGAGCGCCTGCGACAGGCCGCTGTTCTCGATCGCGGTGCCGAGCGGCAGGATCGCCGCGAGCAGCACGATGATCTTCCAGTCGATGCCCGCGTAGAGGTCGCGCGTGCCGTAGCATCCGGCGACCGCCATCGCGATCGCGCCGGCGATCGCCGCGACCGGGATCGGCAACAGGTGCAGGCCCGAGATCGCGATCACCGCGACCATGATCGCGATCGCCGCGACCGCGCGCCTCGGCGTGCGGCGCACGTCGTCGCGCTCGCTGAGCACGACGAAGCGTTCATCGGCGCGCACGGCGGCAACCGCCTTCTCGTCGACGAGCAGCAGCAGCACGTCGCCGCCGGCGAGGCGCACGTCCTTGAGCGCGTTGCGCAGCACCTCGCCACGGCGGCGGATCGCCAGCGAGATCGCGTCGTACTCGCGCGACACGTCGACTTCGCCGAGGGGGTAGTTCTCGATCGCGCCGTCCGGTTTCACCATCGCCTCGACCAGCACGCGCGTGCGGCCGTGCTCGGGCCCGTAGCGGTTCTCGGGGTCGATGTCGAGTTGCGCGCGCACGCGCAGGTCCTCGATCTTCTCCCAGTCGCCGCGCACGAGCAGCACGTCGCCGGCTTCGAGGCGCTGCTCGCGCGGCGACCACAGGTGCTCGTCGCCGCGCAGCAGTTCGAGCGGGTAGACGCCGTAGCCTTCGCCGAGTTTCGCCGCCGCGATCGTCTGGCCGACGAGCGGCGAACCCTCGCGCACGCGCAGCTCGGTCACGTACTTGCCGAGTTCGCCCGCGTTCGCGGCCTCCGCAGGCAGGTGCCGCGGCAGCAGCCAGCGGCCGATGACCATGAGGTAGACGATGCCGACGAGCGCGAGCAGCGCGCCCATGCGCGTGAACTCGAACACCCCGAACGGCGGCAGCCCGTGCTTCTGCGCGAGGCTGTCGGCGAGCAGGTTCGACGAGGTTCCGATCAACGTGCAGACGCCGCCCATCTGCGCCGCGTACGCCATCGGCATCAGCACGCGCCCGGGCGGGGTCCGCGTGCGCGCGCACACGCGCAGCGCGAGCGGCAGGAAGGTCGCGACGAGCGCGATGTTCTTGACGAACGCGCCCATCGGCGCGATCGCGAGCATGAGCGCGAGGGTGAGCAGCCACGGCCGGCGCACGCGCGCGAGCACGCGCCCGAGCGGCTCGAGCGCGCCCGAACGTTCGATGCCGAGGCTCAGCGCGAACATCGCCGCGACGGTGACCGTCGCTTCGTTGCTGAAGCCGGCGAGCGCTTCGTCGGGCTCGACCAGGCCGAGCGCGACGAGCAGCACGAGCACGATCAGCGCGACGAGGTCGATGCGCACCTTCTCGCTCGCGAACAGCGCGATCGCGCCGATCACGATCGCGAGCGTGATCCACGCCTCGCCGCTCATCCGGCCGCTCCGGCGAGCTCGATGCGATGGCCGTGCCGGCGTGGTTCGGCATCGCGCTCGATGCGCACGCGCAGATCGAACCAGGCCGCCTGGCCGGTGACCGGATCGGCATTCGCGCAGCGCGCGCGGCCGTCGCGGTCGCGCAACGATTCGTCGATGAGGTGGTTGAGCAGGAAGCCGTCGACGTTCTCGGGCGCGTCGGCGGCGAGCCTCCATGCGCCCTTGCGCTTGCCGATCGCGTTCCAGGACCAGACCGTGCCCGGCGCGGTACCCGCGTGCGTGCGCGCCTGCACGCGCAGGCGCCCGCGTTCGCCGACGAGCCAGATCCAGTCGCCGTCGGCGACGCCGTGCTCGGCCGCCGTGCGCGGGTTGAGATAGAGGTAGTTGCGCGTCGCGATCTGGCGCAGCCAGCGGTTCTGCGATCCCCAGGCGTGGTACATGAACATCGGGCGTTGGGTGATCGCGGCGAGTGGATAGCGCGCCTTCGGCTCTCCCGCTTGCGGAAGAGGGTTGGCGTGAGGGGCGTCTTGCGACGACACCTCCCCCCATCCGCCTTCGGCACCTTCCCCCGCGAGCGGGGAAAGGGACGGATAGTGGAACGGGAGGGGATCGAAGTAGCGCTCGACGCGCGCACGCTCTCGCTCCGGCGGCTGCATCGCGCCGTGCCCGCGCGCGGCAAGGCGGAACCGCTGCAACGTTTCGGCGTAGAACTGCAGCACGACCGGCTGGGTCGAGCCGACGAACGCGAGCGACTTCGCCCACTCGAGATAGTCGCGGTTCGCCATCTTGTAGTAGCGGCCGGCCGCGGGAACGGCACGGTGCCAGTGGCAACCGTGCTCGACGTAGCGCGCGAGCTGGTCCGGATTCGGCGTGCCGACGCCGTCGTTTGCGCCACCGGCACCGCGCCAGCCCGCGAGCAGCCCGATGCCGGGCGCGCGTTCGTGCTCGACCATGTACTGGGCGTAGCCGCGCGGGTACTTCGGCGCACCCTGCTCGTCGACGAGGCCGGGCAGGCGCAGGCGTGCGCCGAGGTCGAGCAGGACGTCCTGGAACGGGCGCACGTCGCGATCGGGCTGCACGACCGGCTGGCGAATCGCGTCGCTCGCGCCGTCGGCGTCGGAAATCGGACGGTCCAGCAGGCTGATGCAGTCGTACCGCTCGAGGTAGGTCGTGTCGGGCAGCACGAGATCGGCGAACGCGACGGTCTCCGAGTCGTACGCATCGGCGTAGATCACGTGCGGGATGCGGTATTCGCCGCTCGCGGGATCGCGCTCGCACAGCATCGCGCGCGTCGCGCCCGTGTTCATCGCCGAGTTCCAGCCCATGTTCGCCATGAACAGGAACAGGGTATCGATGCGGTACGGATCGCCTGCGCACGCGTTCGCGATGACGTTCTGCAGCATGCCGTGGGCCGCGAACGGATGCTGCCACGAGAACGCCTTGTCGATCCGCCGCGGTTCGCCGCGCGCATCGACGACGAGGTCGTCGGGCGCGTGCACGTAGCCGAGCGGACCGGCGTCGAGCGCACCGTCGGCCTTGCGCGCCCTGCCGGGCCGGTTCGGCGGCGGCGCGGTTTTCGGGTACGGCGGCTGGTAGCGGAAGCTGCCGGGCGTGTCGATCGCGCCGAGGATCATCTGCAGCAAGTGCAGGCTGCGGCAGGTGTGGAACCCGTTCGCATGCGCGCTGATGCCGCGCATCGCGTGCATCGCGACCGGGCGGCCGATCATCTCGGCGTGCTCGCGGCCCCAGGCGTCGGTCCAGCGTTGCGGCAGGTGGATCGCCTGCTCGAATGCGACGTCGGCGAGTTCGCGTGCGAGGCGACGGATCGTCTGCGCATCGACGCCACACGTCGTGGCGACCGCCTCGGGCGCGTAGTCGTCGGCCATGAAGCGCTCGGCGAACAGCTGGAACGCGGGTACCGCGACGCGCCCGTCGGCCAGGCGCACTTCACCGACCACGAGCGGCGCGATGCCGATCGCGTCGGCGCGCACGATGCGCACCGCGTCGTCGCCGCGCGCGGCGCACAGCGCGTGGCCGTCGGCATCGCGAGCGATCATGCCGTCGTCGGGCGCTTCCGGCGCGCGGATCACGAGGTGGTGGGCATTCGTGTAGCGCACGAGGTAGTCGAGGTCGACGCGGTCCGCGTGCAGCAGCGCGTGGATCAGCGCGCCCGCGAGCAGGCCGTCGGTGCCCGGATTGATCGGCACCCATTCGTCGGCGATCGCACCGTAGCCGGTACGCACGGGATTGACCGCGACGATCTTCGCGCCGCGCGCCTTGAGCTTGCCGAGGCCGAGCTTGATCGGGTTCGAATCGTGGTCCTCGGCGACGCCCCAGAGCATGAGGTAGCGCGTGAGCTCCCAGTCGGGCTCGCCGAATTCCCAGAAACTGCCGCCGAGCGTGTACATCCCCGCGGCGGCCATGTTGACCGAGCAGAAGCCGCCGTGCGCGGCGTAGTTGATCGTGCCGAACTGCTGCGCCCACCAGCCGGTGAGCGCCTGCGACTGGTCGCGTCCGGTGAAGAACGCGAGCTCGTCGGGATTGCGCGCACGGATGTCGCCGAGCCATTGCGTCGCGAGCGCGAGCGCCTCGTCCCATTCGATCTCGCGGAACGCGCGCGCGCCGCGTTCGCCCACGCGCAACAGCGGCTTGGAGAGGCGCGCCGGAGAGTAGTGCTGCATGATGCCGGCCGAACCCTTCGCGCAGATCACGCCGCGGTTGACCGGGTGCTGCGGGTTGCCGTCGATGTAGCGGACGCGGCCGTCGTCGAGGTGCACGCGGATGCCGCAACGGCACGCGCACATGTAGCACGTCGTCGTCTTGACGACGTCGCCGGTGGGTGCGTGCAGGTTCAGGTGTGCATGGGGCATGCGGGTATCGTGGCCTTCGCTTCAATCGCGCCGGATCGTCGCGCGCACCCGCCCGCGCAGACGCGCGCACGCGCGGCGCGGCGTCGTCACGTCGGCGTCGCCGATGGGTGCGTGCAGGTCGGGTTGCGCGTGCGACATGCGGCGATGGTAACGGATGCGTCATGCCTGCGCCGCGGCGACGTCAGAATTTCGCCCCAACCGGAATGCATGTCGCGCCTAGACTCGCCCGAGCTTCCCGCCCGGGCCGACCGATGCGCCTGCCTTTCGTCGCATGGCTTCTCCTCGTGCCGTTCGCCTGCGTGCGCGCGGACGACGCGCGTTGGCACGTACATCCCGAATGGGCACGCGAGTTCGCCGCACGCGGCCTGGAAGGCACCGCGCTCGTCTACGACGAAGCGTCGGACCGATACCACGTGTACGACCGCGCGCGGGCGCAGGCGCGCTTCAGCCCCGCGTCGACGTTCAAGCTCCTCAACGCGATGGTCGCCCTCGAGACGGGCGCCGTGAAGGACGAGTACGAAGTCCTGCGCTGGGACGGCGTGCAGCGCCGCTACCCGGACTGGAATCGCGATCAGTCGCTCGCGAGCGCGATGAGGTTCTCCGCGGTGTGGTTCTACCAGGAGATGGCGCGTCGCGCCGGGGCCGCGCGCATGCAGGCCTGGCTCGACCGCGTCGGCTACGGCAATCGCGACATCGGCGGCGGCATCGACCGCTTCTGGCTCACCGGCGCGCTGCGCATCAGCGCCGTGGAGCAGGTCGCCTTCCTGCGCCGGCTCGCACGCGGCGAACTGCCGTTCTCGGCCGCGGTGCAGGAGACGGTGCGGCGCATCACGATCCTCGATTCCGACCCCGCCTACATCCTGCACGGCAAGACCGGCTGGGCCGTGCGCGACGACACCGCGGGCCCGGCCGACCTCGGCTGGTTCGTCGGCTGGGTCGAGCGCGGTGGTCGCCGCTGGTACATCGCGCTCGATGTCGACATGCCGCGTGGAGCGGAGGACGCGGCGCAGCGCGAGCCGCTCGCGCGCGCGCTGCTGGCGCGCGTCGCGGCGCTGCCGTCGCGAGCAGGTCCTTCCGCCACGAGGCGCGCGGCGCGATGATGGCACGATCGTTCGCGAAGGGGAGGCGGCGTGGACCAACGAGTCGGCATCGGCGGCCCGACGCTCGTCGAGCGCGTGCAAGCGGCGGTCGTCGTGCTCGTCACCAATGCGATTCCGGTCTACGGCGTGCTGCGCCTGCACTGGTCGGTCGCCAACGTGGTCGTGCTGTTCTGGATCGAGAACCTGCTCGTCGCCGCGTTCACCTGCCTGCGCATCGCGGTGCATCGCGCCCTCACTCGCAAGCGCGGACACTGGCGCTCCGGGCAACTCGCCGCGTCGTCGAGCGATGCGGTCGGACGCGGCGCCTCCCTGCTCGGGGACTACGCGAGGATCGCTTTCGTCTTCACGCTCGCGCACGGCGTGTTCGTGCTCGCGATCGTCGCCATCCTCGCGCACGACCAGGCCGGCGAACCGGACTGGCAGTTCTCGTGGACCGCGCTGCGCCATGGCGCACTGCTGCTCGTCGGCGTGCTCGGAGCGGGCTTCCTCGCCGACTTGCCCGGCATGCGCGAGCGGCCGTTCGCCTGGGTCCGCTTCGTCGTGCAGCAGCGCATGGGGCGCGTGCTCGTCCTCCACCTCGCGATCATCTTCGGCATGATGGCGATGAGCGCGACGCATTCGGCGCTCGGCCTGCTGTTCGTACTGATCGGCCTGAAGACGGCATGGGAACTCGCGACCACGCGCGCCGCCGCGCCGATGACCGACCGGCCGCCGGCATGGGCGCTGCGACTCGGCGAGCGCTTCGGTCGGGACAAGGGCGGCGCCGAAGGCTTGGCGCGCGAATGGATGCGCGACGCCGAGGCATCGCGGCGCCGCGCCGCGGAGGACGAGGAAACGATGCCGGCATAGGGCGGCACGATCCACGCGAGCGTTCGGCGCCGGTCGAGCCGCCATCGCGAGGAGCGTCGCCTGCCCGCCGGCGTCGCGTCCGACGCTCGCGCACTGCGCGCGCTGCGCGCGACCTCGCGCAACCCGGCGGCACAAGCGCGGCGCGCACCGCCGCGCGCGTCGCGTTACGGCGCCTCGATGCGGATCGACGGATCGTCGAATCCCGAGTAGCGCACGCGCGTGGTCGAGGTGTGGCCCATGAACGTGCCGGTCGACTCGATCTGGATCGGCAGGCCGCTCGCCTGCGAGATCCACGTCTTGGCGTCGGCCTTCATCGGTTGCGTGACCGTGTACGCGTAGACCTTCGCCGCTTCGCCGTCGACGCTGTCGTCGCCGAGCGCCTGGACCTGCATCCCGCGTTCGACTTCGGCGAGGAAATCCTGGTTGCGGTACTGCGCCACCATCCGGCCGACGCCCGGGACGGGCATCGGCGTGAGCTTGCCGTTCATGTCCATGTACATCGTGTCGCCGACGACGAGGCTCTGCGGGCCTTGCGCGGGCTTGATGCGGAAGCGGTCCGGCGCGACGTATTCCATGGTCGACACCGTCTCGCCGTTCTTCACGTCGGTCACGGCCGCGCGAAAGCTCTTCGCCTGCAGGAATTTCGCGAATGCGGCATGCAGGTCGTCCTTGGGCGCGGCGCTCGCGGCGGCGCAGGCGAGGCCGAGCGCGAGGCCGGCCAGCGTTCTGGGGATCATCGACATCGGACTCCTCCTTGGCAGCGAAATGGCGGGCGGACGCGCGCGGCACGGCGGCGTGTGCGATCCTTCGCCGATCGCCGCGGCCCGACGTCGCGCACCTGATCCAGACGCACGCCATGGACCGCTACGAACGCATCCTGACCCTGCATCGTATCCTGAAATCCGCGCGCTATCCCGTCTCGTTCGCGCGCCTCAAGGACGAAGTCGCGTGTTCGCGCGCGACGCTCTACCGCGACATCGCGTTCCTGCGCGACGCGCTCGGGGCGCCGATCGAATACGGCGAGGACGAATCGACGTTCCGCTACGCGGCCGACGAAGCCGAGCGCTTCGAACTGCCGGGCCTGTGGCTGACCAGCGAGGAGCTCGCCGCGCTGCTCGCGCTGAACGAGCTGCTCGGGCGCAGCGATCCGGGCGTGCTCGCCGGCGCGCTGGCGCCGTTCCGCGCCCGCATCGAGCGCCTGCTGTCGGACCAGGCGAGCGGACGCAGCCTGCCGATCGACCGGATCCGCGTGCTCGCGAGCGGCTCGCGCCGGCTCGACGAGGGCGTCTTCCGTGGCGTCGCGAGCGCGCTGCTGAATCGCCGCCGCCTCAAGTTCCGCTACCGCGCGCGCTCGACCGACGCGACGACCGAGCGCATCGTCTCGCCGCAACGCCTCGCGCACTATCGCGACAACTGGTACCTCGACGCCTGGGACCACAGCCGCGACGCGCTGCGCAGTTTCGCGCTCGATCGCATCCGCGATCCGCAACCGCTCGAGGAGGCCGCGCTCGACCGCGACGCGAGCGACCTCGACGCTCACCTCGCATCGAGCTACGGCATCTTCTCGGGCGCGCCGAAGGCGTGGGCGACGATCCGCTTCTCGGCGCACGCGGCGCGCTGGGTCGCCGACGAGCACTGGCACTCGCAGCAGCAGGGCGAGCGCCTGCCGGACGGGCGCTACGAACTGCGCGTGCCGTATTCGAACTCGCGCGAACTGCTCATGGACGTGCTCAAGTACGGCCCCGACGCCGAGGTCGTCGCGCCCGTGAGCCTGCGCGAGGAGATGAAGATCCTGCTGCAGCTCGCGCTCGGCGCCTATCAATGAAGTGATCCTGATAGCATCGGATGCGGCGGACGGCTGAAGTCGACCGGATGGGGGGTGTCATGCGTCACCTTGCGAAGCTCGCGGGTGTCCTGTTGTGGATGGCGCCGGTGCTCGCAGGCGCGACCGAGTGCTCCGACGGAATCGACAACGACGCGGATGGGTACGTCGACATGGCGAGTTGGTACTGCAAGGTCCCTGCCGACAACGACGAGGGTAGCTTTCGGTCCGGCGTTCCGGGCGATGACGGGAATTTCCCGCGTGCCCTCGACACATGGTTCGACACCAACACGGGGGCGGGTGACGACGGTTGCTCGATGCATGCCTGTTGCGACATTCAGGGTGCGTGCCCGCCGGATCTCGATCCGTCGTACTTCGATCCTGCGCAGTGCCAGATATCGCAGACATGTCGGGATGCGGCCCTGCCGCTGACGCGGCCCGGCTGTGATTGCTTTGGTTGCTGCGAGATCTGCGAGCCGGGCACCGGGTGCGTCGATGTGTTCGTCAATCCCGTGGTTTCGCCCTCATGCACCCTGAATGTCCTCGGCGACGCGTCCCTGTGTCGGCGCTGCGTGCAGAATCCGGGTTGCGTCAATCCTTCCCGCATCTTCGCCGACGGATTCGAGATGCAATCGCCGCTGCACCTGACGGCATCGGGCACGAGGCTTCTCTGGCAGTGATCGGATGAGTTGGAATTCCACGGAGAACAATGCCACGACCGACATTTCGCTCGTGCTCGGCTCGGGCGGCGCGCGCGGCTACGCGCACATCGGCGTCATCGAGGAGCTCGAAGCGCAGGGCTTTTCGATCCGCTCGATCGCGGGCAGCTCGATGGGCGCGCTCGTGGGCGGCATCTACGCGACCGGAAAGCTCGGCGTCTTCAGCGAGTGGGTGCGCCCGCTGCAGCGCCTCGACGTGCTGCGCCTGCTCGACTGGACGTTGTTCGGCGGCGGCTTCATCAAGGGCGACCGCATCATCGGCGTGCTGCGCGAGCTCATCGGCGACGCCGAGATCGAGGACCTGCCGATCCCGTACACCGCGGTCGCGGTCGACCTCGACGTGCAGCGCGAAGTGTGGTTTTCGCGCGGGCCGCTGTTCGACGCGATCCGCGCGTCGATCGCGATCCCGACGATCTTCCGCCCGCATCGCTACCAGGGTCGCCTGCTCGTCGATGGTGGCCTGCTCAATCCGTTGCCGGTGTCGCCGACCCTGCGCGATGCGACCGACGCGACGATCGCGGTCGACGTGAACGCGCCGTCCGAGCCGTTGCCCGCGACGCGCGCGGGCGCGTCCCCGACCGCGCAAGCCGATCGCGGCGCGGCCGGACAGGCGACGCCGGAAATGCAGCCGGGCGGCGACAAGCCCGCGCCGATCGACCTCACGTACCGGCGCCGCATCGGCGAGTTCGTCGAATCGATCATGGGCAAGCGCGAGCCGCGCCCGATCGAACGCGAGCCCGGCACGCTCGAATTGTTCGCGCGCTCGCTCGACGTCGTGCAGGAGACGATCACCCGCCTCAAGCTCGCCTCGCAGCCGCCCGACCTCCTGATCACGATCCCGCGCAACGCGTGCGCGTTCTACGAGTTCCAGCGCGCCGAGGAGCTCATCGCGCTCGGCCGCGCGCGCACGCGCGAAGCCCTCGCGCGATGGGTGCCGACGCGTCGCAGCCCATAGCGGCGCGGGACCGGCCGCGTGCGGGGCGGGCATGGCGTTCGTCCACTCCGGTTACCTGTTCGAACCCGTGCCGTTTTCCGTTACAGGTACCGAAGGCGCCCGTCCCGCGGCGCCGGGGGAGTGCCGCATGAACGCCCGCCTGATGTCCCTTTCCCTGCTGCTAGCCCTGTCCGGCGCGAGTGCCGCCGCACCCGCCGCCACCGCCGGCAAGGCGTATTTCCGCTACGACAAGATCCGCATGGAGACGACCCACGCGTACGCGTTCGCGCACGAGGAACGCAACGGCCCGGCCAGCACGTACGTGTTCCTGACCACGGCGCCGCTCGACGCGCAGAAGGTCGCCGATGCGTTCGATCCCGGCAGCGAGGTCAACCAGCAGACGGGCAACACGCCGGGCGGTTACGTGCGCATCTGCGTCACGCCCGAAGGCAAGGAATGCGGCCTGTACTTCTCGCACGAGGGGCCGAGCGAATCGTTCAACATGTCCGGTTCGGGCGAGTTCACGCTCGGCCAGCGCACGCCGGCACGGATCGAGGGCCGCTGGGCGATGACCAAGCCCGACGACTTCTTCGGCAAGACCTATGATTTCGACCTCCCGTTCGCGGCCGACGTGACCGCGCCGAGCCCGGGGACGAAGCTCGGCCCCGACGGTGGCGAACCCGGCCGCGCGTACGCCGCGTACCTCGCCGCGCTCGCGAAAGGCGACCTGCCCGCGCTTCGCCGGATGCTCGGCGAATCCGGACGCTGGCAATTGCCCGAAGACGACGAGCAGCAGGCCCGACAGGGTCTCAAGGACCTGCGCGACGGCAAGCCCGTATCGGTGAAGATCCTCTCCGCGATGCAGCGCGGCGACCACGCGGTGCTGCGCGTCGAGGGCGTCGACCGCGACGAGATCAAGCGCGCCGGGCGCGTGCTCATGGTCAAGGGCGAGGGCGGCTGGAGCGTCGAGAGGGACGACCTCGGCAGCGTGGACTGAGGGGCGCACCCGCCAAACGAGAGAGGCCGGCGTCATGCCGGCCTCTTCGCTTGCACGAGCGACAGTATCGTCAGCCGCGCTTCATCGCGCCGAAGAACTCGTCGTTGGTCTTCGTGTTCTTCATCTTGTCGAGCATGAACTCCATCGCGGCGAGCTCGTCCATCGGATGCAGCAGCTTGCGCAGGATCCAGATCTTCTGCAGCTGGTCGGGGTCGATCAGCAGTTCCTCGCGGCGCGTGCCGGAACGGTTGATGTCGATCGCGGGGTAGACGCGCTTCTCGGCGATGCGGCGGTTCAGGTGCACTTCCATGTTGCCGGTGCCCTTGAACTCTTCGTAGATGACTTCGTCCATCTTCGAGCCGGTGTCGATCAGCGCGGTCGCGATGATCGTCAGCGAGCCGCCTTCCTCGACGTTGCGCGCGGCGCCGAAGAAGCGCTTCGGGCGCTGCAATGCATTGGCGTCGACGCCGCCCGTGAGCACCTTGCCCGACGACGGCACGACCGTGTTGTAGGCGCGCGCGAGTCGGGTGATCGAGTCGAGCAGGATGACAACGTCCTTCTTGTGCTCGACCAGGCGCTTGGCGCGCTCGATCACCATCTCGGCGACCTGCACGTGGCGCACGGCGGGCTCGTCGAACGTCGACGCGACGATCTCGGCGCGCACGCCGCGCTGCATCTCGGTCACTTCTTCCGGGCGTTCGTCGATGAGCAGGATGATCAGGTGCGCTTCCGGATGGTTGTGCACGATCGCCTGCGCGACGTTCTGCAGCATCATCGTCTTGCCCGCCTTCGGCTGGCTCACGATGAGTCCACGCTGACCCTTGCCGATCGGCGCGACGAGGTCGAGGATGCGGCCGGTGATGTCCTCGGACGAACCGTTGCCGCGCTCGAGGTGGAACGCCTTGCGCGGGAACAGCGGCGTGAGGTTTTCGAACAGGATCTTGTTCTTCGACGCTTCCGGCGGTTCGCCGTTGATGTGGTCGACCTTGAGCAGCGCGAAATACCGCTCGCCTTCCTTCGGCGGGCGGATGCGGCCGGTGATGTAGTCGCCGGTGCGCAGGTTGAAGCGGCGGATCTGGCTCGGGCTGACGTAGATGTCGTCGGGGCCGGCGAGGTAGCTCGCATCGAAGCCGCGCAGGAAGCCGAAGCCGTCCTGCAGGATCTCGAGCACGCCTTCGCCGTAGATGCCGCCGCCGGCGCGCGCGTGCGCCTTGAGCACGAGGAAGACGATGTCCTGCTTGCGCGCGCGGGCGACGCCTTCCTGGATGCCGAGCGTCTCGGCGAGCGCGAGCAGTTCGGACGCGGTCTTGCGCTTGAGTTCGTTGAGGTCGATCAGCGGGCCGTTGCCGCCGCCGTTCTTCTCGTCGAATTCCTCGTCGTCGTACATGCCGCTGCGGCTGTTCTGCGGACCGTTGCCGCCACCGCCGCCGCCATGGCGATTGCGGCGGTCGCGCCGGCCGCGGCGGCCACCCTGGCCGCCCTGGTTCTGCTGCTGGCCGCCGGGATTCTGGCCGCCGCCGCCACCCGCGTTCGGGTTGCCGTCGCCGCCATCGCCGCCGGACGCATCGGTGTTCTGGCTGCGCGCTTCGGCATTCGCCGGCGCTGCATCCTGCTGCTGCGGTGGCTGCTGCTGTTGCTGCTGGCCACGAGGGCCGCGCTGCCGGGGCTCGGGACGGCCTTCGGCCGCGGCGCTCGGGCCGCTATCGTTCGTTTCGTTTTCGGACACGGGCAATCCTCGCTGGGCGCCGTTGCAAACTGGAGGGATTCGGGAGATCGAAGGAGAAGCGGGCGGAGCAGCGTGGGCTCCGGGCGCTGGGATTACGTTAGCACCGCGGTTTGCGGGCGTCTAGGTGGAGGCGGTGCGGCGGGCCGCGGGCCGAGGGCTGAAGGGAGCAGGAAGGCGCGACGCGCCAGCGCTCTGCCGCCCTCCACCCTCGCTCCGTTCAGGCGATCGCCTTGTCGATGATCTGCGCGAGCTGGGTCTTGCTCACGGCGCCGATCTGCGTCGCCTGCACCTTGCCGTCGCGGAAGATCATGAGGGTCGGGATGCCGCGCACGTTGTAGTTGCGCGGGGTCTTCTGGTTGTGGTCGATGTTGATCTTGGCGACCTTGAGCTTGCCCTGGTAGCTCTGGGCGAGGTCGTCGAGGATCGGCGCGATCATCTTGCACGGACCGCACCATTCGGCCCAGAAATCGACCAGCACTGGCTCGCTGGACTTGAGGACCTGGTCCTCGAACTGGTCATCGCTCACGTGCGCAATGTGTTCGCTCACGGGAATACTCCAAAAAACAAGGGATTGAGGGCGACCGCGCGCGTCGGGCGGCGTTCCGCTACACTCACGCGGTTGCGTCGGTGCAGACGGGACTTTCGAAGGGGGTGCGGAAGCACGACCCATTTGAGCCCAAACGGTCGACTGGCGCAAGTTGGGGACGCCGCCGCGCCTTTGCAAGAGCGGGCCACGCCGCCATCCGGCCGCCCGCGCGCCGCGTCCAGCCGGCGCTCCAGCAGGATCCATCGCGCCCGAGGGTGCGGGAATCGCAGGGGGCGCCTCATCGCCACCCTAGTGAACCACACATGTCCCAGCACCCTATAACCGACATCACCTTCGAAAGCTTCGACCTCCATCCGACCCTGCTGTCCGGCCTGCATGCCTCCGGCTTCACGCGCTGCACGCCGATCCAGGCCCTGACCCTGCCGCTCGCGCTCGCCGGGCGCGACGTCGCCGGCCAGGCCCAGACCGGCACCGGCAAGACCGGCGCGTTCCTCGTCGCCGTGCTGAACCGCCTGCTGACGCGGCCCGCGGTCGTCGACCGCAAGCTCACCGACCCGCGCGCGATCATCATCGCGCCGACGCGCGAGCTCGCGATCCAGATCGACAAGGACTTCCGCAACATCGGACGCGACACCGGCCTGCGCTCGGCGCTCATCTACGGCGGCGTCGACTACGACAAGCAGCGCGACCTGCTCAAGGCGGGCTGCGACCTCATCATCGCGACGCCGGGCCGCCTCATCGACTACCTCAAGCAGCACGTGTTCTCGTTCAACGCGATCGAGGCGGTCGTGCTCGACGAGGCCGACCGCATGTTCGACCTCGGCTTCATCAAGGACATCCGCTTCCTGTTCCGCCGCATGCCGCCGCGCGAGCAGCGCCAGAGCATGCTGTTCTCGGCGACCTTGAGCCACCGCGTGCTCGAGCTCGCCTACGACCACATGAACGAGCCGGAGAAGCTCACGGTCGAGGCCGACAACGTCACCGCCGACCGCGTGCGCCAGCTCGTCTACTTCCCGGCCAAGGAAGAAAAGCAGCCGCTGCTGATCAGCCTGCTCTCGCGCATCGACGCCCAGCGCAGCATCGTGTTCGTGAACACGAAGATCGCCGCGGAAAAGGTCACGCGCGCGCTCGAACGATACGGCTTCACGGTCGTGACGCTGTCCGGCGACGTGCCACAGGCCAAGCGCGAGCGCCTGCTCGCGAAGTTCCAGAAGGGCGAGATCGAGATTCTCGTGGCGACCGACGTCGCCGCGCGCGGCCTGCACATCCCCGCCGTCTCGCACGTGTTCAACTACGACCTACCGCAGGACGCGGAGGACTACGTGCACCGCATCGGCCGTACCGCGCGCCTCGGCGCCGAGGGCGACGCGATCAGCTTCGCGTGCGACCTGTATGCGATGACACTGCCCGAGATCGAGAGCTACATCGAGCAGAAGATCCCGACCGCGGCGATCACGCCGGACCTGCTCGTCGCACCACCGCCGCGTCCGCGCGCGGCCGGTGCGCCGCCCGCGCTGAGCGCGGAGGACGAGGCGGCCGACGACGCGCGCAATACCGCCGGCGCGCCGCCGAAGGCCGGCAA
>NZ_DATDMY010000149.1:0-45961 GCF_036518555.1 Dokdonella sp. | reverse complement strand
CGCGCGCGGATCACGCGTCCGGCAGCGATCGCCTCGCCGAGGTCGCGGCCACGCTCGGCTGGCCGGACGACGCGATCGTGGTGAACCTGCAGGGCGACGAGCCGCTCGCGCCGGCGAGCGGCATCCGCGCGGTCGCGCAGGCCCTGGTCGACGACGATGCGCCGATGGCGACGCTCGCGACGCCGCTCGCGGGCATCGACGAATTGTTCGATCCCCATTGCGTCAAGCTCGTGCGTCGTTGCGACGGCCGCGCGCTCTATTTCAGCCGCGCGCCGCTGCCGTGGCCGCGCGATGCGTTCGCGCGTGGCCGCGACGCGCTGCCGCCCGACGTCGCCTTCCTGCGCCACATCGGCATCTATGCCTACCGTGCGGGCTTCCTGCGCCGATTCGCCGCGCTCGCGCCGACGCCGCTCGAACGCTGCGAATCGCTCGAACAGCTGCGCGCGCTCGAGCACGGCCACGCGATCGCCGTGCGCATCGCGCCCGAGCCGTTTCCCCCCGGCGTCGACACCGCCGAGGATCTCGCACGCATCGAGGGCCTGCTTGCGCGCGGCTGAGGAACCGGGCAGTGGGCGCGAGCGGCAGCTCCGGCAGTCCTGGGCACGGCCTCCGTGCTCGCGCGGCTGATTGATTCCGCCGGCGCGTAGTGGCATGGTTCCGCTCGCTTCGCTGAGAGGGATTTCCGGCGCGAGTCGATGGACAATCAAGAGCAACACCGGGTCCTCTTCATCTGCATGGGCAACATCTGCCGTTCGCCGACGGTCGAGGGCATCGCACGGGTCGAATTCGCCCGCGCCGGCCTCGATGCGCTGCTCGATTCGGCCGGCACCGAGGACTATCACGTCGGAGAGCCGCCCGACGAGCGCGCAATCCGCGCCGCGGCGGCGCACGGTTACGACATCGCGGACCTGCGCGCACGCCAGGTCACCAGTGCGGATTTCGAGGCGTTCGATCTCGTGTTCGCGATGGACCGCATGAACCTGCTCGCGCTGCAGCGCTTCCATCGCGGCCTCGGCGTCGCGCCGGAGCTGTTCCTCGTCGATACCGAACTGCCCGATCCGTATTACGGCACCGCGCGCGACTTCGATCGCGTCGTCCAACTCGCGCGCAAGGGCGTGGACGCGCTCATTCGTCGCCTGCACGCGCCCGGGGAGCGCCGTGCCTGACATGGACGAGCGCCGAGCGGCGACGCCGCTGCCCCCCGACCTCGAATGGGTCAACACCGACGTGGCGCCGTGCCTCGACGCGTCGCGCGGGCGCGTAGTGCTGCTGTGGTTCTGGAGCTACGACAACGTCAACAGCTGGAACCTCATGCCGCTCGTGCGAAGGCTCGAGGATTCGCACCACGACGGCCTCGTCGTGATCGGCGTCCATTGCCCGAAGTTTCCGCGCCAGCGCGACGGCGACGCGTTGCTGCGTGCGGTGAACCGGCATCGCCTGCGCCACCCCATCGCGAACGATCGCGACTTCCGCGTCTGGCGGGACTACGCGATCCAGGCATGGCCGAGCATCGCGCTCGTCGACGCTGCCGGCCGGCTCGCCGCGGTGTACGCGGGGGAGGGCAGGAGCGCGGAGATCGAGGCGCACGTCGGCGCCTTGCTCGACGAAGCCGCCGCGCACGATTTGCGCGTGTACGAGCCGGCCGAGGCGGTCGCACGGCCCGAGCCGCGCGCGGTGCTCGCGTTCCCGGCCGGCTTGCTCGTCGACGAGCAGCGCCTGTTCGTCGCCGACAGCGGCCACGATCGCGTGCTCGAGTGCAGCCACGACGGCCGCGTGCTGCGTGCGTTCGGCAGCGGCAACGCCGGCCACGCCGACGGCGTCGCCTCCCTCGCGTGCTTCCGGCAGCCTCACGGCCTCGCGCGCAAGGGGCAGGCGCTTTACGTCGCGGACACCGGCAACCATTGCGTGCGGCGCGTCGATCTGGTCAGTGGCGAAGTCGACACGGTGCTGGGCACGGCGCGCGCGGGTCGCGCGCGGCCCGTCGCGGCGGACGCGCCCGTTACGGCGCTGAATACGCCGATCGGACTCGCGGTGATCGGCGACGACCTGTTCGTCGCGATCGCCGGGCAGCACCAGGTCTGGCGCTTCGACCTCGCGACGCGCCTCGTCTCGGTCCTCGCGGGCACCGGCGATCTCGGCCTCGTCGACGGCAGCGGCAGCGAGGCCGCGTTCGCCCAGCCGAGCGGGCTCGCTGCCGTCGGCCGCGAACTCGTGGTCGCCGACGCGGCGTCGTCGGCGATCCGCGCCGTCGACGTCGACACCGGTCGCGTCGCCACCGTGGTCGGGCACGGCCTGTACGCGTACGGCGACGCGAGCGGAACCCGTGCCGAGTCGCGCTTGCAGTACCCGCTCGCGGTCGCGATCGATCCGCGCGGGCTGATCTACGTCGCCGACAGCTGCAATGACGCCGTGCGGCTCGTGAGCCGGCGCAGCGGCGAGACGCGCCCGCTGCGCATGACGCACCCGTTGCGCGAGCCGCACGCGCTCGGCGTCGCGCGCAACACGCTGTTCATCGCCAACACGAACCAGCACGAGATCGTCGCGATCGATCTCGGCAGCGGCGCCTTGCGGCGCGTGCCGGTCGGAGAGACCTGACGGCGCGGGCGGCACGGATGGTCGGATCCCGACCTTCCCAATACACTCGTGCCATGTCATCGGGTTCCACTGCGCCGTTCGACGGCAAGATCTTCGTCCGTACCCTGACCGGCGCGCCCGGCGTCTATCGCATGTTCGACGCCGACGACGAGCTGCTTTACGTCGGCAAGGCCGGCAACCTCAAGAAGCGCGTCGGCAGCTACTTCCTCAAGCCGAAGATGGATCCACGCATCGCCGCGATGGTGGGCCAGATCGCGCGGATGGAAACCACGGTCACGCGCACCGAGGCCGAGGCGCTGCTGCTCGAGGCGCAGCTGATCAAGAGCCTCAAGCCGCGCTACAACATCGTCCTGCGCGACGACAAGAGCTACCCGTACATCCACCTCACGGCGGATCCCGCGCGCGCGGCGCTCGACGCCTCGGCGCCGCCGTCCGAACGCTTCCCGCGGCTCGCGTTCCATCGCGGCGCACGCAGCGGCAAAGGCCGCTATTTCGGGCCGTTCCCGAGCGCGGGCGCGGTGCGCGAGAGCCTGGACCTGATCCAGAAGCTGTTCCGCATCCGCAACTGCGAGGACAGCTATTTCCGCAACCGCTCGCGTCCGTGCCTGCAGCACCAGATCGGCCGCTGCACCGCGCCGTGCGTCGGCCTCGTGGCGCCGGAGGACTATGCCGCCGACGTGCGCCACGCCGAGATGTTCCTCGACGGGCGCGCCGGTGCGGTCATGGACGAACTCGTCGCGACGATGGAGCGGCTCAGCGCCGACCTCGCCTTCGAGCGCGCCGCGGTCGTGCGCGACCAGATCGCGGCGGTCAAGCGCGTGCAGGCGCGCCACTACGTGCAAGGCGCGAGCGCGGACATGGACGTGATCGCGTGCGCGATCCGCGGCGGCATCGCGTGCGTCAGCGTGCTGTTCTTCCGCAACGGGGTCAGCCTCGGCTCGCGTGATTTCTTCCCGCGCCTCGCCGGCGCGACCGACGAGGCGGCGATCCTCGGCTCCTTCATCGCGCAGTACTACCTCGAGCGACCCGTGCCGGCGGAACTGATCGTGAGCCACGCACCCGAGGATGCCGCGCCGCTCGCGGAGGCGCTTGCGGGGCATGCGGGCCACGCGGTCGAGATCAAGGCGAACGTGCGCAGCGACCGCGCACGCTTCCTCGACCTCGCGCGGCGCAATGCCGACGCGGCGCTCGCGTCGCGCCTCGCGAGCCGGCAGACGCTGCTCGCCCGGTTCGAGGCGCTTCGCGACCTGCTCGCGCTCGACGAGACGCCGCAACGCATCGAGTGCTTCGACATCAGCCATACGATGGGCGAGGCGACCGTCGCGTCGTGCGTCGTGTTCGGACCGGAAGGGCCCGAGAAATCGCAGTACCGCCGCTTCAACATCACCGGCATCACGCCCGGCGACGACTATGCGGCGATGCGCCAGGCGCTGCAGCGTCGTTTCCGGCGCGAATCGGCCGCGGCATCGGCGGCGCTCGCGCAGGAGCCGGCGGCTGCCGACGCGCAGGACACGGACGCCGTGGCTGCACCCGCGCCGGTGAAGCCGCCGCTCATGGCGCGCCTGCCGGACCTGCTCCTCATCGACGGTGGCAAGGGCCAACTGCAGCAGGCACTCGACGTGCTCAACGAGCTCGGGCTCGAAGGCGTGCCCGTGGTCGGCGTCGCCAAGGGCGAGGCGCGCCGCGCGGGCGACGAAACCTTGATCGTGGGCCGTTCCGGCCGCACGCTGTTCCCGGGCCCGGAGTCACCTGCATCGCATCTCGTGCAGGCAGTGCGCGACGAAGCGCACCGGTTCGCGATCACCGGTCACCGCGGCCGCCGCGAGAAGGCCCGCGAAGCGAGTACGCTGGAGGAGATCGCCGGCGTCGGCGCGCGTCGTCGTGCGGCCCTGCTCAAGCACTTCGGCGGCCTCGGCGGGCTTTCGAAGGCCGGCATCGAGGAACTCATGCAGGTCAGCGGGATCAGTAGACAGCTGGCCGAACGCATTTACGCGACCTTCCACGGATGACACCACCCGATCGAACGATGCACATCACGATCCCGACCGCGCTGACGCTGTTCCGCATCCTGTTGCTGCCGGTGATGGTGATCGCGTTCTACGCGCCGTTCCGCGGCGCCAACGTCGCCGCCGCGCTCATCTTCATCGCCGCGGCGATCACCGACTGGCTCGACGGCTGGGTCGCCCGGCGCTGGAACATGGGTTCGGCGTTCGGCGCGTTCCTCGATCCGGTCGCCGACAAGCTCATGGTCGCGATCACGCTGTTCCTGCTCGTGCAGGAGAACCCGACGCCGTTGATGGCGGTCACGAGCGCGGTCATCGTCGGGCGCGAGATCAGCATCTCGGCGTTGCGCGAGTGGATGGCCGAGATCGGGCAGCGCGCGACCGTGCGCGTCGCGGCGGTCGGCAAGTTCAAGACCGTGATGCAGATCGTCGCGATCGTCGTGCTGCTCTACCAGCACGACCTCGAAGGCTTGCGCCTGTTCCACGTCGGCGAATCGCTGCTCGTGCTCGCCGCGGGCCTCACGATCTGGTCGGGGTTGCAATACGTGCGGGCGGCGTGGCCGATCCTGCGCCAGCAACGCTGATCTGCGAAGTGGTCGACGGGAAGCGGCCAGTCGGCCGCTCTCGCCATCGCGATCGTGAATCACCGCGGAGCAATGCTTGACAGCTGCGCGTCAAACCGTATTATGCGCGTCCCACGCGGGAATAGCTCAGTTGGTAGAGCACGACCTTGCCAAGGTCGGGGTCGCGAGTTCGAGTCTCGTTTCCCGCTCCAGATCGTCGATGAAACCCCGGCACGCCGGGGTTTCGTTTTTCTGCCGGACGTCGCAAGATGTCCGGCATGCGCGATGCGCAACAGCCACGGCTTGGTGGCAGAGTGGTCATGCAGCGGACTGCAAATCCGCGTACGCCGGTTCGATTCCGACCCAAGCCTCCATCTGCCGACGCCGAGTGCGAGGCAGCGGCAAGAAGCCCGCAGCGATGCGGGTTTTTTCATGCCCGAAATCTCTGGGTGCGCGCGAAGGAAGATGATCGCGCTGCCGCATCGCGCGCGATCCGCGCGCGCAGGCGCTACCATCGCCGCGTGCGCTGCCCGGATGGCGAAATCGGTAGCCGCAAGGGACTTAAAATCCCTCGACCGCAAGGTCATCCCGGTTCGAGTCCGGGTCCGGGCACCAGCACGTTCCGAGATGCAGGCTGGACGGGATAATCCGACGCACGAGCAGTGCATCGTACGTGCGCTTGCGCGACTCCCCTGCGCCGCCTTTCCCAGCGGGTTCCTGCGGTCATCTTTCGCTTCGATCGTCCTCGAGCGCCCGCTCGTCGGGCCGGGGTCCACGGAGAAATCGTGGGCGTTCCCGCCGCGATCGGTGTATGGTGTATAGGCCCGCCGTCCCCGCGCGAGGGGCGATTCCTCCCTTGCCGCAGCACGGCGATCGCCCATCCGGTCGTGCGTTGCGCATCATCTGCTGGAGCGGCAATGCGTGCTCACGTTCCCCAGTTCCAGTTCCGCCTGGGGCATGGACTATCGATCGGACCGGCTGCGTTGAAGCGGCTGTGGTCGACTGCCTGCGGGTGCAGCGACGTGACGGTCTCGCGAGAGGCGACGCGCGGGCGCAACGAGGGTGCCGTCGGTTACCGTTATTCCCTGTCCGGTCCTCCTGACCGGTTCGACCTCGCCGCGGTCGAGGCCCGCCTGCTGGCGATCCTCGAGGCGAGGTTTCCCGGGACGCGCATCTCCCTGTTCCGGCTCGACGGCGTTCCTCGCCCTAAGTGACGTCTGTCCGCGTCCTTTCCTTTCGCGCGTGCTGCACGCGTGTTCGTCGTCGCGTTCGTGCGGAACGATCGCGATGTCGCGCCGTGGGTCCGGCGCATCAATGACATTCAACAGGAGCACATCATGATCACATTGGACGTCCGCGGCTTGCCCAAGTCGATGACCGATGCTTCGCTGCATTCGCTTTTTGCGCAACACGGCCGCGTGTTCGGCCTGCGCCTCGCGCGCGACCTGTTCAGCGGCGAATGCCGAGGATTCGCGGAACTGAAGATGGAAGGCCACGAGGCTCGCAATGCGCTCGCCGCGCTGAATGGGTCCGTGCAGGATGGCGCGACGATCCGCGTGGCCTTGCACGACGAGCGCAAGCGTCCGGGCCGCCGCTGATTCCCCAGCCGACGCGCCGCGCACGTCGCCCCGCACGTGTGGCTGACGCCATGGCTTCACGGACCGGGAAACGCGGGCAGGGCTCCACCGACACCAGGGGGCCCTGAGGCGCGAACCGGCTCATTCCGAACCGGGTCGGATGCGGGTCGCGCCCGCGCGGAGCCGAGATTCGGATGCACCGTTCGCTGCGGCGTCTTTCCGCTTTCGCGCGGGGACAGGCCTCGGGCGAACGCGACGGCCGTATCAGCCCGCGCGCTTGCGACCTTTGGCAGGGGCCTGTGCTTCCTCGAGCCTGCGCATCGCTTCCCTCTTGCCGATCGTGCGCAATGCCGCGATCGCGGCGACCTGGTTCGGGCGCGGCGTGGTCTTGCCGTGTTCCCAGTTGTACACCGACTGCATGCTCGCACCGAGCAGCGTGGCGAGCTGGTCGGCCGAGAGGCCGAGGCGCGCGCGCAGCGACTTGAAACCCTTGGCCGAGAAACGGTTCCTGACGTCGCCTTCGCCGCCGTCCGCGTCGGTTTCGGCCACTACCGATGCGCGCTTGGCCAGCTGCTTGTTCTGCCGCTGCAAGGTGGCGATCTCACGCTTGAGCGCGGCGATGTCGCGTCGATGGGCCGCGCTCGACTTTCGCAGCGCACCGACTTCACCGCGGATTTCCTTGCGGGCGAGGCGCGCGATCTCCGCTTTCAGGAACGTGGCGATATTGGGCATCTTGGAATCTCAGGGAGGGGGAAATTGCGGCGACTAGCATATCCGCAACAGCCTAAATCGCGAAAATGCACGCGGCCTCGCATCCAGACCGCCGCCTGCGGCGCGCGGATGATCGTCCATCGCCCGCCGTTCTTCGACCGGTCCGGAACGCATTGCAGCGTCGCCACGACCGATCATCCGCCGAAATCGACCTGTGAGCGGGTCGACAGGTCGAATGTGGCCCCGCGCACCGTTCGGACTCGTTTAGTCCGGCTAGAGTCGCGCGGGTCCGCCGCGGCGGCCATCGCATGGTACTGGGGAGAGAGGAAGATCACATGCTGACAGCAAGGAAGGTCCGCGGGCTCCTGCGCCTCGCGGTCATGCTCGTGTATGCGGCAGCGTCCGCGACCCTCGCGCACGCTGCGTCGCCGCGACCCGATGCGATGTTGCACGACGGCTTCGACGGCACCGCCGCCGGACCGACCGACGATGCGGACGCATCGCGCTTCCTCGCGCAGGCGACCTTCGGGCCGACCGATGCCGACATCGCGCATCTGCGCGCGATCGGCTACCAGGCCTGGCTCGACGAACAGTTCGCCGCGCCGCCGACGCTCGAGATGACCTATCTCGACTGGGTCGGCAACACGCTGCATGAGCAGGTCGGCCATCAGAACCGGCGCGAGGCGTGGTTCCTTGCCGCGCTCGGCGGGCCGGACCCGGCCAACAATGCGATCGTCCACACCGACCAGTTGCGCCAGCGCATCGCGTTCGCGCTGAGCGAGATCCTCGTCGTCTCCGATCAGAACGCCCAGCTCGCGGAGTTCCCGTCGAGCATCGCGTATTACTACGACATCCTCGTCGCCCACGCGTTCGGCAACTACCGCACGCTGCTCGAGCAGGTGACGTTGAGCCCCGCCATGGGCACCTACCTCAACATGCGCGGCAACCAGCGCGCCGATCCCACGCGCAACATCCACCCGGACGAGAACTACGCGCGCGAGATCAACCAGCTGTTCAGCATCGGGCTGGTCATGCTCAACGCGGACGGCACGCCGAAGCTCGACGGTTCGGGCCATCCGATCCCGACCTATTCGCAGGCGACGATCTCCGCCTTCGCGCACGTGTTCACCGGCTGGAACTGGTACGACTGCGACAACAACGGCTTCGACAACTTCACCGATTGCGGGCCCGACTACACGACCGGCGAGAACTGGCTCCATCCGATGGTGCCGTACGACCAGCCGAACCAGCCCAACAACGGCGATCCGAGCTACCACGACAACGGCACCGGGCCGAACGACCTCCATGCGAAGCAGCTGCTGGTCTACCCGGGTGTCCAGGCGGGCGGCGTGCTTGCCGACGGCGGCTCGGCGGCGAGCGACCTTCAGTTCGCGCTCGACAACATCTACGGCCATCCGAACGTCGGGCCGTTCATCGCGAAGCAGCTGATCCAGCGCCTCGTCACGAGCAACCCCAGCCCGGCGTACGTCAAGCGCGTCGCCGACGTGTTCAACGCGAACCGCGCGAGCCCGAACCAGTTGCGCGCGGTCGCACAGGCGATCCTGCTCGATCCGGAAGCGCGCTATGGCCACCTGTACAGCGACAAGTACGGCAAGCTGCGCGAGCCGCTGCTTGCACTGACCCATTTCTGGCGCGCGATGGACGCGCGCCACACCTGCGGCCGCGATTTCAACCAGGGCGGCATCCAGAACCACTACGCGAACCAGCCTTACCGCTACGCGGGTTACGTGACCGCATGGGGCACCGACGACGACCAGTACGGATCGGGCATCGCGCAGGCGCCGATGAATGCGTTCTCGGTGTTCAACTTCTTCAAGCCGAGCTACCTCCCACCCGGCGAGATGACCGCAGGCAACCTGGTCGGACCGGAGTTCCAGCTGCAGACCGAAAGCGTGATCGCCAATACCGTCAACAGCGTGGAGGGTCGCTCGTTCTACTTCGACATCGCGCAGGTGTGCGACGCGGGCGACGACTTCGGCGAAGTGAAAGTCAACCATGCGAAGGATCTCGCGCTCGCGGGCAGCGGCAGCGGCGGAGCGGCCGACCCGGCCGATCGCCTCGTCGACGCGTACAGCAAGCGCTTCATGTCCGGGCAGATGTCGCCGTTCATGCGCGAGACGCTGCTGGCGTACCTCAACCGCATCGATTCGAGCTGGACCGAAGGCGTGAGCGACTGGCGGCTGTGGCGCATCCACACCGCGCTGTACCTCATCTTCAATTCGCCCGAATACATGGTCCAGAAATAGGAGCCGACATGCGTCCCGATCGTCGCAAGTTCATCCGGGAAACGATCTGCGCCGCGCTCGGCGGTGCGAGCCTGTACTCCGCATTCGGCGGCCTGAAGCTCGTGCAGGCCGCCGCCGGCCGCGGCGGCTACACGTTCCCCGACTACAAGGCGCTCGTCTGCGTCTTCCTGTACGGCGGCAACGACAGTTTCAACACGGTCGTGCCGATTTCCGGCACCGCGCGCACGAACTACCAGCTCGTGCGGCCGAACCTCGCGTTGCCCGCGGCAGGGCTGCACGCGCTGAACGCGCCTGCGAGCGGCGCAGGCAGCCCTGGCGACGGCAGCAGCTACGGACTGCACGCATCGATGCCGGAACTCGCCGCGCTGTTCAACGCGAACCATGCGGCGGTCGTCGCCAACGTGGGCGCGCTCGTGCGGCCGACCACGAAAGCCGAATACCAGGGCGGCGCCGCGGTACTGCCGCCACAACTGTTCTCGCATGCGGACCAGGCTGCGTACTGGCAGTCGTCTCCGCCGTCGAACGCGCCGGTGACGGGCTGGGGCGGTCGCATCGCCGATCTCGTCGAAAGCGCCAATCCGCCCGACATCCCGATCCTCACCTCGCTCGGTGGCCAGGACGCGTTCGTGCGCGGCGAATCCGTCGCCGGCTACGTGATGAACTCGTATGGCCCGAACGTGATCGACTTCCCGTACGAGCTCAGCGGCGACAATGCGTTGCGCGGCGCGTTCGACGCGCTGCATGCGCAAGGCCAGGCCAATGCGCTCGAGCGCACGTTCGGCAACGCGATGCGCCATTCGGTCGCGACCGCGACCTTGCTGCAGGCGACGTTGTCCGCCGCGGGCATGCCGGACTTCGGCGGCTTCTTCACCGGCGCAGGCGAGCTCGGCGAGCAGCTCGAGACCGTCGCCAAACTGATCTGGGCCGCGAACAACGGCGTCGCCGGCTACAGCGGCCTCAAGCGGCAGGTGTTCTTCGTCACCGCGGGCGGCTACGACACGCACGGCGACCAGCTCGCGACGCAGGCAGACCTGCTCGTCGGCCTGTCGAGGGCGTTGTCGGGTTTCCATGCGGCATTGGCCTCGGTGAGCCTCGCCAACCGCGCGACCGCGTTCACCGCGTCCGACTTCGGTCGGTCGCTGTCCAACAACGAGGACGGCAGCGACCATGGCTGGGCGTCGCACCAGTTCGTCGTCGGCGGTGCCGTATCGGGCGGCAAGTTCTACGGTGACAACCTCGCGGGCACGGGCTCGGCGCAGATGCCGAGCCTCGCGCCGTCGGATCAGAACCCGAACGACGGCGGCTACGGCCAGATGATCCCGACGACCTCGGTCGAGCAGTACTCGGCGACGCTCGCGAAGTGGTTCGGGCTCAGCGACGGCGACATCGACCTGATCCTGCCGAACCTCGGCAACTTCAACACGCGCTACCTCGGTTTCGTCTGACCGCGAGCGGGAGAGTCGTGCAGCCTGCGGGCATCGGCCCGCGCGGCGCGCGCCTGGAAGACTCCGGGCGTCGCGGCCGCGCGCGGGGCGCGTTCCCGTGCAAGCCGGCCGGCCGGGCGCGCTCGCCTAGAACGCGAGCAGCCACAGCAGCGCGATATTGACCGCGAGCAACACGAGTGCGGTGGGCAGTTGCGCGCGTATCACTGCGTACTGGTCCGGCAGCTCGAGCAATACGACGGGCACGATGTTGAAATTCGCCGCCATCGGCGTCAGCAGGGTGCCGCAGTAGCCGGTGAGCATGCCGATCGAGCCGAGCACGGCCGGATGCGCACCGTGCCGCTGCACGAGCAACGGCAGCCCGATGCCGGCCATGAGCACGGGGAACGCCGCGAACGCGTTGCCCATGATCGCGGTGAACAGCACCATGCCGAGCGCGAACGCGAGCAGGCACGCGATACGGCTGTCGGTCGGAATCACCATCGCGACGAGCGATGCGATCGCGTCTCCGACGCCGGTCGCCGCGAATACGCTGCCGAGTGTCGCGAGCAGCATCGGCAGCAGCGCAGCCCAGCCGAGCGCATCGAGCAGACGATTGCCTTCCTGCAGGCCCGCACCGACACCCGCGCCGGTCACGCGCACGGCGACCGCGAAGGCGACCACGCTCGCGATGCCGAGCGCGATGAGCGTGGATTGCTTCGCTTCGAACAGCGCGCGCACGGGCGGCGGGCCATACTGGGCCGCAAGCGCGACGAGCAGCGTGACCAGCGGAATGAGCAGTGCCGGAGCGAACAGGCGGTTGCCGAGCCGGACCGCGTCGGCGCGACGCGTGTGCTCGAGCGCGGCCTCGTCGTCGGACGGACGTCGGCCGCCGAGGGCTGCCATCACGCCCAGTGCGATCACGCCGATGCCCATCGCTTGCGCGGGCCAGTGCGAGCCCTCCCTGGCCGCAGCGAGGATCGCGTCGCCCGCGAGGAACGGCAGCGAGAGTATGGCCCAGAACACGGCCATCGCACGGCGACGCGAGCGGTAGTCGAGGACGGCGCCGAACAGCAGGAACGCGCCGAGCAACAGGTAGACTGGCTCAAGCGTCAGCATCGCGCCTCCGTTCGCTGCCGCGGCGCAGGCCGCGCTGGAACCACGCGATGCGGATCGCGTGGATGGTGAACGCGGCGATCGCCGTCGGTAGTGCCCACAGGGCGATCGCCATCGGCTCGAGCGCGATCCCGTGCCCCGCGTAGAAGCCCTGGATGAGCAGCACCGCGCCGAATGCGAGGAAGACGTCCTCGCCGAAGAAGCGGCCGATGTTGTCGGTCGCGGCCGCAAGCGCGCGCACGCGGTTTCGCGTGGGTTCGTCGAGCGGCTCCTCCTGCGCGGCGGCGGCCTCGCTCATCGGTGCGAGCAGCGGCCGCACCGTCTGCGCGTGACCGGCGAGATCGATGAGGCCGAACATCGACAGCAGCTGGCGCAGGCCGAGGTACGCGACGAGCAGGCGAGGCAGCGTCAACGAGCGGAATCCGGCGATCCAGCCCCGCGCGCGCTCACGCAGCCCATGGCGTTCGAGCAGGCCGATGACGGGCAGGGTCAGCACGAACAGGAGCAGGGTGCGGTTGTTCACGAACGCGGTGCCGAGCAGATCGAGCAATTCGCCGAGCGGTTTGCCCGCGGCGATGCCGCTGACCAGCCCTGCGACGACGACGACGAGCGCCGGATTGCGGCGCAGCGCCAAACCGAGCACGACGACGGCGACGCCGAGCAGCGGCCAGTAGTTCACGAAGCGTGTCCGTTCCTGGGCGCGGGGTTCGCGATCGCGATGCCGGCGCCGCGCAGGGCCGCGTGCAGGCGATGGGCGAACCTGCCCGCATCGGCGCGGTCGCCGTGCACGCAGATCGTGTCGGCGCGCACGTGCAACGGAGCGCCGCCGCGGGTGGCGATCGGTTCGCCGCGCGCGAGCGCGAGCGCCTGCGCGACGGCTTCGTCGACGTCGTCGATGACCGCATCCGCCTCGCGTCGCGCGACGAGCGAGCCGTCGGTTTCGTAACGGCGGTCCGCGAACGCTTCGTGCGCCACGGGGAGTCCCGCGCGCTCGCCGGCGCGGGGCAACTCGCTGCCCGCGAGGCCGACGAGGCGCAACGAGCGATCGAACGCCAGCACGGCCCGCGCGATCGCCTCGGCGAGCGTCGCGTCGCGCGCGGCCATGGTGTAGAGCGCACCGTGCGGCTTGACGTGGGACAGCCGTGCACCGGCCGCGCGCGCGAATGCGGCAAGTGCGCCGATCTGGTACAGGGTCATCGCATACGCTTCGTCAGCGGATATGCGCATCTCGCGACGCCCGAACCCGGCGAGGTCGGGCAGGGACACGTGCGCGCCGAGCGCGACGTTCGCGCGCAGCGCGAGCGCGACGGTGCGCGCCATCGTTCCGGGGTCGCCCGCATGATAGCCGCAGGCGATGTTCGCCGAACTGATGTACGGCATCACGGCTTCGTCGTCACCCATGCGCCATGCGCCGAACGATTCGCCGAGGTCGCAGTTGAGGTCCATCGTGGGTCGCTTCATCGTGGGGTTCGGCCACCGTCGAGCCGTGCGGCGATCCGCGCGCACAACCGTTCGAGTTCGTCCTCGCGGGCAAGATAGCGCGTTTGCGCATCGTCGAGTTCGATCGGCGCGAACCGCACCGCGTCGCCCGGACGTCGCTGCGCGAGGCGTGGCAGGTCGATCGCGGCGACGTGACCGATGCGCGGATAACCCCCCATTGTCGGATGCTCGGCCATCAGCGCGATCGGCTGGCCCCCCGGCGGCAGCTGCACGGTCCCCGCCGCGATCGGCTCGCTGACGAGTTCGAGCGGCGCCCCGAGGCGCAGCCGCGGACCATCGAGCCGCAATCCCACGCGGTTCGAGTCGGCGGCGACACGGAACGGCTGCGCGTACAGCGCCTCGCGCGACGCGGCATCGAGCGCGTGCGCGTGCCGGCCGTGCACGAGGCGGATCGGCCGCGCGGGATCCGGGTCGAACCATGGCCGCGGATCGAGCGAGAACGCGGCGAGCGTGGCGGGTGCGCGCGCGACCGCGCGGACGCCCGCCGCGATTCCCGCTCGACCGACCTGCAGGACTTCGCCCTCGCGCAGCGGCGCGCCGCCGAGTCGCGCATTGACGTCGGTCGACGCGCTGCCGAGCACGCGGTGCGCCTCGATGCCGCCGGCGACGGCGAGGCAGGCCCAAGCGCCGCGCCGGGCACGACCGCAGTCGATCACGGTCCCCGCTTCGACGCGCAGGGATCGCCAGCCGGGTATCGGCGACGCACCCGCTTGCGCGTCGAAGTCGGCCCCGACGAGCGCGATCGTGGCCGCGCTGGTGAAGCGCAAGCGTGGCCCGACCAGACAGATCTCGAGCGCGGCGGCGGCAGGCGCGTTGCCCACGAGCGCATTCGCGAGCCGCAGCGCAACCCCGTCCATCGCGCCCGCGTGGCCGATGCCGAGCGCGGCATGCCCATGGCGGCCGCGGTCCTGCACGGTCGTCAGCAGGCCGGCGCGCACGACCTCGATGCTCATCGCGCCGCCTCGATGGCGTCGAATGCAGCGGGCGTGATCGCGTGGAAGCGAACGGCGTCGCCGGGCGAGAACAGGCACGCGGGTTCGCGTTCCGGATCGAACAGCACGAGCGGCGTGCGACCGATGAGCTGCCAGCCGCCCGGCAGTTCGGACGGATAGATCCCGGTCTGCGCACCGCCGATCGCGACCGATCCGCGCGGCACGCGCGTGCGCGGGTGAGCGCGCCTCGGCGCATGGAGCGACGCATCCAGGCCGAGCAGGTAGGGAAAGCCCGGCGCGAACCCGATCATCGCGACGCGATAGTCGCCGCCCGCGTGGCGCGCGACGAGGTCCGCGACGTCGAGTCCGAGGGTCGTCGCGAGCGCGTCGAGATCGGGGCCGTGCGCGCCGCCGTAGCAGACCGGTACGTCGATCGCGCGCGGCGTCCCGAGCGGCACCGCGGAGGCGGTGCCGAGCGCACCGCGCACCGCATCGGCGACTCGCCGCCACGGTGCGCGTGCGCCTTCGCGCCAGGCGAGCGGATCGTAGTGCAGCGCGAGACTCGCGTAAGCGGGCACGACGTCGTGCACGCCGGGCAGGGCGGCCGCGCGCAGCGCTGCGGCGGCGGCGTGTACGCACGCATTCGCTTCGGCGTCGATGCGCTCGCCGAAGCGCAGCATCAGGGCCGATTCGCCGAGCGGTTCGAGCTCGAACGGCGGCAGCGCGCGCGGCGAGCTCAAGCGAGCAGGGCGCCGAGCGCTTCGCGAAACGCGGCGACCCGCTCCGCGAGCGCCAGGGGCGCGTGGCGCACGCGTTCGCCATGGCCCCATACCGGCTGCGGCCACGCCGCATCGGTCGTGTAGCGCGCGATCACGTGGACGTGCAGCTGCGGCACGACGTTGCCGAGCGCGGCGATGTTCATCTTGTCCGGATGCAGCAGCGACTCGAGTGCGCGACCTACGCCGTCGAGCTCGGCCAGCAGGCTCGCGCGATCGGCCGGATCGAGATCGAACAGTTCGCGCGCGCCGGCGATGCGGGGCACGAGGATGAGCCAAGGAAAGCGCGCATCGTCCATCAACAGCACGCGCGACAGCAGGGCGTCGCCGATCGGGTGGGTGTCCGCGACGAGGCGGGGATCGAGCGCGAAGCTCATGCGCGCCCCGCGAGTTCGCGATCGAAGAACGCGAGCGTGCGTTCGAGCGCGAGTGAGGCGCTCGCTGCGTCGTATGCGCGCGGATCCACGCTGCGGTCGAACGCGTGGCCGGCGGGATAGGTGTGGATCACCGCATCGGGCCAGGCCGTGCGGTGGCGCTCGACCGCCTCGGGGGGAATCGACGCATCGAGGTCGCCGAAGTGGAACATCACGGGCGCGCGCAGGGCGATGCCGGTGAAGTTCACGTTGCGCGCGCCGTAGTAGCTGACCGCGGGCATGGCGAGGCGCTGCGCGGCGAGCAGCGCGACCGTGCCGCCCCAGCAATAACCGACGCAGCCGATCCTTCCGGCCGATGCGATCGCCTCGGCCGCGCTCGCGACGTCCTCGACGGCGAGGTCGAGGCCGACCTCGCCGACGAGTTCGCGGCCGCGGCGGAAGCCTTCCTCGTCGTAGTCGAGTTCCACGCCTGCCTCGACGTGGTCGAAGAAGGCCGGTGCGATCGCGACGTAGCCGTGCGTGGCGAAGCGGTCCACGACCGCGCGCACGTAGGCATTGACGCCGAAGATCTCCTGCGCGACGACGATGCCGCCCTTCGCCGCGCCCGCCGGGCGCGCGAGATAGGCGCCGATGCACTGCATGCGCGACGTATTGAGCTGGATCGACTGGCCCATGCGCGGACTCCGCCTGCGGAAAGCGCTACGTTATTTCGATCCGCGCCGGCTGCACAACCGGTCGCGCAGGACGCGTTCAGGCCGCGTAGCGGTGGACGCGGTTGCGGCCGTCGTGCTTGGCCGCATAGAGCGCGCGATCGGCCGCTTCGAGCAGGCCCGACACGTCGCTGTCCTGGCCGGCGTCGGAGAGCGCGGCGATGCCGATGCTCACGGTCGCGATCGCCCGCAGCTCCGGCACGAGCCATGCGAGCTGACCAGCGACGTGCGCGCGCATGCGTTCGGCAGCGGCCATGACGTCCGCCGGCGCGCGGCCGCGGATCGCGGCGACGAATTCCTCGCCGCCGAACCGGCCGAGCAGGTCGTCCTCGTGCAGGCAGTCGCGCATCGCGTGGGCGCCGATCGTGAGCGCGCGATCGCCGAGCAGGTGGCCGCGCAGGTCGTTGATCTGCTTGAAGTGGTCGAAGTCGACCAGCAGCACCGCGAACTCCTCGCCGGCTGCGCGCGCATCGCGCAACGCACGCTCCATCCGCTCGAGCACGTCGCGACGGTTCGACACCCCGGTGAGCCAGTCGGTCGTGGCCGCCTGGTAGAGTTCGGCGGCCTGCCGTTCCAGGCGCGCGTTCGCCTCACCGAGCGCGGCGCGCTGGCGTTCGATCTCGACATTGCGTGCCGCCAGCGCGCGGTTGAGGCGGCGCACGCCGCGGTGGCGCCAGATGAGGGCGAGCAGTGCGAGCGCGAGCCCGGCCAGCGCGATCGCGCCGAAGCGTCGCTGCACCGCCTGCGCCTGCAGTCGTGCGGACTGGAGCTCGTTGTCCTTCGCGAGCATGGCGAGGCGTTGGTCCGCGTCGGAACGCGCGTGGCGCACCTCGAGCGCGGACATCTGGCGGCTCGCACGGATGCCGATCAGCTCCTCGCGCGCCGCGGCGGCCTTGTGCGCGTAGCGCAAGGCCTCGGTGTCGTCGTGCTCGGCGCGCGCGAGCTGCTCGCGCAGGACGTAGGCCTGCGCGAGTTGCGGTCGCAGGCGGGTCGCTTCGAGCCCGGCGATCGCCTCGTCGATGAGGCCGCGCGCGCGCAGGTAATCGTGCTGGGCGAGCGCGATCTCGGTCTGGTGCAGCAGAGAGCGCGCGACGATCTCGCGCTGGCCGAGTTCGCGGCCGATCGCGAGCGCGCGATCGAGATGGTCGATCGCCGCGACGGTCTGCTTCTCGCCGAGCAGCGCGCGTCCGAGTTCGAGGTGCTCGAAGCCCTGGTGCGGGAGATCGCCGAGCGCCGCGTCGATCGCGAGCGCCTCTTCGGCCGCCCTGCGCGCGGCGGCGAAATCCTCGATGTCGTTGAGCAGGCTCGCGTACGCCCCGGTCGCCGAGGAATACATCGACGGCACGCCACTCTGGATCGCTGCCTGCGTCGCACGCTCGAAGTAGGCGCGCGACGCCGCGGTGTCTTCGATCTCGCGGTACAGCAGCGCGAGGTTCCGGTAGACGTTGGACAGGCGGTCGCCCGAGCGCTCGCGTTCGGCGACTGCCTCGAGCTGCGCATCGAGCGCCTGCGCGAGATCGCCGCGGTCGCGCCAGGTGGTGCCCAGGTCGGACAGCGCGCGCATCGCGCCGATGCCGTTGCCTGCGGACTTGAACAGCTCGATCGCGCGGCGCTGGTGCTCGACCGCGCCGTCGAGGCGGCCGCGGCGCCGCTCGAGCACGCCGAGCGCGTTCTCCGCCTGCGCTTCTGCGCTCGCGTCGCCGTTGCGATGCGCGAGCACGCGCAATCGCTCGGCGAGTTCGCGCGAACGCGCGTAGTCGCCGAGCGAGAGCGAACTCTGCGCGACGAGCGTGGTGAGCAGGATCGTCGCCGGGATGTCGCGGCGCTGCTCCGCGGCCGGCAGCGCGCGCGTCCACAGCCGGTTCGCGGCATCGGCGCGGTCGAGTGCGGCGCAGATGTCGCCCGCGATCGCGAGCAGCTGCTGGCGCGCCCAGGCGCCGCCGACTGCGTCGGCGACGTGTTCGACCGTCTCGTCGCCGAGCGTGGTTTCGACCGCAGCGGCGATCTGGCGGCTGCCCGTCACGAACCTCGCGAGCGGATGCTCCTCGGTTTGCGCGGTCGCGATCGAGGACGCGGACAGGGCGAGGACGAGGAGCACGGCGCGACCGCGCGAGCACGCCCGCCGCCGTCGGCGGTCGGGTGGCAACGGGTTCCCCGGGTGCATCGGGCAGCTCTCTCCAGTCGTCCGATCCGGCCCGGCGAAGGAATAGCTTGCAGGGCGCGGACCGCATCTTAAGGCGCCGCGCGGAAAAAATCCGGATTGCGGCTACGATAACAGTGAAACACGGGGTCGGCGGCCGGCGAGGCCACCGCCCTCGGCCCGGACCTGCCCCCGCGGCGGCCCACGCTCCCGGCTGCTAAACTACGCGGCTGCCACCCGCGCCGGTTTCCCCATGTCACGCCGCAATCCCAAGGTCGGCTTCGTCAGCCTCGGTTGCCCGAAGGCGCTGGTCGACTCCGAACGCATCCTTACCCAGCTGCGCGTCGAGGGCTACCACATCGTGCCGAGCTACGACGCAGCCGACGTCGTCGTGGTCAACACCTGCGGATTCATCGACGCCGCCGTGACCGAATCGCTCGACGCGATCGGCGAGGCGCTCGAGGAGAACGGCAAGGTCATCGTCACGGGCTGCCTCGGCAAGCGCGCCGAGGTGATCCGCGAGGTGCATCCGGACGTGCTGTCGATCTCCGGCCCGCAGGACTACGCGAGCGTGATGAACGCGGTGCACGCGGCGTTGCCGCCGAAGCACGATCCCTTCCTCGACCTCGTGCCGACCTCGCGGCGCCTCGGCGCAGGGATCATCGACGGCGTCGGCGTGAAGCTCACGCCGAAGCACTACGCGTATCTCAAGATTTCCGAAGGGTGCAACCACCGCTGCACGTTCTGCATCATCCCGTCGATGCGTGGCGACCTGGTGTCGCGCCCGGTCGATGATGTGCTCGTCGAAGCGGAGAAACTGGTCAAGGGCGGCGTCAGGGAACTGCTCGTCGTGTCGCAGGATACGAGCGCCTATGGCGTCGACCTTCGCTACGCCGAGCGCGAGTGGCGCGGCAAGGCGCGCGCGGCGCGCATGACCGGCCTTTGCGAAGGCCTGTCCGAACTCGGCGTTTGGACGCGCCTGCATTACGTCTACCCGTATCCGCACGTCGACGACGTGATCCCGCTCATGGCCGACGGCCGCATCCTGCCGTACCTCGACATCCCGTTCCAGCACGCGAGCCCGCGCATCCTCAAGCTCATGAAGCGCCCCGGTGCGGTCGACAAGGTACTCGCGCGCGTGCAGGCGTGGCGCGCCGCATGCCCGGAACTCACGCTCCGCAGCACCTTCATCGTCGGCTTCCCGGGCGAGACGGAGGCGGAGTTCGAGGAACTGCTCGACTTCCTGCGCGAGGCGCAGCTCGACCGCGTCGGCGCGTTCGCCTATTCGCCGGTCGACGGCGCGAAGGCGAACGAGTTGCCCGATCCCGTTCCGGAAGAAGTCAAGGAGGAGCGCCTCGAGCGCTTCATGGAAGTGCAAGCGGAGATCTCCGCCGTGCGACTCGCGCGCAAGGTCGGCACGCGCCAGCAGGTGATCGTCGACGAGGTCGACGACCACGGCGCGATCGCGCGCTCGAAGGCGGACGCGCCCGAGATCGACGGCATCGTGCGCATCGACGATGGTCATGCGTTGAAGCCGGGCCAGTTCGTCGAGGTGGAGATCATCCATACCGACGAACACGACCTGATCGGGCGACTCGCGGCGATCGCGTGATCGCGGAGCGTGCCGCTGCGTCGGAAGCGCCGGTCGCCGTCGCGGCTGCCGCAGCGGCGATGTGAACGCGTGAAACCCCGAGCACCCGCTGCGGCCGATCCGGCCGCGCCACGCGCGTTCTCCGCGACCGAGCACCCGCTCGTGCGCACTTGGCTCGATCCCGACGCGTCCTTGCCCGGACTCGACGAGCTCGAGGCGCGCCGCCTGCGCGCGCAGGACGGCGACGGCGTCGCTCGCCCCGCTTTCCGCGCGCAGACAAGGTCGCTGCTCGACGACGGACTGCACTACGAGACGCGCGTCGCCGCTCAGAGCGTGCTCGCGACGCGCGAGCACGACGCGCACGATGCATTCAACGCATTGGTCTGGCTGCGCCATCCGGAGCTCAAATGGGCGCTCAATGCGCGACAGGCGGCCGATGTCGCGCGCGTCGGCTCGAGGCAGCGGACGCGCGGGCAGTGCGCCCTCACCCACTTCGACGAAGCCGGTGCGATCGTCTGGCTCGCATCGTCGCGCCGGCTCGCTGCCTGGGACGCGCACGACTGGACGGCGCTGTTCGTCGATGCGTCCGCGGCATGGGGCGACGAACTGGCCGTGACCGTGTTCGGCCACGCGCTCGCCGAGCATGTCTGGAACGGGCACGCATGGCCGGTCGCGAAGTGCATCGTGGTCGAGGTCCGTCGCGACGCGCTGCGCGGACGCGCGGACGACGCGGCGATCGTCGCGCGATGGGCGTCGGCGGAACGCGTGCTCGCTACGGCGATCCGCGCCGGCGACCTGCTCGCCGACCCGCAGGAGCTGCGGCCGCTGCCGCTCGCGGGCATTCGCGGCTGGCACGCGGAGGGCCTCGCGGCACGCGTGCTCGCGCAGGCGCCGTGCTTCCGGCCGCTGCGGCCGGGCAGGCGCTATCCCGCGCCGTGGCGTCTGGGGTGAACCCGCGGGAACTTTCCCCGGCCTTTGCTGTATCTTTCCGCGCGCCCTGCGTCCGGGGTCGCTGCGATGCCGGCGGGCTTGCCCGCTCGCGACGTCGTCGGCCGACGCAGTGCGCCGAAACCATCTGGGGGTAGTCGCCCGCGCGGTTTTCGCGTGCGCGGGCTGCCATGTCCGTCAACAGGTGCAGCCAAGACGATGATCGAAACCCGACAACTCAGCAAACGCTACGGCGATTTCACCGCCGTCGACGCGATCAGTTTCAAGGTGGAGCCCGGCCAGGTGCTCGGCTTCCTCGGGCCCAACGGCGCCGGCAAATCGACCACGATGAAGATGGTCGCCGGCTTCCTCGCCCCGACTTCCGGCGGCGCGACCGTCGCCGGCTTCGACATCGAGCGCCAGCCCCTCGAAGCCAAGCGCGTGCTCGGCTACCTCCCCGAGGGCGCGCCGAGCTATGGCGAAATGACCGTGCGCGAGTTCATCGATTTCATCGCCGACGTGCGCGGCCTCGACGGCGAGCGGCGGTTCCAGCGCATCGACGACGCGATCGCGCGGCTGCACCTCGAGCGGGTGCTCGAACAGCCGATCGACACGCTGTCGAAGGGCTTCAAGCGCCGTGTCGGCCTCGCCGGCGCGATCCTGCACGATCCCAAGGTGCTCATCCTCGACGAGCCCACCGACGGCCTCGACCCGAACCAGAAGCAGGAAGTGCGCACGCTGATCAACTCGATGGCGCGCGACAAGACCATCATCATCTCCACCCATCTGCTCGAGGAAGTGCACGCGGTGTGCACGCGCGCGATCATCATCGCCGGTGGCCGGGTGCTCGCCGACGCGACGCCGTCCGAGCTCGAGGCGCGCTCGCGCTATCACCAGGCGGTGTCGTTGACCGCCGCGAACGTGCAGGAGGCGAAGGACGCGCTCGCGCGCGTCGCCGACGTCGCCGCGATCGAGGTCGACCCGCAGGACAACCGCATCACGGCGTTCCCGAAGCCCGGCCGCTCGATCTTCGTAGCGGTCGGAGATGCGCTCAAGGCGCAGAACGTCGCCGTGCGAGAACTCGCGCTCGAGGCTGGGCGCCTCGACGAGGTGTTCCGCACGATCACCCAGGGCGCGGCGGGCAGGGAGGCACGCACATGAGCGGCACGACGACGATCTTCCGGCGCGAACTGCGCAGCTACTTCTCGACCCCGGTCGCCTACGTGTTCATCGTGATCTTCCTGCTGCTGTCGGGCGCATTCACGTTCTACCTCGGCAACTTCTACGAACGCGGCCAGGCCGACCTGCAGGCGTTCTTCACGTTCCATCCATGGCTGTACCTGTTCCTCGTGCCCGCGGTGTCGATGCGCCTGTGGGCCGAGGAGCGCAAGACCGGCACGATCGAACTGCTGCTGACCCTGCCGATCACGATGTGGCAGGCGGTGTTCGGCAAGTTCCTCGCCGCGTGGGCGTTCATCGCGATCGCGCTCGCTCTCACGTTCCCGATCTGGCTCACCGTGAACTACCTCGGCAGTCCCGACAACGGCGTCATCTTCGCGAGCTACCTCGGTTCGCTGCTGATGGCCGGCGCGTTCCTCGCGATCGGTTCGTGTCTGTCGGCGTCGACGCGCAACCAGGTCGTCGCCTTCATCCTGACCGTCGTGATCTGCTTCCTGCTGCTGCTCGCGGGCTACCCGCTCGTGCTGGATGCGATCCGCGCGATCGCCGGACAGGGCGTCGCCGACGCGATCGCCGGGCTCAGTTTCCTGACCCACTTCGCGTCGATCAGCAAGGGCGTCATCGACCTGCGCGATCTCATCTATTTCGTCCTGATGATCGGCGTCTGGCTGTACGCGACCGCGGTCGTCATCGACATGAAGAAAGCGGCCTGAGGAGGAGTCCGACGATGCAACTCAATCGCAAGGCCCTTTCGGGTACCGCACTGGCCGTGCTCGCCGCGCTGTTCGTCGCGGTGATGCTGCTGGTCAACGTCGTGTTCCGCGGCGCGCGCGCCGACCTCACGCAGAACCACCTCTACACGCTGTCCGACGGCACCAGGAACATCCTGAAGTCGATCGACGAACCGATCGACCTCTATCTGTTCTTCTCCGACAAGGCGAGCGAAGGCATCCCGCAGTTGCGCAGCTACTTCTCGACCGTACGCGAGATGCTGCAGGAGATGGCCGCGCGCTCGGGCGGCAAGCTGCGCCTGCAGGTGATCGATCCGTTGCCGTTCTCGGAGGACGAGGACCGCGCGGCGAGCCTCGGCCTGCAGGCCGTGCCCGTGTCGGCGTCGGGTGACAAGGTGTTCCTCGGCATCGCGGGCACCAATTCCACCAACGGCCACGCGTCGATCCCGTTCCTGCAGCCGGACAAGGAAGCGTTCCTCGAGTACGACATCGCCAAGCTCATCCACGACCTCGAAACGCCGAAGAAGCCGGTGGTCGGCCTGCTGTCGGGTTTGCCGCTCGCGGCGGGCTTCGATCCGCAGACGCAGCAGATGCGCCAGCCGTGGGCGATCTACCAGCAGTGGACGCAGCTGTTCGACGTCAAGCCGGTGGATGCGGCGAGCCTCAAGGCGGTCGACAAGGACATGGACGTGCTCATCGTCGTGCAGCCCAAGCACCTGTCCGACGACGCGCAGTACGCGATCGACCAGTTCGTGCTGCGCGGCGGCCACCTGCTGGTGTTCGTCGATCCGAGCGCCGAGCTCGACGACAGCGGTGCCGATCCGTCCAACCCGATGGCGGGGATGATGGCCGACAAGTCGTCCGACCTGCCGAAGCTGTTCAAGGCCTGGGGCGTCGAGTACGACCCGCACAAGGTCGTGCTCGACCGCGCGCGGGGCCTGCCGATCAGCCTGGGCGAGGGCACGGCGCCGGTACGCCATCCGGGCATCCTCGGCCTGACCCAGGCCGACCTCAACCACGACGACGTCCTGACCGCGAACCTCGACAGCATCAACGTGTCGACCGCGGGCTCGTTCGACCTCGCCAAGGACGCCAAGGACGAGAAGCTCGTGCCCTTGCTGCAGACGACTTCGGACGCGACGAGCGTGCCGGCGGACCGGCTGCGCATGCTCGCCGACCCGTCCTCGCTGCTGCAGGGCTACACGCCGGCCGGATCGCCGTTCGTGATCGCGGCGCGCCTGTCCGGCAAGTTCAAGAGCGCATTCCCGGAGCGCACCGATGCGGGCTCGCTGAAGGAGTCCAAGGATGCGAACGGACAGATCGTGCTCGTCGCCGATACCGATCTCCTGAGTGACCGCATGTGGGTGCAGGTGCGCCCATTCCTCGGCCAGCAGATCATTAATCCGTTTGCCAACAACGGCGACTTCGCGGTCAACGCGCTCGACAACATGGCCGGTTCGAGCGATCTCATCTCAATCCGCGGCCGCGCGACGTCGCAGCGTCCGTTCACCACGGTCGAGGCGATCAAGCGCAATGCCGACGAGCGCTTCCGTGCGAAGGAGCAGGACCTGCAGCGCGAGCTGTCTGAGACCGAGCGCAAGCTCACCGAACTGCAGAGCGCCAAGAGCCAGGACCAGGCGCAGATCCTTTCGGCCGAGCAGAAGGCCGAGCTGGAGAAGTTCCTCGACCGCAAGCTCGAGATCCGCAAGGAGCTTCGCCAGGTGCGGCGCCAGCTCGACGCCGAGATCGAGTCGCTCGGCACTCGCCTCAAGATCGTCAACATCGTGCTGATGCCGCTGCTCGTCACGCTCGCCGCGCTCGCATTCGCGTGGTGGCGCCTGCAGCGCCGTCGCGCCGCACAGGGAGCCCGCGCATGAACCAGAAGACCCTGATCGGCCTGGGCGTGGTCGCCCTCGTCGCGATCGCGGCCGCGGTCGCGCTGAACCATTCGAACCGTCCGCAGAGCGGGCAGGCCGAGGCATCGGCCTATCTCGTGCCGGAGCTGCGCGACCACGTCAACGACGTCGCCAAGGTCGTCGTCACCGGCGCCGCCAGCACGGTGGTCGCGACGCTCGAGCGCGGCGCGAACGGCTGGACGCTGGCAGAGAAGGGCGGCTATGCCGCCGACACCGGCAAGTTGCGCGCGTTCCTGCTCAAGCTCGCCGACGCCCGGCGCGTCGAGCAGAAGACGTCGAACAAGGACAAGTACGCGCTGCTCGGCGTCGAGGACGTCTCCACGAAGGACGCGAAGGGCCTGCAGGTCGAGCTCGATGGCCTCGCCAAGCCGCTCGTGCTCGTCGTCGGCAGCAGCGACCCGCGCGGCGGCACCTACGTGCGCGTCGCGGGCGAGCCCGAAAGCTGGCTCGTGTCGGCATCGCTCACCGTCGACAGGAACGCCGCGGACTGGCTGCGCAAGGACCTCGCGGACATCGCGGCGACGCGCATCGCGTCGGTCGCGATCACGCATCCGGACGGCAGCACGGTCTCGATCGCCAAGAACGCCGAGGGCGATGCGAACTTCGTGCTCGCCGGCGTACCGAAGGGGCGCGAGGCGGGGGCGGAGTTCACGATCAACGGGCTCGCTTCCGCGCTCGCAGGGTTGCGCTTCGACGACGTGCTCCCGGCGAAGGACGCGACTCCGCCGGAGCAGGCGCTGAAGGCGCGTTATGCGACGTTCGACGGCGTGGTCGTCGACGTGACCGCATGGGAGAAGGACGGCAAGGACTACGCGCAATTCGTCGCTTCGCTCGACACGGCGCAGGCGGACAAGGGGATCGCCGCGGCACAGGCGAAGGCGAAGGCCGAGTACGACGCGGCGGCCGCGGCCGCGGAGGCGGCGAAGAAGGACGGCAAGACCGATGCAGCCGTGCCGCCCGCGAAGCCCGCGTCGGTCGAGGATCCCGCGAAGGACCGCGAGACGCGCCTCGCCGCGCTGAACAAGGATGTCGCCGACCTCAACGCGCGCTTCTCGGGCTGGACCTACGTGGTGCCCGCGTACAAGTACGCGAACATCAACAAGTCGATGTCCGATCTGCTCAAGCCGCTCGAGGACAAGAAGGCCGCGCCCGTGGCGAAGCCGTCCGCGAAGCCGGCGAAAGCCGGACCGGCGCACTGAGTGGACGGCTCCGGCGATCGCCGGAGCCGCTCGCGGCGATGATGAACCGTCTCGCACGCCTGTCGACCGGCGCCGGCGCGATCACGGGCGCCGTCGCAGTCGCGCTCGGCGCGTTCGGTGCGCACGCGTTGCGCGGCGTGCTCGATGCCGCCGCGCTCGCGACCTGGCACACCGCGGTCGAATACCAATCCTGGCACGCGCTCGCGCTGCTCGCGTGCGGCACGTTCGCGCGCGACCATGAGGCGCGCAGCCTGCGCGTCGCCGCGACCGCGTTCGCCTTCGGCATCGTGGTGTTCTGCCCGAGCCTCTACGCGCTCGCGCTCGGCGCGCCACGCTGGCTCGGCGCGATCACGCCGCTCGGCGGCGTCGCCTTCATCGTCGGCTGGCTCGCGCTCGCCGTGCACGCACGCAGCGGCTGAGCCGCTACGCGCGATGCCAGCACCAGTGCCACGGCTCGTACGCGATGCCGTGCGGGTTGTCGCGCGGATAGGACAGCCGGAAGCCGAAGCGCTGCGCGTTGGCGACGAGCCATGCGAAGGCCGATGAATGTTCGAACGCCTCTTCGAGCGCGGCGAACCCCGGCGTGGTCAGGTCGACGGCGCGCCCGCTGTGGTGCTCGCTGTAGCCGGGCGCCGCGCTCACGCGCAGGATCGCCTCGATCGCCTGTCCGCGCGCGAGCTTGCGCTCGAGGATGCCGAACTGGTACTCGGCCGAGCGGTAAGCGGATACCAGTTGCAGTTCGATCGCGTCGGCCGCGGCCGCGGCCGTCATGCGCGCGTACGCGCGCGCCGCGCGCGGCGCGAGCCATTGCCGGCGGCCGTGGATGTCTTCGCCGATGCACATGAGTTCGCGCGGTTCGCGCACCGGTGCGAGGCGGCGCTGCCGGCCGTAGTCGCGCGGTACGCCGAGCGCGTGGGTTTCGGCGATGAGCGCGCGTCGCCGTTCGCCGTGGCAGCGCGCCGGTGCCGGATCGACGGGGTCGCTCACGGGCCTTCGCTCAGAGGGGTTTCACGTAGAAGCCGGCGATGCGGCCGTCGCTACCGCAGGCGACCTGCGCGTACAGGTTCGCCTTGTCGAAAATCAGCGGAATCGTGATCGCGACGTAACCGTCGCTCGTCATCGGATGCGATTGTCCGCGCGCCTGCAGCCGGCCGAACTGCGCCAGCGATTCCCACGCCTGCCTGAGCTTCGCGGGCGGCATCGCGCCACGCATGGTCGCGTCGAAGTCGCGCGTCGCATTGGCGAAATCGCCCTTCTGCGCCGCGTCGAGCAAAGCGGTCGCACGCGCCTCGCAGCCGGCGGCGAGGCTCTTCTCGGCCGCCGTCGGCGGCGGAGGGGGTGCAAGTGGCGAGGGCCGTTCCGTCTGGGACCCGCCCTGCGGCGGTAGCGCGGCCTCGGTCGTCGTCGGGGCCTCGGCGGCCGCCGCGGAGTGGCCGTGTTCGGCGTCGGCGCCGGCGGAGGTCGGGGCGGGCGTCGTGTCTTCGGCGGCCGGCGCAGCCGATGCGGGGTTGGTCGTCGATCCTTCGACCGGCGCCGCCGCCGCCGCCGCATCGTCGGCAGCTACAGCGGAGTCCGGCGCGGCCGCGTCGGTCGGCGCGGACAACGGCTCGGTCGGCTTGCCGTCCTTCGCGCGCGCCATCGCGTCGACATCGATCTCCTGCGGCGCCGCGCCCTGCGCCGTCGGGTCGTGCGGGGGAGCTGCCGCGTGCTTCTTTTTTTGCGGTGCCGCCTGCACGGACGCGGAGGCGAGCAACACGAACGCGAGCGCGAGCGAACGTTTGGTCATGGAACGGGTCTCCGGCGGGATGGCGCACGCTACCACGGAGGCCTGACTCGCGGCTGAGCCGGGCGCGGGCGGCGCAACGGCGCCATGCGGCGCACCGCACGCGCGCATCGCATGCGAGGCGCGCGCGAATCCGCGCGCATCACGCCCGGCGCTGGCGTCACCTCACGCGTCGTCCGCGATCGCGCGTGGTTTCGGCGCGGGCTTGAGTCGCCCGGCCTCGCGCAGGGCCTCGCGCAGCACGTACTCGATCTGCGCGTTGAGCGAACGGAGGTCGTCGTTGGCCCAGCGCTGCATCGCGTCGAGCACGGGCGAGGCGATGCGCAGCGCATACGCCTTCTTCCCGTTCATGCGCTGCCTCCGCGCGTGCACGGCGTACCGAGGCACGAGGCGCAACACGCGGTGCTGCGGGCGACGACGGAGCGCATCGTCAGCCGGTGTAGAGCGTTCCGGTGTTGACGACCGGCTGCGTGCCGCGCTCGCCGCACAGCACGACGAGCAGGTTGCTGACCATCGCCGCGCGCCGTTCGTTGTCGAGATCGACGACGCCGCGCTTGCCGAGTTCGGCCAACGCCATCTCGACCATGCTGACCGCACCCTCGACGATGCGCCCGCGCGCGGCGACGATCGCGCCCGCCTGCTGGCGCTGCAGCATCGCCTGCGCGATTTCCTGCGCGTAGGCGAGGTGGCTGATGCGCGCCTCGACGACGTCGACGCCGGCCTTGCCGAGGCGCTGGTGGATCTCGCGGCGCAGGTGCGCGTTGACTTCGTCGCCGTGGCTGCGCAACGAAGGCGCGTCGCCCTCGTGCGCGTCGTACGGATAGCTCTGCGCCATCTGGCGCAGCGCCGACTCGCTCTGGATCTGCACGAAGTTCTCGTAGTCGTCGACGCAGAAGACGGCCTCGGCGGTATCGACGACCTGCCAGACGACGACCGCGGCGATCTCGATCGGGTTGCCGTCGGCGTCGTTGACCTTGAGCCGGCCCGATTCGAAGTTGCGCACGCGCAGGCTCACCGCACGCTTCGAATAGAACGGATTGGTCCAGCGCAGCCCCTCGTCGCGCACGGTTCCGGCGTAGCGGCCGAACAGTTGCAGCACCTGGCCTTGGTTTGGCTGCACCTGGAAGAAGCCCGCGGTCGCGAACAGCAGCACGGCCATGACGAGTGCCGCGGGCACGATCGTCGACAGGGGCGCGGACGGGTTCGCATCGACGCCGAAGACGGCGGCGGCGATCGTCGCCGGTATCGCGACGACGAGCACCAATACGACCGGAATGCCGGCGAGCGAGAAAGCACTGCGTTCATTCATGGCCGAACCTCCCTCATGCTCGCATGTATGATATCAAAGCGATATCAATATGCAAGGGCGGTGCGGGAGCCGCGCCGTCGCTGTGCTAGGCTGACGCGTGCTTTTCGGGGAGGGGAGGCGCCATGGAACGCACCGTCGGTCGCATCGGTCTGCTGATCGGGCTCGCCAGCGGCGTCGCGCACGCCGTGCCCGCGCACTACGTCGTGTTCACGCGCGACACCACCGGCACGATCGAGCCGGTCTATTACACGACGGTCGATCTCGCCGACGCACGCGACGACGCGCGCGCGCCCGCATTCGACGCGGCGCGTGGCGAGCGCGTCGCGTGGCGCGCCTGGAAGGGCGGCATCGACCTCGGCGAGCGCAGCGTCGCCATCCCCGAACTGCGCGGCGAGTTCGCACGCGATCCCCTGCGCGGCGACGGCACGATCGTTTCGGCGCGTCCGCACGCGGGCGCGCGCAGCTTCGTGCTGCGCATTCCCGTCGATGCGGCCGACGCAGTCGAGTTCGCCGGAGCGGGAGCGCCGCAGCGCTTCGAGCTCGGCGTGCTCGCGGCGCATGCGCGCGAGTTGCGCCTTGCTGCACGCGTGCCGCGGGCGCGGATCGACCCCGTGCAGGGTGGCGGCAACCCTGCCAACCGCGTCGACATCCTCGTCGTCGGCGACGGCTACACGAGCGCCCAGCATTCGTTGTTCGATGCGGACGCGACGATCCTGCACGACGCCTTCTTCGGCCTCGCGCCGTACAAGGAATACGAGAGCTTCGTGAACTGGACGACGGCGTTCTTCGCCTCCGGCCAGTCCGGCGCGGACCATCCGCCGTACCAGGCGGGCTGCACGCAGGCGACCTGCTGCTCGGATCCGGATGCGATCGGCGACCCGCACGCGGGCCAATCCGTCGATACCGCCTTCGACGCGACGTTCTGCGCGTTCCAGATCCAGCGCCTGCTCGTCGTCGACGACGGCGCCGTGCTCGCGGCCGCGGCCGCATATCCGGATTGGGACAAGATCGTCGTCGTCGTCAACGACGACACCTACGGCGGTTCCGGCGGCGGCATCTCGGTCACCTCGACGCACGCGCAGGCGCCGCAGATCGTGCTGCACGAGTACGGCCACAGCTTCACGGGCCTCGCCGACGAGTACAGTTCGCCGTATCCAGGCTTTCCGCCGTGCAGCGACATCTCCGGCGGGGCGCCCTGCGAAGCCAACGTGACCAACCAGAGCGCGGCGGCGCAGGTGAAGTGGAACAGCTGGTTCACGCCCGGGAACCCGATTCCGACGCCGCCTGGCACCCCTGGCGTCGGCCTGTTCGAGGGCGCGCGCTACCTCTCGACGGGCATGTACCGACCGGTCGACACGCAATGCCTCATGCAGTTCCTCGGCGTGCCGTTCTGCCCGGTGTGCCGCCAGGAGTACGTGCGCACGCTCTATCGCGGCGGTTGGGGTGATCCTTCCACGGGTATCGACCTCATCGAACCCGGCAGCGAGTCGCCCGCCACCACGGTACCGGTGCAGTACGCGCCCGGCACCCACCAGCCTTTCGCGGTGTCGTTGCTGCAGCCGACGATCGGCGCGCTCGACGTGCAGTGGTACCTCGACGGCGATCCGATCGGCGGCGCGACGTCGTCGACCTACGTGTTCAGCCAGGCCGGCGCGTCCCCGTCGTCGCACACGCTGGAGGTGCGCGTGAAGGACCTCACGGGCTTCGTATCCGCCGCCATGGCCGGTGGCCTGCTCGACCATCAACGCAGCTGGACGATCCAGGTCGACACCGACGTGATCTTCCGCAACGGCTTCGACGGCAGCTGACGATCACCACGGCGTGCCGTCCTTGCGGCGAAAGCGCCAGGCGTCGGCGTGCTCGACGGCCACGAGGTCGTCGTCGGGGCCGGACGAGATATCGCCGCTGCCGCGATGGCCGACCTCGCGGTGGGCCGCGCGTTCATCGGTCAGGTCGACGATGCAATGCGTATTGCCGTCGCCCGCGCGAACGCCCGCGCACATGCCCGGGCAGGGCAGCTCACCCGCGTTCCAGCGCAAGGTCGGATGCCCTGCGAGAACGTAGGCGATTTCGTCCTGCAGCGCATGTGCGTGGCGCAAGGCACCGCACCCGGCGCGAGCGTGGTGAGGTTCACCCCGAAGTCGCGCAGGCGGACGTGTTCGCCGAGCGCGCGCTTGTCGCGTCCCCTAACGCGTGCCGCGAACGGCTCGGGCTACGCGCTGAATTTCGCGCGGCGGCACGTCGAGCGCGACGACTGCGCGGGCGGCGCGTTCGTCGTCCTCGGCGGTCATGGTTCCTTCCGGTCTGGCCCGCGCGCACCGAACGCGTGGACCACGCCTGCCATGTCGAGATCGCCGAAGCCCTCGGCGGCCGTGCGTCGATACAACGAAGCGCATGCGCGGATCAGCGGCGCGTCCACGCCGGCGGTCTCGGCCTGCGCGGTGACGAGGTCCGCGATCGTCGCGACGTCGCGCACGGCCGCCTGCGGCGTGAAATCCGCAGCCACGAGCTTGCCGAGCTTGATGCGCGAAACCTCGCTCGCCATCGGGCCGGCATCGAGCACGTCGCGCAGCAGCGCCGCGTCGACGCCAGCGGCGCGCGCCGCATGCACGGTTTCGGCGAGCGCGGCGACCATCGCGATGAGATAGTGGTTGACCGCGAGCTTCATGCGCAGCGCACCGGGCACCGCGCCGCAGCGGAACGTGCGCCGGCACAGCGGCGCGAGCAGCGGCAGCACCGCGTCGACCGCGGCGTCGCCGCCGGAAACCATCCCGACCAATTCGCCTCGCTCGGCCTGCACGCGCGAGCCGGACACGGGCGCCTCGACGTAGCGCGCCCCGCACGCGTCGAGATCGCGCGCGAGCGCCGCCGAATACGCCGGTGACGTGGTGCCCAGGTGGACGAACGTGCGCCCGGCGACGCGTGCGCCGAATGCATGCGAGCGACGGCCGAGCACGGCGTCGAGCGCGGATTCGTCGAACAGCATGAGCATGACCACGTCGGCGTCGCGGCACAGCGCGTCGATCGAGACCGCGTGTCGCGCACCGAGTTCGAGCAGCGGCGCGCAACGCTCGGCCGTGCGGTTCCAGACGCGCAGCGCGTGGCCCGCGCGCAGCAGGTTCATCGCCATCGGCAGGCCCATGGTGCCGAGTCCGGCGAAGCCGACGGTCATATCACTGTTTCCGCGGCGAACGCTGCAGGGGCCCACAGCCGCTCGCGCAGGAAGGCGATCACCTCGGCCAGGGCGCGCCGGGTCGGCGAGCCGTCGACGTCGACGAGGTGCGCGGTGAACACGCTGTGAGGGCAGCCGACGACGTCGGCGAAGAACGGCGGTGGGTCCGGGCGGGCGGCATCGTCGGGCAGCACGTGCGCGACGAAACGCGGACCGAGCGCGGCGGCGTACGCGGCGAAGCGCTCCGCGCGGCAATGGCGGTCGCCCTCGAAGCGATAGGCGAGCACGTCGAGGCCGTCGCGTTCGAGTCGCGCGCGGATCCCGCGCAGCTCGCCATCGTCGCTTTCGAGCGCGGCCGGGTCGTCGAGCGGCAACGAGGGTTGCGCCAGGACCGGCGCGAGCACGGCCGGTTCGAGCATCATCGCGAGCGCGAAGTTGCCCGTGAAGCACATGCCGACCGCGCCGACGCCTGCGCCGCCGCATTCGCGGTGGGCGAGGCGTGCGAGCGCGCGCAGCCAGCGCGTGACCGGGCTCGATCCGCGTCCTGCGAGTGCGTGGAACTCGGCACTGATGCACGCCCGGCGCAGCACGGCGAGGCCGTCCCCGGCGAGCGGATGCGCGCCATCGCGACCGAACAGCGACGGCATGTAGACGGTGAAACCCGCCTGGCGGATCCAGCGCGCGAAGCGCGCGACGTCGGGGCTGATGCCCGGCATTTCCGCCATCACGATCACGCCGGGCCCCTGGCCTGAGACGTACACGCGGCGCGCGACGCCGTCGAGGTCGATCGAACGCGCGTCGAAATCCTCGAGCGGGTCGTCTTCGCGTTCGGCTGTGCTCATCGCGGACTCCGTTGCGTGCAGTGTCCATTTGAGCGAGCCGCGGCGACGCATGGTAGTGTCTGAAAAGACATCTTCCGGGCGGATTCGGACATGAAGGATTTCGAACTGCTGCTGCTCGAAGGCGCCAACCCGAGTGGCGTGTCGATGACGCGCGACATCCTCGCGGCGGCAGCGTTGCTCGCCGCGCGCAACGACGATGCTGCACCGACGTAGAGTCTCTGCTCTATCGCAGGCGGGCGCCTGCCGTTGCAGGGCGGCATCGTCGCCGAAACGGTCCGGTTGCCCGCCCGACGCACGCCGGTGCGCACCGTGTTGCTCGTGCCGGGTATCTGGGTCGCCGACGCGCGCGAACTGCATGCGCGCCTCGAGGCGGACGACTGCCGCCGGGCGATCCGTGCGATCGCCGCGCACGTCGCCGGGGGCGGGCAGGTCGCGGCATCGTGCTCGGCGGTGTTCCTGCTGCACGCGGCCGGAGTGCTCGCCGGGCGCCATGCGACGACGACGTGGTGGCTCGCCCCCGAGCTCGCGCGGATCGCCTCGGACGTGCGCGTGGAAGCGAGCCGCATCCTCTGCGTCGATGGTCCCGTACTCACTGCGGGCGCCGCGTTCGCGCAGTCGGACCTCGTGCTGCACCTGCTGCGCGCGCGTTTCGGAGCGCGCATCGCCGACGGCGTGTCGCGTGTGCTGCTGCTGCACGAGCGCGGCGAGCAGGCCCAGTTCGTCGTGCCGGCGATGCTCGCGAGCGGCGACGCGCTCGTCGCGCGACTGAGCCGTCGCGTGGAGACCGCGCTGCCGGACGTTCCTTCGGTCAGCGAGCTCGCGCGCGAATTGTGCGTGTCGGAGCGCACGCTCGCGCGCCGCGTGCGGCACGCGACGGGCATGGGCACGATCGCGCTCGTTTCCAGCATCCGGTTGCATCGCGCGCGCAGCCTGCTGCAGAACAGCCGGCTCAGCATCGATCGTGTCGCTGCCGCGGTCGGCTACCAGGACGCGACGGCGCTGCGCCGGCTCTTGCGCAGGGCCGCGGGGACGACGCCAGGGGGCATGCGCGCGACGTCCGCCGTCGCCGCGCCGCGCGGCGGCGGGCGAGCGCGCGGCTAGCGCTGCTGTGCCGTGGCCGACTGCGCCTCGCGCAGTTCGACCCGGCCGAGCAGGTCGAGGCCCGCGTAGAAGCGCCAGGGATCGCCGTCGCCGATGCCGAGCGCGATGTGGCCGGCATCGAATCCGGGCAACGCCGCGTCGAAACTCCGCCAGCGGCCGTCCACCCACGCCTGCGCCCACGCGTGTGGCACGAAGACCTGGTCCTTGCCGGCGAAGCCGGGCGCATACGCGAGGCCGTCGACGACGCGAGTCGCGATGCCGAGCGCACGGCCGAGCGCGGCGACGAGGAGTGCGTGTTCGGTGCAGTCGCCCTCGGGTTTGCGCGCGACTTCGAGTGCGGACGCGTAGCCGACGTCGAGCGTCTTGCTGCGGATGAAGCCGCGCACGAATGTCTCGACGCGCCGCATGCGTTCGAGCGGCGTCGTCGCGTCGCCGGCCGCCTGCCTGGCGAGCTGGACGATCTCGGGCGCTTCGCTCTGCAGCCAGTCGTTCGGCTTGTAGTCCTCGGCAGCCGGCTTCTCGCCCTTGCGCGCCTGCGCGTCTCGACGAACCGTGACGATGCGCTCGGTGCCGCGCGCGACGACGCTCTGTTCGTCGGTGTCCGGCAGGGCGAGCGCCGATTCGTTGCGAGGCGAAGCGAGCGTGTAGCGCATCGTGCCCGCGAGCTCTTCGATGCGCAGCGGGCGCGGCGACGGCATCAGCGTGCGCGAGAATACGTCGCTGCCCTGGTTCGGTGCGGTCGCGCAGGCGCGATCGCAGGCGAGCAGGATGAGTTCCACGCCCATCATCGGCAGGGTCAGCTTGTGCACGGTCTGGTCGGCATCGACCCACGCACGCGTCTTCATCGGCGCGCCCGGGAATGCGAGGACCTGGTCGACCGGATGCAGCGTGCGTGCGCCACCCGGCAGGTCGACCCGCTCGGGCGGCGCGACCGTGCTCGTGATTTCGGCGGCGTCGAGGCTCGACGGCTGGAACGCGAGTGCGTGGTAACGCGTTCCCGCGACGAGTCCCGCGCGCAGGCCGGCCAGGCGCAGGCCTTCGGGCAGCAGCGCATGCGCGGGCCAGTCCATCCGTCGATGCTGTGGCGCTCCGCCCGTGGTCGTGTCGAGCTCGACCGTGCCGTCGCGCACGCGGCCTTCGATGCGCGTTTCGCTGCCGGAAAGGCGCGACGTGCTCGAGAACGCGACAGGTTTGCCGTCGATGGTCTCGGTCGCGCTCTCGCTGCTGCCGAGGGCGACCTTCACGCCCGCGCGCTCGAGTTCGATTTCGAGCGTCTGGGTCGTGTGCACGGTGCGGTCGCGCACTTCGCGCTTCGCCTCGAACGAGCCGATCTTGCGGCCGTCGAGCAGCACCGTGAACCACTGGTCCTCGGGCGGCGCCGCGAGTGCGACGATCGGCAGGATCATGAACGGCAGGGCGAGCAGGGGCAGGGTGCGGCGCATCGGCGATTCCGGCAGGAGCGAGCGCCTAGTGTGCCCGAAGCACGCGCGTCGCAATCGGCCGGGAGCCCCGCAGGGGCGCGCGGCGCTGCGCGGACCGATGGTGCTGCGAGCGCGCGTCCGGTCGCCGCCGCCGGGATGGACTTGCGCGTACCATCGCCTAGAATCTGCGACCCGCCGCCGTGGATCCGCGCATGAAGCCCTTCGGTACTCCGCACACCGACACTGCCATCCGCGTGCTCCTGCTCGGCTCGGGCGAACTCGGCAAGGAGGTTGCGATCGAACTGCAGCGGTTCGCCGTCGAAGTGATCGCGGTCGACCGTTACTCGAACGCGCCCGCGATGCAGGTCGCCCACCGCTCGCACGTGATCGACATGCTCGATGGCGCCGCGCTGCGCCGCGTGATCGACCTCGAGCGGCCCGACCTCGTGGTGCCGGAGATCGAGGCGATCCACACGCCGACCCTGGTCGAACTCGAGCAGGAAGGGCTGCGGGTGATCCCGACGGCGCGTGCGGCGTGGCTCACGATGGATCGCGAAGGCATCCGCCGCCTCGCAGCCGAGGAACTCGGCCTGCCGACCTCGCGCTACCGCTTCGTCGATACGCACGCGGACTACCGCGATGCGCTCGCGGCAATCGGGCTGCCGTTCGTGATCAAGCCCGTGATGAGCAGCTCGGGCAAGGGGCAGAGCACGGTGCGCAGCGAGGCCGAGGTCGATGCCGCCTGGGAGTACGCGCAGTCGGGCGGTCGTGCGGGCAAGGGGCGCTGCATCGTCGAAGGGTTCGTCGACTTCGACTACGAGATCACCCAGCTCACCGTGCGCCATGCGGGCGGCACGAGTTTCTGTGCGCCGATCGGCCACCGTCAGGAACACGGCGATTATCGCGAGTCGTGGCAGCCCCAGCCGATGAGCGCGAAGGCGCTCGCCGAGGCGCAGCGCCAGGCAGCCGCGATCACCGGTGCGCTCGGTGGCTACGGCGTGTTCGGCGTCGAGTTCTTCGTCAAGGGCGACGCGGTGATCTTTTCAGAAGTCAGTCCGCGCCCGCACGACACCGGCCTCGTGACCCTCGTCTCGCAGGACCTGTCGGAGTTCGCGCTGCATGCGCGCGCGATCCTCGGCCTTCCGGTGCCCGCGATTCGCCAGCTCGGGCCATCGGCGTCGTGCGCGGTGCTGTGCAGCGGCGACGGCGACCGGCCGCGCTACCACGGCGTCGCCGAAGCGCTCGCCGAGCCGGACACGACGCTGCGCCTGTTCGGCAAGCCGCAGGTGCGCGGCCAGCGTCGCATGGGCGTCACGCTCGCGCGGGACGTCGACGTCGACGCCGCGGTCGCCAAGGCCGTGCGCGCGGCGTCGCATCTGCGCGTCGAACCCTGAAACCACGAACCTTCCTCCAGCCTCGCAAGGCAGGCCGCGCCGCACGGCGGCCAGCGCCGCCGTCATCCGGACCCGCACATGACCGATCCCAAGAACTACGCCGTCTTCCTCTACCCGCAGGCGATCGAGGCCCTCGGCGATCCGATCAAGCCGTACCTGCGCGACATGCCCGGCGGCGCGCACATCGTCTGCAGCGAGATCGACGCCTCCGGCGCGCTGTTCGAGATGACGCTCGTCGGCAAGGGGCCGAAGGGCGAGGGACTCGAACTCGAAATCATGGTCCCGACGTCGATGGTCAAGCTCGTCATGTCGATGCACGGCGAGCATGAGATCGGGTTCGTCTGATCGCGGCGCCTGCGCGCCTCAAAGATCGGTCCAGATGCCTTCGCGCAGCACTTCGAGCGGACGATAACGCGACTTGTAGTCCATCTTCGGGTGTCCCTCGATCCAGAAGCCGAGGTAGACGTGCGGCAGAGCCTCCGCGCGCGCTATGCGCAACTGGGTGAGGATCGCGAACGTGCCAAGGCTGCGCGCGTCGCTGTCGGGATCGAAGAACGTGTACACCGCCGACAGTCCCGCCGCGCAGAAGTCGGTGACGGCGATGCCGACGAGGCGGTCGCGCTCGCGCACTTCGATGAAGCGCGTCGGGCTCCAGCCCGTGTACAGGAAGCGAGCGAAATCCTCCGGGCGGGCGTCGTCCATGCCGCCGTCGGGATGGCGCGCGCGCAGGTAGCGGCGGTACAGTGCGAAGTATTCGTCGGTGTAGTTGGCCGGCGTCACGCGTACGCCGAGGTCGGCGTTGCGCGCGAGGCAACGCCTCTGCGACCGGTCCGGCCGGAAGCGCTCGACCGGCACGCGGCACGCGACGCAGGCGCGGCAGCCGTTGCACTGCGGGTGATAGACGTGGCCGCCCGCACGCCGATACCCGCGCTGCACCGCGATGTCGTAGATCTGCGGCAGCTGCGGCGCGCTGGGGTCGATGACGATGTTCTGCGCGGTGCGCGAGGCGTAATAGCCGCACGGGTGCGGCAGGGTCTGGAACAGGCGGACGACGTCCGAGCGCATGATGGCCATTCTAGCCGGATCGAAGCGGCCTGCCTGTTGCCACGCGAGCCGGCCCGACGGCGTTATGGCCAGCCGACCTCGGCGAGCGAGGGCGTCGATCGGCGCCTCCAGGGGCATCCGTGCGGTCCGCGCGACCGGCTTCCCTCGACTGGGGGTACGGGTGCGTGCGCGGCGATCCCGGGCGAGGGGCCGTCGTACCGCACCGCGGCGAGCCGGCATTCGCCGCCGCGCGGGAGCGCGAACGGCACGCGGCCGTCTAGTGCCGCAGCACGCTCAGCGCGATGAGCACCGCGACGCCGGCGATCAGCGCGAGGATGACGAGCTTGATGCGCATCGAGGCGCGATTGTGCTGGGCGGGACTGCCGATGCCGCGCGCGGCGGCCAACTCGTCGGCGAAGCGCGTCGCCGGTTCCAGTCCGGCGTCGCGCAGGACCTTGCGTGCGAGGGTCTGGTCCTCCGAACGCACGACCGACACCTGCGGCCAGCTGTCGCGGTCGGCCTTCGCGGTGTAACTGAAGCGCTTCCAGTCCGCGCCCTGGTAGGCGCGCCGGTTCGCAATCGTCGTCTTGATGCCGTGCTCGGCCATCAGCGCGACGACGCGCTCGATGTTCTCCATTCGCGGCGAGGTGTAGATCTGGCGCATGCGGCGATTCTAGCAGTCCGCCCGGCGGGGCGGCGCGCGTCAGCCTTCGTTGCGGATGCGCACGAGGCCTTCCTGCGCGGTCGACGCGACGAGGCGGCCATCCTCGCTGTAGATCATCCCGCGCGCGAGCCCGCGTGCGCCCTGCGCGGTCGGGCTGTCGCACGAATAGAGCAGCCATTCGTCGGCGCGGAACGGGCGGTGGAACCACATCGCGTGGTCGAGGCTCGCGACCTGCACGTTGCGCTGCAGGAACGAGATCCCATGCGGGAACATCGTCGTTCCGATCAGGTGGAAGTCCGAGGAGTACGCGAGCAGCGCGCGGTGCAGCGGCGGGCTCGACTCGGGCACGCGCCCGGTGAGGCGGAACCAGACCTGCTGGAACGGCGGGCGCTTGGGCGGATTGAGCTCGTCGCGCGGATAGACGTGGCGGAACTCGTACGGCCCGGAGCGCCCGAACCAGCGCTGCAGCTTGGGCGGCAGCTTGGCGAGCTCGTCGGCCGGCAGCGCTTCGACCGGCTCGAGGTCGTCGGGCTTGGGCACTGCCGGCATCGGCAGCTGGTGCTCGACGCCGCTTTCCTCGGCCTGGAACGAGGCCGAGAAATTGAAGATCGGCTGGCCGTGCTGGATCGCGGTCACGCGACGCACGGAAAAGCTGCCACCGTCGCGCGTGCGCTCCACGTTGTAGACGATCGGATGCTCGATGTCGCCTGCGCGCAGGAAGTACGCGTGCAGCGAATGCGCGTTGCGGTCGGCGTCGACGGTCTGCTGCGCGGCCGAGAGCGCCTGGCCGAGCACCTGGCCGCCGAACACGTAGCGCGTGCCGATGTCGCGGCTCTCGCCGCGGAACAGGTTGTCTTCGAGGCGCTCGAGCTGGAGCAGGGACAGCAGTTCTTCGACGGCGGGCGTCATAGGTGGCGCGGAGACGGCAGGGCGGCGAAGTATAGGCCAGGGCGTGGCGGGGCGGCACGCGCGGCGCGCGTACCGCCGCGAAACGGTCGCCGGCGTGCACGTCTCGCGCGAACGACGGCACGCGGCGCGCGCGGACGATCCTACGGGGCGACGCTCAACCGTTCCAGGCCGCTCGCCGGCACGACCTCGTCCCAGGGAAACAGCGGGCCGGGGTCCTGGCGTCGGCGCAGCAGGATCGCCGGATCGTCCTTCGCCGGTTCGAGGCGGCGGTCGAGGTCCTCGTGGCCGGCGATCCAGCGCAGGTTCGCATGGTCGTGGCGCAGCTGTGCGAGCAGCGCGCGCAGCGAGGCGATCTGTTCGGCCGTATACGGCACCGTGAACGCCTGGTGTCGGCTGTCGCCCCAGTCGGGGTAGCGGCCGATGTTCACGAGCTCGATGCCGATCGAGCGCGGGTTGTAGCCGTAGGTGTGGTTCGCCACGCGCGTGTCGGCGACGAAGCGGAACACCTTGCCCGCGAGGTCGATGTAGTAGTGGCCGCTGTTGCCGGTCCGGGTGCCCGCGTAATGGATGCGCTCACCGAATTCGCGCGCCATCGCCATGTCGGGCAGCTCCGTGCAATGGATCACGACGAGGTCGATCGCGGACGACGGACGCGCCGCGAGGCGCTCCTCGTACGGCAGCGGCCAGTCTTCGATCGCGAGGGCAGGCATCGGGAGAACGGGTCCGGTACGGATGATTCGTGACGAGGCGAAGGCTACAGGCTTTCGCCGTGGCTGGCGAAGGAATCCTTCGCCGTTCCAAGGCGAACCGCTATGCTTTCGCGAATCCCCGTCGCGTCGTCCGACCCCGATCTTTCAGATGAAAGGCACCGTCATCCTCTCGCACGGCCTCGAAAGCGGTCCGCAGGCGACCAAAGTGAGCGCGCTGGCCGCGGTCTGCGCGGAACTCGGCTGGGCAAGCGTGCGGCCCGACTATCGCGATCTCGCCGCGGGTCGCGATCCGATCGCGATCGATGCGCGCGTCGCGCGCGCGCTCGAGCACGCGCCGCCCGGCGCGCGCGTCGTCCTTGCCGGATCGAGCATGGGTGCATTCACCTCGGGCCTCGCATCGCTGCGGCGCGCGAACGTCGGCCTGTTCCTGCTCGCACTGCCGACCGCGATCCCCGGTTACCGCCACGCGTTCGATGCGGCCGACGTGCCGATCGAGCTCGTGCACGGCTGGCACGACGAGATCTGCCCCGTCGATGTGGTGATCGATTTCGCGCGCGCGCGCGACGCGACGCTCCATCTCGTGCGCGACGACCATCGCCTCGGCGCGCACGTCGACTGGTGCGCGGACGTGTTCCGCCGCTTCCTCGCCGGCCTCGGCTGATGGCGACGCTGTTCGCGACCTGCCCGAAGGGCCTCGAATACCTGCTGCGCGACGAACTGCGCGCGCTCGGCGCCGAGGACGCGCGCGAAGCGCTCGCGGGCGTGCACTTCTCCGGACCGCTCGAGCTCGCCTACCGCGCGTGCCTGTGGTCGCGCCTGGCGAGCCGCGTGCTGCTGCAGCTCGCGGAATTCGACGCACCGGATGCCGACGCGCTCTACGCGGGCGCGCAGGCGATCGACTGGTCGCGGCATCTCGCGCCGGGCGGCACGTTCGCGATCGACGCAGTCGGCGGCGGCGGCGCGTTGCGCCACACGCAGTTCATCGCGCTTCGCACCAAGGACGCGATCGTGGACCAGTTCCGCGAACGTAGCGGCGCGCGTCCCGACGTCGACGTCGAGCGACCGTCGATCCGCATCAACGTGCGCGTACACAAGGGACGCGCGAGCGTCGCGCTCGACCTCGCGGGCCTGCCGTTGCATCGACGCGGCTGGCGGCAGGGCACGGGCGAGGCACCGCTCAAGGAGAACCTCGCCTGCGCCATGCTGCTGCGCGCAGGCTGGCCGGCGATCGCGGCCGGCGGAGGCGCGCTCGTCGATCCGATGTGCGGCGCAGGCACGCTGCTCGTCGAAGGCGCCTTGATGGCGGCCGACGTCGCGCCCGGGCTGCGGCGCGACTACTGGGGTTTCCTCGGCTGGCGAGGCCACGACGCGACGTCCTGGCAGGCGCTGCTCGACGAGGCGCAGGCGCGCGCGACCGCGGGCCTGCGCGCGCTGCAGCCCATGTATTACGGCTACGATCACGACGCGGGCGTGTTGCAGGAAGCCAAGCGCAACGCGCAGGCGGCCGGCGTCGCCGGCTTCCTCCATCTTGCGCGGCAATCGGCCGAACACCTGCGTCGCCCGGCCGGCGTCGAGCGCCCGGGCTTGGTGATCTCGAACCCGCCGTACGGGGAACGCCTCGGCGAGCGAGCCGCACTCGGCACGTTGTATCGCGCGCTGGGCGCGCGGTTGCGCGAGGCATTCACCGGCTGGCGCGCCGCCGTGATCGTCGCCGACGACGAACTCGGTCACGCGCTCGGCCTGCGCGCGGAAAAGCGCTACGTGCTCTACAACGGCGCCCTCGAGTGCCGCCTGCTCACGTTCGATCTCGCCGAAGCGGCACCCCGCGAGCGTGTCGAGCGCCCGCTGGCCGAAGGCGCGCAGGCGGTCGCGAACCGGATCGGCAAGAACCTGCGCCACCTGCGCAAGCGCCTGGAGCGCGAGGGTATCTCGTGCTGGCGCGCGTACGACGCGGACATTCCCGAGTATGCGGCGGCGATCGACGTCTATCGCGCGGTCGGTGCCGACGACGCGCGCGAGCGCGGCGAAGCGTTCCCGCAGACGTGGCTGCACGTGCAGGAGTACGCGCCGCCGCGCGACATTCCCGAGCACGTCGCGCGCGATCGCCTGCGCGAACTCGTGCATGCCGCCGGACACGCGCTCGAGGTTCCGCGCGAACGCATCGCGCTGAAGACGCGCTACAAGGGAAAGGGCGGTTCCAAGTACGGGCGCTTCGATGAGCGCGGCGAGTTCCTCGTCGTCGAGGAGGGCGGGCTCGGGTTTCGCGTGAACCTGTTCGACTACCTCGACACGGGCCTGTTCCTCGATCACCGGCCCGTGCGCACGCGCCTGCGCGACCTCGCGCGCGGGCGCCACGTCCTCAATCTGTTCTGCTACACGGCGACGGCGAGCGTGTACGCGGCGGCCGGCGGTGCGGCGTCGACGACGAGCGTCGACCTCTCGGCGACCTACCTCGAGTGGGCGGCACGCAACTTCACGCTCAACGGCCACGAGGGGCCGCGCCATCGGCTGGTGCAGGCCGACGTGCTCGCATGGCTGCGCCACGATCGCGGTCGCTACGATCTCGTCTTCGTCGACCCGCCGACTTTCTCGAACTCCAAGCGCGCCGAGGATTTCGACGTGCAGCGCGATCATGCCGAACTGCTGCGCCTCGTCGGTGACCGCCTAGCCCCGGACGGTCTCATCGTGTTCTCGAACAACCTGCGTCGATTCTCGCTCGACCCGACCGTCGCGGAACGATTCGTCGTGCGCGACATCACCCCTTCGACGATCCCGTTCGACTTCGCGCGCAACCCCCGCATCCACGTTTGTTACGAACTGCGACAGCCTGCCGCGCGGCAAGCGAATTCTTAACGAGGCGTGGAGTAATTTCAGGACCGATTCAGGGGTGTGCTCGCAGCATGCGAGTCGTACCTGAGGAGGGTGTGGTCATGCGCAAGTCCGTTCGCTCGTTCGCCCTGGGTGTGCTGGTCGTCGCCGGCATGGCGCTCGCGCCCGCCGCGATTGCGCGCAGCCACTGGAACGTCGGCATCGGCATCGGCCTGCCGGGACTCAGCATCGGCTACTCCGACTGCCATCATTGCGGGCGCGGCTGGGGCGGAAACTACTCCTACGCCGGCGGCTACTACGGCGGTGGCTACTACGGCTCGTACTACGCGCCCGTGTACTACGGGCCGAGCTATTACGCTGCCGACTACTACTCGCCCTCGTACTACGAGCCGTCGTACTACCCGGGTTATTACAGCGTGCGCTACTACGACCGGCCGTCGCACCGTTACTACGGCGGCCATGGACGCCGTGATCACGACGGAGGCCATCGTCACCGCGATCGCGACGACTATGGACACCGGGCGTCCTACTACGACCGGGACGGCTACTATCGTCATTGACGCTTAGGTCTCGATCACCAGTCAGCGCCGGCGGCCACCCCTCCCCCTTCCTGCCGCCGGTGTCTCCGCCCCGCGACGATTTCCCCTGATCGTCGCGGGGTTTCTATTTTGTGCGCGGAAGGCGGCTTGCGCGGAGGCAGCCGTGACGGCTGCGTGTGGCTCGCCGAGCACGACGTGACCCGGCTCGATGCGCGCGTCCAGGGCGGCCGTCGGCTACGCGGGGCGGCTCGTTCGGGCGGTTCGCAGGTATGATGCGCGGACGTATGGCCGACGACGCGTGCATGAGCGAGCAGAGCAGACGAACCGGAATGCCGGCGCAACGGCAGGTTCCGGGCGCATGGACGTTCTTCCGCCAGTGGCTGCGCAATCCGCGCGCGATGGCCGCGCTGTCGCCGTCGGGGCGCCAGTTGACGCAGGCGATGATCGCCCAGCTGCCGGTGGGTGCGCAGCGTGTGGTCGAACTCGGCGCGGGCACGGGCGTGTTCACGCGTGCGCTGCTCGCGCACGGCATTCGAGCGCGCGACCTGCTCGTGGTCGAGCTCAACGAAGAACTGCACGGGCTGTTGCAGGCGCAGTTTCCGGACGCACGGATCGTGCACGGCAATGCCTGCGACCTCGCCGCGATCGCGGCGCGCAACGGGTTCGAGGCCGCGGACGCGGCGATCAGCGGCCTCGGTTTCCTCGCGATGCCGCGCGAGGTGCAGAAAGGCATTCTTTCCGCCGTGTTCTCGGTGCTCGGCCCGGGCCGACCCCTGATCCAGTTCACGTACGGGCCGGCGAGTCCGATTCCGCGCGACCTGCTCGAGGAACTCGGCCTGTCGGTGCGTCGCGGCGGCATCGCCCCGATCAACCTGCCGCCCGCGTTCGTGTTCGTCTACACGCGCGCCTGAGGCGCACGGCGCCGTCAATTCGCAGCGACGCTCGCGGTATCATGTCGGCCCCAGACTTTGCGAGGCCGCGCCGTGGGCGAATCGTCGATCCCCGATTGGATGAAGCAGTGGCAGGCACTGTCGCAGCAGTCCGTCAACGCCTGGACCGAGGTCGCGCGTGATGCCATGAACCAGGCGGGCCATGGACGCGTCGACGGATTCGAGCAGTGGTCGCGCGCATTCGGCGCCGGGCCCGGCAAGGGCGCGCAGGCGGAGACGATCGAGCGTCTCGTCGAGGGCGCGAAGAATTACGTCTCTTTCATGCAATCGCTGATTGCCGCCGCGGGCACGAACGCGACGGATGGCGTGCCGTCCTGGGGCGACGCGTTGCGCCAGGCGTTCACGATGCCCGGCGGCCCGGCGTCGTTCGAGCATCCCCTCGCGCGCCTGTGGAAGGAACACGCCACGGCGGGCAACGCGCAAGCAGCACTCGGCAAGCTGTTCGGAACGTTGCCGGGCGGCGCGAATCCCGCCGAGGAATTGAAGTCGTGGCTGCAGCTGCCCGCGTTCGGCTACCTGCGCGAGCACCAGGAACACCAGCAGAAGAGCGCGGTGGCCTGGGTCGATTACCAGGAGCAGCTCGCGCGCTACAACACGAAGATGCTCGAGGCCGCGCGGCGCGGCTTCGAATTGTTCGAAGGCAAGCTGATCGAGCGCGAGCAGCCCGGCCGGCAGATCGAGTCGCTGCGTGCGCTGTACGACCTGTGGGTCGATGCCGCCGAGGAAGGGTACGCCGAGATCGCGTTGTCGAAGGAGTTCCGCGACGTCTATGGTGCGCTGACCAACGCGCAGATGCGCCTGCGTTCGCAGATCCACCAGGAGATCGAACGTCTCAGCGCCGACCTCGGCATGCCGACGCGCAGCGAGCTCAACAACATCGGCGAGCGCCTGCAGGCGCTGCGGCGTGAAGTCCGCGCGCAGCGGGGCGGCGATGCGTTCACCGACGAACTCGCAGCCCTGCGTCGCGAGTTCGAGGACCTCAAGGCAGCCATCGGGGGTGCGCGCGCGACGAGCGGCGAAGGCCCCGCGGTCATCGCGGAGGCGGCGCGGGCGGCGGCGCCCGGGC
>NZ_DATDMY010000148.1:0-14562 GCF_036518555.1 Dokdonella sp. | reverse complement strand
CAGCAGGCGTGGCGTCGCTACGCGCGCGTGCGGCTTGGTAGGCGACGCGAAGAACGCGCCGAAGGCGAGGTAGTCGGCGCCGGCTGCGGCGTAGTGTCGCGCCCGCTCGAGCGAGTCGTAGCACGACACGCCGATGATCGCGTCCGGGCCGAGCCGCGCGCGTGCATCGGCCGGTGCCGCGTCGTGCTCACCGAGGTGGACGCCCGCGGCGTGAACGGCCGCGGCGAGTTCGACGTCGTCGTTGACGATCAGCGGCACGCCCCGGCCTGCGCACAGCGCCTGCAACGCACGCGCCTCGGCCAGCCGCCGCGCGCCGTCGGTACCCTTGTCGCGGTACTGCAGCACGCCGGCGCCGCCGGCGAGCGCGGCCGCGCACGCGTCGACGAGGTCGCCGCGCGGGCCGTCGCTGATCGCGTACAGGCCGCGCACGCGGCCGCTGGTCGTCTCGGTCATCGGCGATCCACCCTCTCCGGTTCGCGCCACGACGCCGGCGTGCTTCCGCGCGCGCGCGCAAGCTGCGAGAATACAAGGCCTTTCATTGCCGATCGCCGTCCCCGCAATGTCCGATACCGCTTCCGCCACCGTCGACGCGCCCTACCGCACCTTCATGTGCGTCGTCTGCGGATTCATCTACAACGAGGCCGAAGGCTGGCCCGCGGACGGCATCGCGGCCGGCACGCGCTGGGAAGACGTGCCCGAGACCTGGACCTGCCCCGATTGCGGCGTGACCAAGTCCGACTTCGAGATGGTCGAAGTCTGAGTCCACGGGCCGTGCGACTGCTGCGGGTCCCATAGCCTGCCGCTTCCTCGCATCGCGCCGCGCGCGCTTCAGGGATCGAGCGCGACGACGCGATACCCCGCATTGCGGTAGACGACCTTGCCCTGCAGCGGGCTCGCTGCGGGCACCACGGCCGTGCGCACGCCGTAGTCGCGCACGAGCCGGCGGAAGTCGGCGTCGGTGAGCTTCGCATAGGCCGCGTCGAGTTCCGCGGCGACGTCGCGGCGCGTCGACGCCGGCGGCAGCGCGCCCGCGGTCACGGCGTCGAGCCGGTGCAGCCATTCGTCGAGGCCCGCGCCGCCATCCGGGTTGACCTTGAACTCGACCACGGTCGAGCGGTCGCTGTACGCGGTGAAGCCGATCTGTCCCGGCGGCGTGACGTATCGACCGGCCGGTCCGTTGGCGCGGACCCAGCGCGTCACGTCGGCCCAGTCCGTCGATGCCTGCGCCTCGTCTTCGACCGCCAGCGAAGGCGGCGCATGCTTCGCCCAGCCGGCGCCGAGCGCGCCGAACGCGAACAGCGTGGCGAGCGCGAGCGGCCAGCGTTCGCGCGGTCGCGGCGTGGGAGCCGCGAGCAGCGCGAAGGCGGCGAGCACGGGCACGAACATGCTCAGGCGCAGCAGCTGCAGGCGCGCGATCCAGCCGCTGTGCAGCACGTAGTAATCCAGATAGTGCAGCGCCGACAACGCCATCAGGCAGCCCGCGATCCACAGCAGCGGCAGGAAGCGGTCGGCGCGCGCATCCCCGCGCGCGCGCCAGCGGCGCCACAGGACCACGAACGCGCCGAGGTAGAGCGCGACCGCCGCGACGCGATCGGCGCGGAACTCGAAATGCTGCGGCATGCGGAACGCGACGTCCTCGGTGCGCGCGATGCCGCGGACGAGGCCTTCGTGCAGCAGCGCCCAGACGTCGGCAAGCGCGGGCAGCGCGATCACGATGGCCGCGCACGCGCCCGGCAGCCACCGGCGCGGTTCGCGCGCGATGCCCATGCCGACGCCGACGGCCGCGAGGGTCACGAGCCAGACCGCGCCGATCTGCAGGTGCACGAGCGCGACCGCGCCCGCGAGCGCGAACGCGAGGTTCCAGCGGCGGCGCAGCAGCGCGTCGATGCCGAACAGGATCAGCGCGTGCGCGAACGTCGGCGGCATGATCGGGCCATTGCCGAGGAAGCGGTTGGCCTCGACGCCGCGATCGAGCCATGCGAGCCCGATCGCGATCGCGACCCCGAGCAGCACGCGCCGCGCCGGCGCGAGGTCGAGCGCGTCGCCGACGCGCCACAGGCCGGCGAAGATGGCGAGCAGGCCGATCACGGTCAGCGAGGCGAGCGCGCCGTTCTCGCCGATCACGCTCGCGAGCATCGCCGCGGCCCAGGTGAACGTGTGGTGATGGTGCAGGCGGATCGAGATGCCGAAATCGCCCGGCAGGTAGCCCGGATCGAGGATCCGGCGCATCACCGGCAACAGGCCCGCGTGGTTCTCGCTGCCGAGGCGGATGCCATGGTCGAGCGCGATCGCGAGCAGCGTGCAGGCGATCGCCATCGCGCTGGCGCCGAGCGCGGCCGGCCAGTGGGGCATGGACGCCCGTTCGGAGCGGGAATCGGGGGGCATGGCGATCCGGACGTGTTCGGCCCGCCATGCTAGCCGGGAATGGGCTCAGACTTCGAGCGTACGCAGGCCGCGCGCATGCGCACGCGCTCGCCGTGCGGCGTCCGGATGCGTCACACTTCGCGACCGCGCGCGATCGCGCGCGCCCGAGGCGTCGCGGACGTGCAACCGGAATCGCTCGCATGATCATCGATGCGGTCATCCCCTGGGTCGACGGCGGCGATCCGGCGCACCGGCGGCGCCTCGACGCGTATCTCGCCGGGCACGCCGGCGCTCGACCGCCGGCGGCCCAGGCGACGCGCTTCCACGATGCGGGCGAACTCGAGTGGTGCGTCGCATCGATCCTGCGTTTCGCGCCGTGGTTCCGCCGCATCCACATCGTCACGGATCGCCAGACCCCCGCGCTGCTCGCGCGCCTTGCGGGCACGCCGTTCGAGGGACGCGTGCGGCTCGTCGACCATGCCGAGATCTTCGCCGGCCACGAGCGCTGGCTGCCCACGTTCAACAGCCGCTCGATCTGCAGCATGCTCTGGCGCATCGGCGGCCTCGCCGAGCACTACGTCGTGTTCAACGACGACTTTTCGATCCTGCGGCCGCTCGGGCCGGACGCGTTCTTCCGCGACGGCCGCGTCGTGCTGCGCGGTGCCTGGCACGCGCACTCCGATCGCGGCGCCGCCGGCGCGCTCCGCCGGCTGCTGCGGCGCCCGCGTGCCGACCGCGCCGGCAACCGCGAAGCGCAGGAATTCAGCGCGCGACTCGCCGGCTTCGAGCGGCGCTACTTCCGCCTGCCGCACGTTCCGTATCCGTACCGCCGCTCGACGCTCGAAGCGTTCTTCGCGGCGCGCCCCGAGCTGCTCGAAGGCAACATCGCACACCGCCTGCGATCGCCCGCGCAGTTCCTCGCCGAAAGCCTCGCCGCGCACCTCGAGATCGCGCGCGACGGTGCCGTGCTCGGTGATCGCCTGCGCGTCGTGCAGATCAAGCCCGGCGAGCAACGCGAATGGCGACTGCTGGCGAAGCTGCGCGAAGCGGATCGCGAGGCGTCGGTCGCTTTCGCGTGCGTACAGAGCCTCGACCGCGCCCCGGAGCCGCTGCGCGCGCGGATCGCGGCCTGGCTCGATCGCCGCATCGGCCCGCTCGCTCCCGCCACGCCGCGCTGAGCGGCAGCTGCGGGCGCGTTGCCCGCGCCGCGCCCGCGACTGCCCGCGCGTTGTCATGCGCGCGTCGTCGGCGCGGCACCCGCGCGTGGTGCACTGGGCACGGGTCGGACCAGAGGAGATTGCCCGTGCGCGTGTTCTTCCCGATCGAGGAGGCCGGCATCGACGACGATGCGGCCTTGCTCGTGCCCTATCGCTGCGGCCTCGCCTGCGCCGGCGCGTTGCGCGCGCACCTCGTGCTGCGCGACGGCGTCTGGGCGTTCGGGGCACCGGATTCGGAACGCGCGCCCGGCCTGCCCGACGCCGGCGCGCAAGGTCCCGCGTGAGGCGCCGCGGCGGTCAGCGATGGATCTGCAGGATGTCCCCGGGGGTCGCGCCGATCCGGCGCGCCTGGCCGGCGTTGAGCTCGAGCACGTAGCGCGCCGGCGCGCCGCTCGAATAGGCCGGGCACGGGTCCGCGATGCACGGCGGCACGTCGTGCTGCACGCTGACGAGGCGCCGGTCCGCGTCGAAGAACAGCATGTCGAGCGGGATCTTCGTGTTCTTCATCCAGAACGCGCGCGGGATGTCGTCCTGGAACACGAACAGCATGCCGTGGTCGGCCGCCATCTCGGTGCGATCCATGAGGCCGTGCTCGCGCGACGCGTCGTCTTCGGCGACCTCGATCGAGAACCGCTGGCCGCCGAGCTCGACATACGGCCCCTTGGCCGCGCAGGACTGGATCAGCGCGCCGAGCACGAGGCCGGCAGCGAGGCGTGCGAACAGGGACGGGATGCTCATCGGAAGGACTCCTGCGGGTGGTCGCGGCGATCAGCCGAGCGCGTATCCGAACTGCTGGCGGAACTGGTCGGCGAACTCGGCATAGGTGAAACGCTGGTTCTGCGTGCCCGGGTGCTCGATCTTGAGCGTGCCCATCAGCGAAGCGATGCGGCCCGTCGTCGGCCAGTCCAGGTCGCGCATGAGGCCGAACATGAGCCCGGCGCGGTAGGCGTCGCCGCAGCCGGTCGGGTCGACGACGCGGCGTTCCTGCGCCGCGGGGATCGCGTGGGTCTTGCCGCCGGCGTGGATCGTCGAGCCCTTCGGGCCCTGCGTGACGATGTATGCCTTCACGCGCTGCGCGATCTCGGCCGCGCTCCAGCCGGTGCGCTGCTGCAGCAGCTGGGATTCGTAGTCGTTGACGATCGCGTAGTCGGCCTGCTCGATCATCGTGCGGAACTCCTCGCCCGAGAACAACGGCATCGCCTGGCCCGGATCGAAGATGAAGGGCACGCCGCACTCGGCGAACTCGCGCGAATGCTGCAGCATGCCCTCGCGGCTGTCCGGCGCGACGATGCCGAAGCTGACGCCCTCGACGTCGCGCACGTGGTGCTCGTGCGAATTGAGCATCGCGCCCGGGTGGAACGCGGTGATCTGGTTGTTGTCGAGGTCGGTCGTGATGAAGCATTGCGGCGTGAACAGGTCCTCGAACACGCTGACGTGGTCGAGCCGGATGCCGCATTGCTTCATGTGTTCGCGGTACGGGCCGAAGTCCTGGCCGACCGCGGCGAACGGAATCGGGTCGTCGCCCAGGAGCTTGAGGTTGTAGGCGATGTTGCCCGCGCAGCCGCCGAACTCGCGCCGCATGCGCGGCACGAGGAACGAGACGTTCAGGATGTGCACCTGGTCGGGCAGGATGTGTTTCTTGAACTGGTCCTGGAACACCATGATGGTGTCGTAGGCGAGCGAACCGCAGATCAGTGCTGACATCGAGGGCGTCCGGAATACGGGGTCGGCGGGCGAAGGCGACGCCCAAACCCGAGAAGCTTACCGGGCGTCGCGCCGCACGGGAATCCTCGGTTCGACGCGCGATCGCGGCGCCGCCGCGTGATCGGCGCCGGCCGACGCCGGAAACGCGCTCCACTCAAGGGTTTTTTAACTCGAATGTCCTTGCCCGCGCATCGGCGCGCGACTAAAATCGCGCGCTTTTCCCGCATTTGGAGCGCCCGCGGGGGCGCCTCCGACGCACACGGAGTGCGGTCGCGCCGGCCAGGCCGGCACGGCGGGCCAGCCGCGGTCTCCGCGCCCCGACCATCGCAGGCGAACCGGACAGGACGTCCCGGCATCGCCCCACCCGAATTTCCAGCAAGGCTCGCGCCGCACACATGTTCAAAGGTCTCCGCGGACTCTTCTCCAACGATCTCTCGATCGATCTCGGCACCGCCAACACGCTGATCTACGTGCGCGGGCAGGGCATCGTCCTCAACGAACCGTCGGTCGTCGCGATCCGCCAGGACCGCGGTCCGGGCGGGCCGCGCTCGATCGCCGCGGTCGGCGGCGACGCCAAGCTCATGCTCGGTCGCACGCCGGGCAACATCATCACCAAGCGGCCGATGAAGGATGGCGTCATCGCCGACTTCACGATGACCGAGGAGATGCTCAAGCAGTTCATCCGCAAGGTGCACCGTGCGCGCATGTTCCGCCCGAGCCCGCGCGTGCTCATCTGCGTGCCGTGCGGCTCGACCCAGGTCGAGCGCCGCGCGATCAAGGAATCGGCCGAATCCGCCGGCGCGCGCGACGTCTACCTGATCGAGGAGCCGATGGCCGCCGCGATCGGCGCGGGCATCCCGGTGCACGAGGCGCGCGGCTCGATGGTGCTCGACATCGGCGGCGGCACGTCCGAGGTCGCGGTGATCTCGCTCAACGGCATCGTCTACTCGGCGTCGGTTCGCATCGGCGGCGATCGCTTCGACGAGGCGATCATCAACTACGTGCGCCGCAACCACGGCACCCTGATCGGCGAGGCCACCGCCGAGAAGATCAAGGTCGAGATCGGCTGCGCGTTCCCGCAGTCCGAGGTCAAGGAGATCGAGGTCTCGGGACGCAACCTCGCCGAGGGCGTGCCGCGCATGTTCACGGTCAACTCGAACGAGATCCTCGAGGCGCTGCACGAGCCGCTGTCGGGCATCGTCAGCTCGGTGCGCAGCGCGCTCGAGCAGACCCCGCCGGAGCTGTGCTCCGACGTGGCCGAGCGCGGCATCGTGCTCACCGGCGGCGGCGCGCTGCTGCGCGACATCGATCGCCTCATCTCGGAGGAGACCGGCCTGCACGTGCACGTCGCGGACGATCCGCTCACCTGCGTCGCCCGCGGCGGCGGTCGCGCGCTGGAGCTGATCGACCTGCACGGCAGCGACTTCTTCGCGCCCGAGTAGCCGGGAAACGGCGATCGCTGGTCGGGAACGGCACGAGCGCGCACGCGCGAACGATCCCGCCCTCGCGATTCCCGAACTCCCGATCGCCCGCTCCCGGCCCGATGCGCACCGACAATGCCACCACGCTGTTCGCCGAGGGTGCGGTCAGCACGTTGCGGCTGATCGTCTATCTCGCCTGCGCGATCGGCCTCATGGTGTCCGACCATCGCGGCAACTACCTCGAATCGCTGCGACGCGCGGGAGGCCTGCTGATCGAGCCCGTGTACCGGCTCGCGGCGTTGCCCGCGAACCTCGTGCGCGCGACCCGCACCGCGGTCGTCACGCAGGACCAGCTCGCGAGCGAGAACCGCGTGTTGCGCGAGCAGCTCCTGTTCGCGCAGGCGCGGCTCAATCGCCTCGATGCGCTCGTCGCGCAGAACGCGCGCCTCAAGGCCTTGCTCGATGCACAGGAGAACCTCGGCCTCAGCGTGCAGTTCGCGCGCCTCGTCGACGTCGACCTCGATCCGTACCGCCATCGCATCGTGCTCGACGTCGGCGCGAGCCAGGGCATCGAGGTCGGCCAGCCCGTGATCGATGCCCAAGGCGTGATGGGCCAGATCGTCGAAGTGCTGCCGAACAGCTCGATCGCGATGCTCATCACCGATGCGACGCACGCGATCCCGGTCGTGGTCGAGCGCACCGGCCTGCGCACGATCGCATACGGCAGCGGCGCGATCGACGAGCTGCAGCTGCCGACGATCCCGATCAGCGCCGACATCAAGGTCGGCGACCGCCTGCTCACGTCGGGGCTCGGCGGGCGCTTCCCTGCGGGGTTCCCCGTCGGCGAGGTGCGCCAGGTCGGCCAGGACCAGAGCGGCATGTTCATCGCCGCGGTCGCGCGGCCCGCGGCCGCCCTGGACCGGAGCAGCGAAGTGCTGCTGCTGCACGACCAGCCGCAGCCGTACGGCCCGCCGGCGCCGCAGGATGAAGTCGGCCCTCCGGCGGACCTCGCCGGCCCTGCGCCGACGGTCCCGGGGAGTGCCGCGCAATGAGCCGACTGCGTGCACGCGCCTGGCTGTTCGGCGGCAGCATCGCCTGCGCGCTGCTGCTGCAGTTGATGCCGCTGCCGCCGCTGTTGCAGCCGTTCAAGCCGTACTGGATCGGCCTCGTGCTCGTCTACTGGGCGATCGAGGCGCCCGAGCGCGTCGGCCTCGGCTTCGCGTTCGCGCTCGGCGTCGCGGCCGACCTGCTCAGCGGAGAACTGCTCGGCGAGCAATCGCTGCGCCTGCTCGTGCTCGCGTTCATCGTATTGCGTTTCCGTGCCCGACTGCGCTTCTTCCCGGTATGGCAGCAGTCGATCGCCGTGCTCGCGCTGCTGCTCAACGACCGCATCGTCATGCTGATGGCGCGCGGCTTCTCCGGCGAACCGATGCCCTCGCCGTCGTTCTGGTTCGCGCCGCTGACCGGCATGCTCGCCTGGCCGTTCGTGTTCCTGCTGATCGACGACCTGCGCGCGCGCTTGCGCGCGCACGAATGACGGTGTCGCATCGATGCGCAAGCGACCGTTCCGCATCCGCCGAGGCCGACACAAGCCGCTGAAGGAAGCGCGCCACGAGGAGGCGCTGTTCCGTCGCCGTGCGCTCGCCGGTTTCCTCATCATCGTGCTCTGCCTCGTCGCGCTGGGCACGCGCTTCGCGTTCCTGCAGATCGAGCGGCACGAGGAGTTCAGCGCGCGCTCGGAAGCGAACCGCGTGCTCACGCGGCCGCTCGCGCCCGCGCGCGGGCTCATCTACGACCGCAACGGTGTGCTGCTCGCCGAGAACGTCGCCGCGTTCCGGCTCGAGATCACGCCCGAGCAGGTGCGCGACCTGCAGGCGACGATCGAGCGTCTCGGCGAGGTCGTGTCCATCAGCGACGACGACGTCGAGCGCTTCAACGCCTTGCGCAAGGGCAAGCGCTCGTACGAAGGCACGCCGATCCGCCTCAAGCTGTCGGAGGAGGAGATCGCGAAGTTCTCGATCAACCGCTGGGCCTTCCCGGGTGTCGACGTGGTGCCGTACCTCACGCGGTCGTACCCGCTCGGCGAGGAGTTCGCGCATACCGTCGGCTACGTCGGGCGCATCGACGAGGCCGATCTCGCCAAGCTCGACAAGGGCGACTACGCGGGCACCACCCATGTCGGCAAGACCGGCATCGAGCGCTACTACGAAGAACGGCTGCACGGCGAAGTCGGCTACGAGAAGATCGAGGTCAACGCCGACCATCGGCCGATCGGCGAGCCACTCGGCCGGGTGGCGCCGAAGCCGGGCGAGAACCTCTACCTCAGCATCGACGCGCACCTGCAGGAGGCAGCCGAGGCCGCGTTCGAAGGTCGCGCCGGCGCGGCGGTCGCGCTCGACCCGCGCAACGGCGAGGTGCTCGCGATGGTGAGCGTGCCGAGCTTCGACCCGAACCTGTTCGTCAACGGCATCGCGAGCGCCGACTACGCGGCGTTGCTCGCGGCCGACGACAAGCCGCTGCTGAACCGGATCCTGCGCGGCAATTACGCGCCGGGTTCGACGATCAAGCCGTTCGTCGGCCTCGGCGGGCTCGAACTCGGACTGCGCCGCCCGGAGGACACGGTGGTCTCGACCGGCGAGTTCTTCATCCCGGGCCAGTCGCGCGCGTACCGCGACGACATCCGCGGCGGTTTCGGCCGCGTCGACCTCGTGCAGGCGATCGCGCGCTCGGTCAACACCTATTTCTATTCGGTCTCGCTGGACATGGGCATCGACCGCTTCAGCGGCTTCATGACGCGCTTCGGCTTCGGCCAGCCGACCGGCATCGACCTCATGGGCGAGGGCAGCGGCGTGCTGCCGTCGCGAGACTGGAAGCGGGCGCGATTCAACCAGGCCTGGTACCCCGGCGAAACGGTGATCGCCGGCATCGGCCAGGGCTACTGGGTGGTCACGCCGCTGCAGCTCGCCAATGCGGTGTCGACGCTCGCCGCACGCGGCGTTCCGCATACCCCGCACCTGCTTCGCGCGGTGCAGCGCGGCGTCGACGCGAAGGTCGAGCCGGTGCCGCCGCCGGAGCCGCAAGGCAACGTGATCCGGCAGCCGGCGAATTGGGCCGCGGTGCAGCAGGGGATGATCGAAGTCGTGCGCAGCGGAACCGCGCGCGGCATCGACGCGGACTTCCCCTACACGATCGCGGGCAAGACCGGCACCGCCGAGCGGTACTCGCGCACCGGCACCGAGTGGACGAGCATCAGTGCGAGCCCGATCGAGCGGCACCAGGTGCTGTTCGAGGCGTTCACGCCCGCCGATGACCCGCGCATCGCGGTGATCGTCGCGCTCGAGGCCGGTCGCAGCGGCGCCCACGACGCCGCGCCGATCGCGCGCAAGATCCTCGACGCGTGGCTACCGGGCGACCAGCAGCGCCAGAGCGAACTCGCGGCCGCCGGCGGCGAAGGAGCGGCACCGTGATCGACGAACTCTTCCACGCCTGGCGACATCGCCTGCTCTCGATCTGGCGCAGGCCGCGCCTCGACCTGCCGCTGCTCGGCGCGCTGCTGCTGCTCATGGGCATCGGTCTCGCGACCCTGTACAGCGCGAGCGACCTCGATCGCGGCCAGGTGATCTCGCAGGCGCTGCGCTTCATGCTCGGCCTGATGCTGATGACGCTCATCGCGCGCGTGCCGCCGTTGACCCTGCGCAACTGGACGCCGTGGCTCTACGCGGCGAGCGTCGTGCTGCTCGTGATCGTCGTGATCCACGGCGAAGGCCGCGGCGCGAACCGCTGGCTCGACCTGCGCATCGTGCGCTTCCAGCCGTCGGAGCTGCTCAAGCTCACGATGCCGATGATGATCGCGTGGTACCTCAACGGCCGCCCGCTGCCGCCGGGCTGGGGCACGCTCGGCGCCGCGGCCGCGCTGATCGCGGTACCGGCGGTGTTGATCGCCAAGCAGCCCGATCTCGGCACCGCATTGCTGATCGTCGCGAGCGGCGCGTTCGGCATCTTCCTGTCGGGCCTCGCCTGGTGGCGCATCGGCGCGCTGCTCGCCGCATTCGCGGGCATGGTGCCGGTGGCGTGGCATTTCCTGCACGACTACCAGAAGAACCGCGTCCTCACCTTGCTGGACCCCGAGGCCGACCCGCTCGGCAACGGCTGGCACATCATCCAGTCGAAGATCGCGGTCGGCTCGGGCGGGCTGTGGGGCAAAGGCTGGCATCACGGCACGCAGTCGCGCCTGGAGTTCCTGCCCGAGCACACGACCGACTTCATCTTCTCGGTGTTCGCCGAGGAATGGGGGCTCGTGGGGGTGCTGCTGCTGCTCGTGCTGTACATCTTCATCATCGCGCGGTGCCTGTGGATCGCCGCCGAGGCGAAGGACACCTACGCGCGGCTGCTGGCCGGTGCGATCAGCATGTCGCTGTTCGTCTACGTGATGGTCAACGGCGGCATGATCACGGGCATGCTGCCCGTGGTCGGCGTGCCGCTGCCACTCGTGAGCTACGGCGGCACGTCCGCGGTGTCGCTGCTTGCCGGCTTCGGCGTCCTCATGTCGATCCACGCGCACCGCAAGGTGCTCGCGTCGCAGTAGTATACGAACTCACCTTTGAAGGGAGTGCGCCGCCATGTTTCGACCATCGATGCTTGCATGCGGATTGCTTCTCGCGGGGACTGCCGCGGGCGTGGAGCTCAGTCCGGATGGATCGGGCCAGGTGCTGGTGTTTCCGTACTACACGGCCAACGACGGGCAGGACACGCTCGTCACGATCGGCAGCCTCGCCGATCGCGCGCAGGTCGTGAAGGTCCGCTTCCTCGAAGGCTACAACAGCCGGCCCGTGCTCGATTTCGACCTGTACCTGCCGGCCAACGAAACCTGGGTCGGCGCGGTCACGAAGGCCGCGGATGGTCGCGCAATGCTGCGCACGCCGTCCTTGACGTGCACGGTGCCGGCGCTGCCCGCGGCCGGCGCGGCCTTCAGTACGGCCCAGTTCGACGGCAGCGGCGGGTTGCCTGCCGACGCGGGTCCGCATGACGTCGAGCGCACGCGCGAGGGATTCATCGAGGTGATCAGCGGCGGGACGATCGCCTCCGAGACGGGCACCTTCGGGGCCATCGTCGGGCTCGAGCGCACCTGCACGCCGCTGCCGGGGTCGCTGTTCGAGGACATCGACGGGCCGGGCGAGGCGATCTACGGCACGGCTGCCGTGATCAGCGTCGGACAGGGCCTGTATTACGCCTACGACGCGACGGCGCTGGACGGCTTCTCGCCCGATCCGCTGTACTCGCCCGCGATGGGACCCCTCGATCCCTCGCTCGCCGACGCGGGCGGGCACCTCGCGGGCGCCGACGCGTCGATCCCGGGCTACGGGCTCGTGCATTTCGACCGCAAGATCGACGCGGTCAGCGCCGTGCTTGCGAAGACGACACTGTCCAACCAGTACGTCGCTCCATCCGGCCTCGGTGCGCGGAGCGACTGGGTCGTTTCCATGCCGACCCAGCGCTACTACACGGACCCGGCGATATCCGGCAGCCCGACCGCTCTGCCGCCGTTCGACGACGTCTTCCAGGCGCCCGGTGTGGCGCCGCTGAGGTTCGCCAACCCCTGGATCTACGACCGGCTCGGAAATCCATGCGCGGGGGACGACTGCCAGTATGAAACGGAGTTCCACCTCGATCGCTCCGTCAACGTCATCGCATATGCGACGCCGCAGCAAGCCGAAGTCGGCGCCTCGGGTGTATTCGGCTCGCACCTCGCGACGTACCTGTATCCGTACGGGGAGTCGGGCCATACGCGGCTGCAGCCGTACCGTTTGCGCGAGATGGAGGGGGTCGACCTGAGTCCTCGGCAGCAGGGACACGTCTGCGTGTCGGGCGTTCCCGCGCTGGGTTTCCTCGCCTACAACCTCGTCAACGCCAATGCGCAACCCGGGCGCCTCGCGAACTACGGCGGCATCTACCGCGATCAGTGGTACGGCGCCGACGTCCGTGCGCGCGATGGGCAATGGATACAGGGGTGCAACCCGAGCGAGTGATTGACGCGCGATGGCTGCTGCGCGCGGCGCGCAGCAGCAGTCCGGTATCACAGGCAGTGCAGCAGGCCGTCGTACACCGACAGCGGCGTGCCCGGCAGCGGCGTGTGCAGCGGATCGTCGCCGGCGAGCGCGGCGAGCAGCGCGTCGATCGTCGTGTGCGGCGCGAGCGGGATCGGGCATTGCCAGGTCGGTTGCTGCACCTCCATGCCGCCCGTCGCAGGATCGATGTCCTCGTTGCTCGCCGCGAACGACCACACGCAGCCGCCGATCCGGCCCGAGCCGTGCTGCACCGAACACTGGAAGCGCAGCGGCGTGATGTTGCTGAAGTCGCCTTCGCAGAAGGTGTCGCCACAGACCTCGTCGAAGGCGCTCGCGAGGCGCGCGCGCAGCGAGTACCACGCCTCGAACTGCGCGTCCGTGGTGAAGTAGCCGTACGGGTCGGTGTAGTACGAGCGCTGGATCTGCGCGTGGGCGGGGCTTGCGGCGGCGATGAGCAGGGCGAGCGCGGCGATGGTGTGTCGAAGCATGATGTCCTCCCTGGACGTGGCGTTGCGCGGCGCGACCACCATGGCCGTCGCCGGAACCCGACCAGCTTCGCGAGGCGCGGCTCGACGCACGATCCCCGATCGGCGCATCGGCGCGTAAGACATCCGCGTCGCTGTTCATGCGAACGATCGCCGCGGGCATGCGCGGCGCGGGAGCGCGATGGTAGAGTAGGGGCATGCAGGCATCGCTTCGCGCCGCGCGCGCTCATCTGTTGCTCGTGACGATCTGCCTGCTCGGCGCCGGTCGCGGCCTCGCTGCCGCGACGACCGGCGCGATCGACGGCCTCGGTGCCGACGAGCGTGCGTTCGCCGCCGAAGTCGCGCGCGAAGGCGGCCCGTCCGAGGCCGACGTGCTCGCGACGCTCGCGGGCGCGAAGGTGCAGCAGTCGATCCTCGACGCGATCGCGCGCCCGGCCGAGGCGACCAAGCCGTGGAGCGAGTACGCGCCGATCTTCCTCACCGACAAGCGCATCGACGACGGCATCGCGTTCTATCGAGCCCATCGCGAACTGCTCGAACGCGTCGGCGCCGAGTACGGCGTCGCGCCCGAGATCGTCGTCGCGATCATCGGTGTCGAAACGAGCTACGGCGCGATCACCGGCAAGTACCGCGTGCTCGATGCGTTGTCGACGCTCGCGTTCCACTATCCGCCGCGCGGGAAATTCTTCCGCGGCGAACTCAAGCAGCTGTTCCTGCTCGGCGACGCGCACCTCGCCTATCCGATCGACGCGCTGCGCGGCTCGTACGCGGGCGCGATGGGCTGGGGCCAGTTCATGCCGACGAGCATCGCGAAATGGGCCAAGGACGAGGACGGCGACGGTCGCATCGATCTCTGGAACTCGCTGCCCGACATCACGGCGAGCATCGCGCGCTACTTCGCCGAACACGGTTGGCAGCAGGGCCAGCCGGTCGCGGTGCGCGCACAGCCGGCGACCGACGCGCGCGTGCTGCCCGATCCCGGGCTCGATCCGGTCTATCCGCTGCAGCAGATGGAAGCCTGGGGTTACGCGCCGATCGAGCGCGTCGATGCCGACACGCCGTCGACCTTGCTGAAGCTCGACGGCGATCGCGGCCCCGAATACTGGCTCGTGTTCGGCAACTTCCGCGCGATCACGCGATACAACAAGAGCCCGCTCTACGCGATGGCGGTGTTCCAGCTCGCGCAGTCGATCGCCCGCGGGGCCGCGGCGCCGTGAACGGAGCGCGCGCCGTCGCCTGCGCCGGTATCTGCCTCGCGCTCGCGGCGTGCGCAGGGCACCGGCCGCGCGCGGACGCCGGCGCGACG
>NZ_DATDMY010000147.1:0-3233 GCF_036518555.1 Dokdonella sp. | reverse complement strand
ATCGCATCGGTGGCGCTGCGCCGCTTCGCGCAGCTCGTGCAGGCGGCCGCGAAGGCGGCCTGACGTTCGCCGCGGGTTGCCGCCGCCGCGCACGCACCTGCGCGGCGGCGCAGGGGTCGCCGCGGCGTCGCGCGATCGCGGGTAGTGGTTGACGCCGCACGGCGGTTGCGCCGGTCGCGCCGCACGGTCGAGAATCCGGCGACGCCCACTGCCGGTCCCTTCGCATGACACGACGCATCGCTTTCGTCGCGGCCCAGACCGAGGAAGCGATCGCTGCACGCATCGCGCTCGTCGCGCGCTACGGCGAGGTGCCGATCGACCAGGCCGACGTCATCGTCGCCCTCGGCGGCGACGGCTTCATGCTGCGTTCGCTGCACCGCCACATGGCGCGCGCACTGCCGGTGTACGGCATGAAGCTGGGCACGGTCGGCTTCCTCATGAACCAGTACGGCCTCGACCGACTCGACGAACGCATCGAGCACGCACAGCCGACCGTGTTGCGTCCGCTGCTCATGGAAGCGGTCACCGAGGCGGGCAGCAGCACGACGTCGTTGGCCTTCAACGAAGTCTCGCTGCTGCGCCAGACGAAGCAGGCTGCGCACGTGCGCGTACTGCTCAATGGCGTGAGCAAGATCGAGGAGCTCGTCTGCGACGGCGTACTCGTGTCGACGACGGCCGGTTCGACCGCGTACAACCTCTCCGCGCACGGGCCGATCCTGCCGCTCGGTTCGCAGCTGCTCGCGCTGACCCCGATCAGCCCGTTCCGCCCGCGTCGCTGGCGCGGAGCGATCCTGCCGGCGGTCACCGAAGTGAAGTTCGAGATCCTCGATCCGTACAAGCGCCCGGTCAGCGCGACCGCGGATTCGCACGAGGTGCGCGACGTGACCGAAGTACTCATCCGCGAGTCGCGCGACCAGACCGTGACGCTGCTGTTCGATCCCGAGCACAACCTCGAGGAACGCATCCTCAACGAGCAGTTCGAGCTGTAGCGAATGGAGGCGGCCTCGGCAGGCGGACTCGTGCGGCGCTTGCGCGCCTGCGCGCGGCGGATGCCGCTCCTGCCGCTCCTGCTCGCGGCCGCCGGCTGCTCGTCGCTGCGCTACTACGCGCACGTCGCCCACGGCGAGGTCGCCTTGCTAGCCCGTCGCGAGCCGATCGAGCGCGCCGTCGGCGACGTGCGCCTCGATCCGTCGGTCCGCGAGCGTTTGCGTGGCGCCCTCGCGGCACGCCGTTTCGCGAGCGATCGACTCGACCTGCCGCGCAACCGCAGCTACGCGAGTTACGTGCAGCTGGATCGGCCGTTCGTGACCTGGAGCGTGTTCGCCGCGCCGGAGTTCTCGGTCGAGCCGCTGACGCACTGCTTCCCGTTCGCGGGTTGCGTCGGCTACCTCGGCTACTTCGACCACGCCCGGGCGGAGCGTGCCGCGGAGGAGCTGGCGCGCGCGGGCTACGACACGGCGGTGCGCGGCGTCGCGGCCTACTCGACGCTCGGCTGGTTCGCGGACCCGATCGTCTCGAGCATGCTGCGCGGCGGCGACGACGAGCTCGACCGCGTCATCTTCCACGAACTCGCCCACCAGAAGGTCTACGCCCGCGACGACACCGCGTTCAACGAGTCCTACGCCAGCTTCGTCGCCGACGAGGGGCTGCGCGAGTGGCGCGCGGCGAACGGGCGAGTCGCCGCGGATGCCGGCCCCGATCACGATGACGGGTTCACGCGACTCGCCCTCGATCTGCGCGAGCGACTGCGGTCCTTGTACGCGTCGTCGCGCGACGCCGCCGCGATGCGGCGCGACAAGGCTGCCGCGATCGACGCGTTTCGCCGCCGCCTGCGCGAACTGCGCGATGGCGAATGGCACGGCGATCATGCCTACGATGCCTGGATCTCGGCGCCGATCAACAACGCGAGCCTCGTTCCATTCGGTCTGTACGACCGGTGGCTGGATGCGTTCGCGGCGCTGTTCGACGCAAGCGCCGGCGACTGGAGCGTGTTCCACGCGCGCGTGCGCGATCTCGCTCGGCGGCCGCGGGACATTCGCGAGCGAGGCCTCGAAGCGTTGCAGGCCGCCGCGCAGGACGGGCGCGCGCACTGAACGCCGCAAACCGTGCGGCGGTGGCGTCAACCGCCCGGGCGCGCGCGCGTTGGGGTCGGGCAGGGCAATGGCGCCCGTCGTGGAACGGAGGAACATCATGCGTACGCACGCACTCGCCCGCGCATGTCTCGCCATCTCGATCGCGTGCGCGGGCGTCGCGGCCGCCGCGCCGGCCGCGGCGCACGCGGTCGCCGGAATCACCGTCGCCGTCGCGCCGCCGCGACTTCGGGTCGAGCACGTCGGCGTGCGCGTGGGCCGCGTCTGGGCGCCAGGCTACTGGCGCTGGAACGGGACGCGGCACGTCTGGGTGGGCGGCACCTGGGTCGTCGCACGTCCGGGCTATCGCTATGCGCCGGCGCGCTGGGCCCGGGTCGGGCCGTACTGGCGTTTCCATCGCGGCCATTGGGTGCGCGTGTAGCGCGAGCGGGATCGCTCCGACCGCGCGCGCGCGCCCGATCGGACGCCCGAGGACTCGACGAGGCCGCGCGCGCGGCCTCGTCACGATGCGTTACTGGTGCGCGGCCCAGCGTTGGTATTCGGAGCGGCTGACATGTCCATCCCGATTGAGGTCGGCGTGGATGAAGTCGTTTGCGAGCGGAGGATAGGCGGCTGCATCGTCCTCACCGATCTGGCCGCGACCGCTGCGATCGAGATCCGCGAACGGCGGCGGTGCGCCGTACTGGCGTGGCTGCGGCTGGCCGGACGTGACCGTGACTTCGCCTTTCGGAGTCTGGAAGGTCGTGCTGCTCGTATCCTGGGCGTTCGCGGCTACGGCGCATCCGAGCAGGCCGAGGGCGACGAGGTAGTGGCGCATGGTTTTCCTCCGGCAGTGATGGTCGTGCGGCCGGCGACGGTTGCGCCGGTCGTGGCGCCGATCGTCGAACACCGCAGATTAACCGCGGCGAACTGCGCGCGAGCGGCAACGGTGCGGCGCAGCCGACAGCGCGGCGTCCGACACGGGAGACACGCACGATGCGATGCGGAACAATGCGCCATGACCGCGTATCCGTTGCCGTTCCTCTTGCGCGTCGCCGTCGCGGCCGCGGCCGGACTCGTCGCTGCCTGCGAGGGCGCGAGCGAGCAGGATGCGGCGCGCGCGGCCGAACCACCGGCCAGCGGTGCCCGCGTGGCGCAGCCGCC
>NZ_DATDMY010000146.1:0-9965 GCF_036518555.1 Dokdonella sp. | reverse complement strand
TCGATCAAGCCGGAACTGATGCCGCTGATCGCCGCGCGCGCGCACGAGCGCGGCCTGCGCGTGAGCGGCCACGTGCCCGCGTTCATGTCCGCGCGCCAGTTCGTCGAAGGCGGCGCCGACGAGATCCAGCACCTCAACTTCATCGTGCTGAACTTCCTCTTTCCTGAAGTGAAGGAAACGCGCAACCGCGACCGCTTCATCAAGGTCGCCGAGCACGCGCGCGAGTTCACGCCGGACAAGCCCGAGGTGCGCGAGTTCATCGCGTTCCTGAAGGCGCACCACACGGTGCTCGACCCGACCATGACGATCTTCGAGAACCTGTTCAACGGCGATCCGGCCGCGATCGTGCCCGGGCTCGAGACCGTCGCGCCGCGACTGCCGCCGCAGGTGCGGCGCGGCCTGTACGGCAACTCGCTGCCGGTGCCGAAGGGGCAGGAAGACGCGTACCGCGCCGCGTTCCCGGCGATGCTCGCGCTGCTGAAGGCGCTGCACGACGCCGGCGTGACGATCATCCCCGGCACCGACGCGCTCGCCGGTTACCAGCTGCACCACGAGCTCGAGCTCTATGCGAATGCGGGCATCGCGCCGGCCGACGTGCTGCGCATGGCGACGCTCACGCCGGCGGAGGTCATGGGCGTCACGCGCGACCGCGGCGTGATCGCGCCGGGCAAGTACGCCGACCTGCTGCTCGTCGACGGCGATCCGACCCGCGACATCGGCGACATCCGCAAGGTCGCGACCGTGGTCAAGGGCGGCAAGCTCTACGACACCGCCGCGATCGAGCGTGCGCTCGGTATCACGCCGCGGTCAATGTCGGGGAGCCTGTGAGCCTGCCCCGGGAGCCAAATAGCGTATGCGCGACGGTCATGTAGGCGTAAAGCCGACGCGCTGGCGGTAGACCCGGTCCTGCAATTGGGTCAATTTTTGGACAGCGATTGCATTGAAGGATGCCTTGAATCGACCAAGAGCGCCGGATAGGCGACGCGGGGAACGCGGGATGACTATTTTCTTGGGTGGGACTGCTCGGACTTTGGCGCGGCCATGGGCGTTTGGACTGGATTCGGCGGCAACGTAGCTCCCTCCCGGTCGGCAGTTCGGCGAAACTCATCGGAGTAACCTAAATCCAAGCGCACCGCGCTGAGCAGATCGCGCGCCTCTTCCGCGGTCAGTCCTCTACGCAGGGGCGACCTTATAAGGACGCAGTTCGTCTCTGCACGCTTAAGAACCAACCAGTCGTATGTGTCGTTGTAGATGGGCTGAATGCGGCCGGCGGGAACTTCGAAAGAAATGGCACCTGCGCGGCCATCCAATTCCTCGAAGGATACCTTGGAACAATCCACAAGCTCCTCGGAATTCGGAATTCCTGAGGGGACATATTCAACTTCCTTGGGCACGCCGATCCCGCTCGCGACCACCGCACGCAGTTCCGCGAAGTGCTTCTCACCGATCCTCGCGCGTGCCGCCAGCTCCTCGGTCGTGGGCAACCCCGGCATGAAGCGCTGCGTGTCCGGCATGAGCAATGCCGCGGAAAAATCCCGGCCCTCCGCCGCGGTGAGCCGGCGATGCAGGGGCTCGGCGATGTAGAAGCAGAACTGGCCGTCGAGCTGGTCGTTGTCGTCGAGATAGATGTTGTTGTACGAGTACTCCACGCCTTCGATGCCGACATGGGCGACCGATTCCTCCGGCTCTTTGCCTGCCGGACAATCGATGATCTGCGAGTACGCGTGGTCGATCTGCTGTCGGACCGCTTCGGGTTCGTACGGTTTGCGTTCGGCGACCTTGGTGCGCAACGCGCCAAAGAGGGCCTCGTAGTCCTTGTCGTCCGCTCGTGCCGGGCCGGCCACGCTGGCCACGGCGAGCAAAGCGATCCATGCTGCATTCCTGCTCCAGCTCATTTCATTGTCCTTGCGTGTTCCTGAGAAACGGGATTCCCGTGTGCGGGACTATCCGTTTTGCTACAGGTAATGGTTGCTCGTAGTCCTGCACGAAACATCAGCACGCTTTGCGACAATGACGCAAACGGACTATGGCGACGCGCAACCGGCGACCATCCCGGGGAATGGCCGGCTGATGGCCGAGGCACTGCCCGAGACGACGACACCGTGCTATTCAGGTCCTCTTCTTCGGCCGCTGCCAGCCCGGCACCGTCGCCTGGCGCGCGCGCGCGACGGTGAGTTCGCCCGCAGGCGCTTCCTTGCCGATCACCGAGCCGGCGCCGATCGTCGCGTCCTTGCCGATGCGCACGGGTGCGACGAGCGCGGTGTTGGAACCGATGAACGCACCGTCCTCGATCGTCGTCACGTGCTTGTCGACGCCGTCGTAGTTGCAGGTGATCGTTCCGGCGCCGATGTTGACGTCGCGACCGACTTCGGCATCGCCGATGTAGGCAAGGTGGTTCGCCTTCGAATGCTCGCCGAAGCGCGCCTTCTTCGTCTCGACGAAGTTGCCGATGCGTGCGTGCGCGCCGAGTTCGGTGCCGGGACGCAGGCGCGCGAACGGGCCGATGTCGCATGGACCGTGGGTGACGACGCCGTCGAGGTTGCAGTGCGAATGCACGACCGTGCCGGCGGCGAGGGTCGAGTTGCGCACGCGGCAGAACGGCCCGATGCGGACTTCGTCGCCGAGTTCGACCAGGCCCTCGAGGATCACGTCGATGTCGATCTCGACGTCGCGACCGACGCGTACGTCGCCGCGCACGTCGAAGCGAACGGGATCGGCGAAGCGCACGCCGGCGGCCGCGAGCTGGGTCGCGCGCAGGCGCTGGTGCATGCGTTCGAGCCCGGCGAGCTGCCACGGGTCGTTCGCGCCGAACACTTCCTGTGGATTGATGCATGGCACCGCCTCGGCCGGCTCGCCTTCCTCGTTCGCCTGCTCGAACACGTCGGTGAGGTAGTACTCGCGTTGCGCGTTCGCGTCGGTGAGGTTGTTGATCCACACGCGCAGGCGGCGTGCGTCGGCGGCGAGGATGCCGCTGTTGACCCACGTGATCGCGCGTTGCTCGAGCGTCGCGTCCTTCTCCTCGACGATCGCGCGGATGCGGCCGATGCCGTCGCGCACGACGCGGCCGTAGCCGTACGGGTTCTCGAGCTGGGTCACGAGCGCGGCGAGCGGCGCCTCGACCGCGAGCAGCTTGCCGAGGGTGTCGGTTCGGATCAGCGGCACGTCGCCGTAGAGCACGAGCACGCGCGCACCTTCGGGTACGTCGGGCATCGCGAGCTTGACCGCGTGGCCGGTCCCGCGCTGTTCGGCCTGGTGTACCCACGACAGGTCGCCGAGGTCGGTGACGGCGGCCTTGACCTGTTCGCCGAGGTGGCCGTAGACGAGGTGGATGCGCGCAGGCTGCAATGCGCGCGCGGAGTCGAGCACGTGGGCGAGCATCGGCCGGCCGGCGAGCGGCATCAGCACCTTCGGCTTGGCCGATCTCATCCGCTTGCCCTCGCCGGCGGCGAGTACGATCACGTGCAGGGGTGCGCTCGTCACGGAACATCCTCTCAACAGGACGCCGGCCGCGTCGCGGTGCCGGCTCGCAAGGTCGCGGTCGGTCCGCGCCACCCCGTCCACCGGGGCCCGTTGCGGCCGGCGCCGGCGAGCGGCGCCCGATGGCCGCCGCGGGAGCCGTCGGTGAGACGTGGCTCACATTCTAGAGGCGGATCGATGCCCGCGTCGCGCCGTCCGTCGCCGGCAAGCGCCGGCCGGATCAGTCGTAGCCGTCGGCGAAGATGAGGTCGATGCGTTCGATCGCGCCGATGTCGGGCGCCGCGTCGGCGTAGGTGTCGTTGATGCCGGGCAGCAGGACGCCGCGGTCGACGAGCGGGCTCGCGCCGAGCGGCATGAAGTCGCCCGAGGCAGGCGCGGCGAGCAGCGGCGGCGCGGATATCCCGTGCAGTTCCTGCCCGGTCCCCGAGCGTAGCGCGGCGAGGTCGGCGTAGTCGGTGGCATACCAGCGCGCGAGCGGCGCGGTCGCCGCGTGCACGTCGTCGTAGTCGAACGACACTGCGATCGTGTTGATCTTTCGCAGTGCGTAGTGCGCGCCGTCGTAGACGTTGTTGCGACTCGTGAGTGACGTGGTGACGCCCGGATCGAGGAACACGATCGCGGCGGTGTCGGGCACCGTGGTGGCGAAGGTATTGTGGTAGAGCAGCAGCGGCCCGACCGGTGTCGGATAGTCGCTGTTGATCTTGATGCCGCTCGAGGTGTAACCGTCGACGAGCGCCGAGTGCGTGTCGCCGAGGTTCCAGGCGGTGTTGCGCACGATCCAGACGGGGCCCGTGCCTGCCGGCGCGACGGCGAATGCCATGAGGCTGTCGCGGATGCGATTGGCCCAGATGCGGACGTTCGAGCAGTAGCCCTCGGCCTCGATCGCGTCGTCGTTGTGGCGGTAGATCGTGTTCTCGTAGACGTCGGTCTCGTTGCTGAACCCGGCAGGCGGCGCGGAGTCGCCGCACGGATGCAGGCCGTCGTAGGTGTCGTGCACCGTGTTGCGGCGGATCACGTTGCCGCGGCCGACGTCGTTGGTGAAATAGATCGCGTTGTTCTGCGCGCTGCTGTCGTGGGTCGCCTCCCACGGCCAGCCGAAGATCGAGCTGTCACCGATCTCGTTGCGCTCGATGAGGTTGCGGTCGCCGCCCTTGACCCATATTCCGGTCGCCGCATTCTCGTGCAGGCGATTGCCGGAGACGATGACGTCGCTCGCGTAGCGCAGGTAGATGCCCTTGCCGTATTCGTCGCTGCCGTAGTGGCGGATCTCGAAGTTCTCGATGCGCACGTGATGCAGGCCGTCGACGACGAAGCCCGCGGGCAGGCGCGCGACGTCGAGGCGGCGCTGCACGGGCGTCGAACCGTCGCTGAACTTCACCGACAAGGTCGTGCCGTCGAAATGGAAGCCGCCGGGCGCGCCCGACGACAGCGTGCGCAGCGCGGCGAGGCTCGCGTACGGGAACAGCCGGCCCTGGTCGCTGACGACGAGCGCGGTCGCGAACCCGGTCGCGCGCGACCACACGCCGTTGCCCGCGTCGGTCCAGTTCGCGCCCGCCGCGATCGCGGCATCGGCACCGTCGAGGATCGCGCCGGGCGCGCCTCGAAAGACGATTGGCTCGCTCGCGCTGCCCGCGACGGGCACGTCGACGCTTTCGCGATAGACGCCTGCGGCGACCGAGACGAGGTCGCCCGGGCGCGACAGGTCCGCGGCGCGCTGGATCGTCTTCAGCGCCTGTGCCGGGCTCGTGCCGTCATGCGCATCGGAGCCCGAAGGCGCCACGTAGAGCGTGCGCGACGGAACGAACGCGGTGGGTTCCGCGCGCGTGGCGACGCTGGCGGTACGCGCCGGCACTGCACCGACGCCGTCCGGGTCCGCGAGCGTGACGCGGACGTCGTAGGCGTGCCCCGCGTCGAGCCAGAACAGGCTGCCGAGGAAATGCGTCGCGTCGACGCGCACGAGCGGATGGCCGGCGCGCCACGCGGGTGAGCCCTGTTCGCGCCATTCGAGCTGGGCCGATGCGTTGCGGTTCGCGTCGCCGGCGACGGTCGCGACGACGCCGCCGGCCGCGAGGGTGCCGTAGCCGTCGAGTGCGGTGAACGTCGACGCGTTCTGCGCGTGCGCGAGGCACGGCAGCAGCAGGAGCGGCAGGATACGGCGGCAGTCGGCACGCATGGGTGGCGGCAAGGTCGGACGAACGCGGCCGATACTGCCACGCCGATGCCGAGGTCGATGTGATGCGCTCGTTAGCGATGCGGCCCGTGTGCGCGACGCCGGTCACGGATCGCATAGGACTGCTAGCATGGTCGGCCGCACGGCCCGGATTCGACGATGCCTGCAGTTGCTCGCGCCACCGCCGCCGCGGCCCTGGTCTGGACCGGCGTGATCGCGTGCGCGGCGGGCCTGGTGCTGCACCGCCTCTGGCTCGCGCTGACGTGGAACCGCTGCGTCGATGGCCTCGTGCTCGCATTGGTTTCGTTCGGCCTGGCGACCCTGCTGCGACGCGTGCGCGCGATGTCGCTCGCAACCGCGTTCGCATGCGTCTGGGCGGCGGCGCTCGTGTGGTTCGCCGGCGTGCTGCCGGTACTCGCGGTCGCCTTGGTCGGCGCCGGCGCATGCGCACTGGGTGGACTGCTGCTCGGCGATGACGACGATGCGTTGCTCGCACTCGCGGTCGGCCTCGTCGTGATCGGCGGGCTCGCGGGGTGGACGTTGCAGTGGCCGATCCATCGCGCGTGGGTGTACGTGCCGCTGCTCGTGGCCGCGTGCATCCTGCGGTCTGCCGCGCTACGCCGCGGGTTCGTCGCCGTACGCGCCGGTTGGCGGACCGCCGTCGCGGAATCGCCGCGCCTCGCCGCGGTCGCCATGCTGGCGCTCGGCCTCGCCTCGGTCGGCGCCTGGCTGCCGACGATGCAGGCCGACGACCTCGCCTACCACCTCGGCCTGCCGAGCCAGCTGCAGCGCCACGCCGCCTACGCAGCGGATCCCGAGCAGCAGATATGGGCGCTCGCGCCCTGGCTCGGCGACGTGCTGCAGGCGATCGCGCAGGTGATCGCACGGCGCGAGGCGCGAGGCGCGCTCGACGCGCTGTGGCTGCTCGTCGTGGCCGGCGCCGTGTGGCGGCTCGCGCGTCGCGTGGGGGCGGACGTCGCCGCGGCCTGGTTGACGCTCGCGCTGTGCGCGAGCCTGCCGCTGCTGGCCGCGCTGCTCGGCAGCATGCACACCGAGTTGCCGGCGACGGCACTGCTGCTCGCGTGCGCGCTCGCGATCGTGGACGCACGCGGCGATCGCCTGCTGGCGGGCGCGGCGCTCTGCGCTGGTCTGGTCGCGCTGAAATTCGGCAGCGCAGTGAGCGCGCTCGTGCTCGTCGTGTGGGCGCTCGCGCGCGCACGCGGACGCGTCGACTGGACGCGCATGCCGGTCGCGCTCGTGCTGTTCGCCGCACTCGCCGGGTCGAACTACGCGTTCGCGTGGCAGGCGACCGGCAATCCGCTGTTTCCGTTGTTCAACCAGGTGTTCGCGTCGCCGCTGCTGCCGCCCACGCAGCTGGCCGATCCGCGCTGGCACGCGGGTTTCGGCTTCGCCCTGCCGTGGTCGATCACGTTCGACACGGATCGCTACCTCGAAGCGGCGGACGGCGGCTTCGGCTTCGTGCTCGTCGCGCTCGGCGGCGCATGGCTGCTCGCACTCGCGCGCCGCGAGACGCGCGCGCTCGCGCTCGTCGCGAGCGTCGTGCTGCTGCTGCCGCTGCTGCCGATGCAATACGCGCGCTACGCGTTCCCGGGCCTCGTGCTGCTGTTGCCCGCCCTGGTCGTCGCCGCCGCGCGTTCGCTCGGCGCGCGCGGCGCGGCGTGCGTGGTGCTCGCGACCTGTGCGCTCGATGTCGCGTTCCAGGCGAACGGGACCTGGCTGCTGCAGGTCAATACCTTGCGCAAGCTCGCCGGCAACATGGACGGCGCCAGCGAGGCGCTACGGCGCTACGCGCCCGAACGCACCCTGATCGCCGAGTTGCGCCGGCGCGACGATGGCGACTCGGTCGTGCTCGCGCTCGATCCGCAAGCGCCCTACATCGCCGAACTCGCACGGCGCGGACGCAGCGTGTCGCACTATGCGCCGGCGCTCGAACGGGCACGCATGGCTGCCGACGCCAGCGGCGACGATGCGGGCTGGCAGGCCCTGATCCGCGGCGTCGACGCGCGCTGGCTGTTGCTGCGGCCCGAGCACCTCGGCGACGCGCAGCGCGCGGCGCTCGCCGCGCTCGGTGCGCGGCGCGTGGCGACCGCCGGTGCGGCGGAACTGTGGTCGGTCGATGCATCGCGGGGGGCGCCGTGAGCCTGCTGCGGCAGGGGCGTTCGTTCGTCGCCGTCGGCGTGCTGCAGTGGCTCGTCGACTGGAGCGTGATGTTCGCGCTCAGTCGCGCAGGGGTATCGGTCGCGGCCGCGAACGTCGCCGGTCGCATGGCCGGCGCGCTGCTCGGCTTCTGGCTCAACGGCAACTACACGTTCGCGCAGGACGCTGGCCGCCCGGGCTGGCGCCAGCTCGGACGCTACGTGTTGCTCTGGTGCACGAGTACCGTGTTCAGCACCGCGGGCGTGTCGGCGATCGACGCGCTGTTCGGGCTACGCGGTGCGTGGCTAGGCAAGCCGCTCGTCGACGGCGCGCTCGCGCTCGGCAGCTTCCTCGCCTCGCGCCACTGGGTCTACCGCTGAGAGAAAAATAAAACGCCGGCTTGCGCCGGCGTTGTTCTTTGCTTCACGTGAACAGTGTGGCCATGGATGGCCACTCTGGAGCCGCGCAGAACAGGATTCTTCACGGCTCCATCGACCCAGCTGACCCATGCGATCCCGGACGGATCGCACGGTTCAATGCTTGAGGGAGCGCCGCAGCCGCTCGAGCGCCTGCAGCTGCGCGAGCGCTTGCGCGAGCTGGGCCTGCGCCTGCGCGACCTCGAGTGCATCGGTACGGTTCGCGAGCGCGCGCTCGGCGTCGTCCTTCGCCGCACGCGCGGCGGCCTCGTCGAGGTCCTTGGCGCGGATCGCGGTATCCGCGAGCACGGTCACGACCTGCGGCTGCACCTCGAGGATGCCGCCGGAGACGTAGAAGAACTGCTCTTCGCCGTTCTCGAGCTGAACGCGCACCTGGCCCGGCTTGAGTCGCGTGATCAGCGGCGCGTGGCGCGGCGCGATGCCGAGCTCGCCCATCTCGCCGGTCGCGATGATCATCTGCGCCTGGCCGTGGAAGATCTCTTCCTCGGCGCTGACGATGTCGCAGCGGATTGTGGTTGCCATGTGAATTCCTAAAAACAGCGCTGGGGGCTGAGGGCCGAGGGCCGGAAGCGGACGAGCTGCGGGCTCCTGATTTCAGCCCTCAGCCCTCGGTCCCCGGCCCTGCTGTTCCTCAAGCGGCCTTCTTCTCCATCGCCTTGGCCTTCTCGAAGGCCTCGTCGATGCCGCCGATCATGTAGAACGCCTGTTCCGGCAGGTGGTCGCACTCGCCGTCGCAGATCATCTTGAAGCCGCGGATGGTTTCCTTGAGCGTGACGTACTTGCCCGGCGCACCGGTGAACACCTGCGCGACCGTGAACGGCTGCGAGAAGAAGCGCTCGATCTTGCGCGCGCGGTAGACCGTGTTGCGGTCGTCTTCACTGAGCTCGTCCATGCCAAGGATCGCGATGATGTCCTTGAGCTCCTTGTAGCGCTGCAGCGTGCCCTGCACGCGGCGCGCGACGTCGTAATGCTCCTGGCCGATCACGAGCGGATCGAGCTGGCGGCTCGTCGACGCGAGCGGATCCACCGCCGGGTAGATGCCGAGCGAAGCGATGTCGCGCGACAGCGCGACGGTCGAGTCGAGGTGGGCGAACGTCGTCGCCGGCGACGGGTCGGTGTAGTCGTCGGCCGGGACGTAGACGGCCTGGATCGACGTGATCGAGCCGGTCTTGGTCGAGGTGATGCGCTCCTGCAGCACGCCCATTTCCTCGGCGAGCGTCGGCTGGTAGCCCACCGCGGACGGCATGCGGCCGAGCAGCGCCGACACTTCCGTGCCCGCGAGCGTGTAGCGGTAGATGTTGTCGACGAAGAACAGCACGTCGCGGCCCTTGCCGGAGGCGTCCTTTTCGTCGCGGAAGTACTCGGCCATGGTGAGGCCGGTCAGCGCGACGCGCAGGCGGTTGCCCGGCGGCTCGTTCATCTGGCCGTACACCATCGCGACCTTCGACTGGGTCTTGTCGTCGAGCTTGACGACGCCCGCATCGATCATCTCGTGGTAGAAGTCGTTGCCTTCGCGCGTGCGCTCGCCGACGCCGGCGAACACCGACAGGCCCGAATGCTGGGTCGCGATGTTGTTGATGAGCTCGAGCATGTTGACGGTCTTGCCGACGCCGGCGCCGCCGAACAGGCCGACCTTGCCGCCCTTGGCGAACGGGCAGACGAGGTCGATGACCTTGATGCCGGTCTCGAGCAGGTCGCTCGCCGCGGCCTGCTCGTCGTACGAC
>NZ_DATDMY010000145.1:0-6055 GCF_036518555.1 Dokdonella sp. | reverse complement strand
ATCCTCGGTGCGCGGTACGCCGGCGAGGCGCGACCCGCTCCAGGCGAGCAGCTTCGCGCGCGCGGCGCGCGTGACGAACAGGTTGACGTGGCCGAAGATCGCGCGATCGAACGCGGCGAGGTCGTTCCTCGCGACCGCGTCTATCTCCTTCTGCACGAACGGATGGCAGCGGATCGCACCCTGGCCGTACACGATCATCGAACGCGTGAGGATGTTCGCGCCTTCCACCGTGATGCCGATCGGCACCGCGTCCCACGCGCGCGCGAGCGCATTGCGCGGACCGCGCTGGATCGCGCTGCCGGCGCGGATGTCCATCGCGTCGGCGACGACGCTGCGCATCGCGTCGGTGAGATAGGCCTTGCAGATGTTGCCGATCACGGCCGGCTTCTCGCCGGCGTCGAGCGCGCCGCAGGTGAGCGTGCGCGCGGCGGTCATGAGGTAGGTGAGGCCGGCGATGCGCGCGAGCGGCTCCTCGATGCCTTCGAAGCGGCCGATCGGCGTGTCGAACTGCTCGCGCACGGTCGCGTACGCGCCGCAGATGCGCGTCGCGAGCTGCGCCGCGCCGATCGACAGCGCCGGCAGCGAGATCGAGCGGCCCGCCGCGAGCGACTCCATGAGCATGCGCCAGCCGTGGCCGATCTGCTCGCGGCCGCCGATGACCGCGTCGTCGAGCGGCACGAACACGTCCTTGCCGACGATCGGGCCGTTCATGAACGGCACGCCCATCGGATCGTGGCGCAGGCCGATCTCGATGCCCGGCGTCGCGCGCGGGATCAGCGCGCAGGTGATGCCGCGGTCCTCCGTGTCGCCGATGAGCCTGTTCGGGTCCTTGAGGCGGAACGCGAGGCCGATCAGCGTCGCGACCGGCGCGAGCGTGATGTAGCGCTTCTTCCATTGGAGGCGCAGGCCGAGCACTTCGACGCCGTCGACGATGCGCTTCTCGACGATGCCCTCCGATTGCGTCGCGGCCGCGTCGGAACCCGCCTCAGGTCCGGTCAGCGCGAAGCACGGGATCTCCTCGCCGCGCGCGAGTCGCGCGAGGTATGCCTGCTTCTGCGCGTCGGTGCCGTAGTGCAGCAGCAGCTCACCCGGGCCGAGCGAGTTCGGCACCATCACCGTAACCGCGGCGGTGACCGAGCGGCTCGCGATGCGCGTGACCACGCGCGAATGGCCGATCGCGGAGAAGCCGAGGCCGCCATGCTCCTTCGGGATGATCATGCCGAAGAAGCGCTGCTCCCTGAGGTAGCTCCAGATCTCGGGCGGAAGATCGCGCTGCTGGTAGACGGCCCAGTCGTCGAGGCGACGGCACAGTTCCTCGACCGGTCCGTCCATGAACGCCTGCTCCTCGGCCGTCAGCGGCGCCGGCGCGAAGTCGAGCAGCTTCTGCCAGTCCGGCATGCCGCCGAACAGGTCGCCGTCCCACCAGACCGTGCCGGCTTCGAGCGCGACGCGCTCGGTCTCGCCGAGGCGAGGCAGCACCTTCGCGAAGGTCGGCATGACGAAGCGCGATACGAGCGCGCGGCGCAGCGGCGGCCAACCGAAGACGAGCGCGAGGCCGAGCGCGACGATCGTGCAGGCGGTGAACAGCGCCGGATGCGCGACGCCGGCAATGCGCCAGCCGACGAGCACGACACCGGTCGCGCTGACCCAGGCGAGGAAGCCGAGGCCGCGGAACGCGAGCGCCGCGAACAGGACGAGCGCAACGAGCAGGACGATCCAGATCATGTCGCCACCTCCGGTCGGAGCCGAGATTATGCCTGCTGCACTGTCCCGCTGCGGGCAACGCGCCAGTACACTGCGCGCACCGATCGGGGGAGTCGCATGCGCATCATCGCCATTCTGCTGGCGAGCCTGACCCTTTACTTCCTCGCGGGGCTGGCCTGGCCCGCGCGCTTCCAAGGAGCGCGCTACGTGCCGCCGGCTGCAACCGACAGCCCGGCGATGCGTGCGCTGCGCGCGCGTCCGCTACCGGCCGACCAGGCGGCGCGCGAGGACGCCTTCGTCGAGCTCGTCGCGCTGCAGCAGCGCGAGGACGCGCCCGCTTACGCGCGCTGGTTGCAGGCGCACGCGTGGCGCGAGTTCCTCGGTCGCGACGAGCCCGCGCTCGCGAATGTCGGCGACGCGATCGACGCGGGTCGTGTCGGCGAAGCGGAGCTCGCCGCGCTGCGCGCCGAGGTGCTCGCACGGGTCATCGCGGTGCGCGTCGACACCGAGCTCGCGCCGGCGATGCTCGAGCTCTTCGCCGAGGGCGAGGACATGTCGCGCGGCCGCGTGCTCAATGCGGTCGTGCCCGGGCTGTGGAGCATCGATGTCGACGGGTATCACGACTTTCGCGTCGCCGTGAAGGCGCGCAACCTCGCCGACGCGCCGATCGGCAGCACGCCGCTCGCGCCGTTGCGACTCGTCGTGTCGTGGGATGGCGAGCGCGACAAGAGCGTGCGCTGCGAACCACCGGGCGACACGCGGATCGACCCGGGCAGGGACGTCACGCTGTGGTGCCGGAGCATGGCCGACCTCGGCAGGAAGACCGCCGCGCAGCCGGTCGATTGGATGCGCAGCGGCGCAGGCAACGACGATCATCGTCTCGAACTCGACGCCGAGGCATCGTCGCTCGCTGTTCCGTCGATGGACCTCGCCGTGCGTCGTGGCGGCAGCGACTACCGCACGCCCGAGCTCGACCATCGCGCCGAGCTCGCGCGCCATCGTGCGGGCGAACGCGGCTGTTTCGAGCGCGGCACCTGCACGCGCGAGATGTTCGACGCAACCGGCCACTGGCGCGCGACGCTCGCGTGGGCGCTCGCGGCGCTCGGCGTGTGCGTGACCGCGGCGACGCTCGGCCGCTCGCTCGCGCTCGCGCTGCTGCTCGCGCTATTCACGACGATCAATGCCGGCGCGCGCGCACTGGTCGCGGCTGCGGACGACGCGCATCCGTTCGGCTGGACCCGATCGGCGACGTGGATCGCGGCGTGCCTCGCGCTTGCCGCGCTCGCATGGTCGCTGCGCGCGCCGTTGTCGGACTGGCGCGCGATGCGCGATCGGCCGCGACCGGGGGTGATCTACGACCGCTGGGCGCACGCCGCCCGCACGCTCGGCTCGATCGGCGTCGCCGTCTACGGCGCGTTCCTGCTGTGGGTGCTGTGGAGCGCGTTCCGCCGCTAGGCCGCCGGCCGCTGGCCGCGCACGTCCGCCGCCGACGTTGCGACGCCCGGCGCGAAGCTGCGAAGATCGGTCGATGAAGAACAAATCCGACATCGTCGACAACTGGCTGCCGCGCTACACCGGGTCGGCGCTCGATCGCTTCGGCGAGCACGTGTTGCTGACCAATTTCGGCCACTACGTCGAGCTGTTCGCGCAGTGGCACGGCGTCGAGGTGCAGGGCCGAGACCGGCCGATGCCGAATGCGACCGCCGACGGCATCACGATGATCAATTTCGGCATGGGCAGCCCGAACGCGGCGACCATGATGGACCTGCTGTCGGCGATCGCGCCGAAGGCCTGCCTGTTCCTCGGCAAGTGCGGTGGGCTAAAGCGGAAGAACAAGCTCGGCGACCTCGTGTTGCCGATCGCCGCGATCCGCGGCGAAGGCACGTCGAACGACTACCTGCTGCCCGAAGTGCCGGCGCTGCCCGCGTTCCAGCTGCAGCGCGCAGTGTCGACGATGATCCGCGACCTCGGCCACGATTACTGGACCGGCACCGTCTACACGACCAATCGGCGCGTGTGGGAGCACGACGTTGCGTTCAAGGATTACCTGCGCAAGACACGCTGCATGGCGATCGACATGGAGACCGCGACGGTGTTCGCGGCCGGCTTCGCCAACCACATCCCGACCGGCGCGCTGCTGCTCGTGTCCGACCAGCCGATGGTGCCCGAGGGCGTGAAGACCGAAGCGAGCGACAGGCTCATCACCGCGAACTTCGTCGACGCGCACATCAAGGTCGGCATCGAGGCGCTCAAGCTCGTGCGGCGCAACGGGCGCAGCGTGAAGCACTTGCGCTTCGAGGACGACAACGAAACCTGATCGATCGCGTCGTCGCGCGACCGAGGCGAGCCGGAGACCGAACATGCCCAGACATCCGCGTGCGACCCGCCACAGCGAGCGCCATCGCAGCGAGCACATCGGCTGGCTGCGAGCGGCCGTGCTCGGCGCCAACGACGGCATCCTGTCGACCGCGGGCCTCATCGTCGGCGTCGCGAGCGCGCAGGCGTCGAAGGGCGCCGTGCTGCTCGCCGGCTTCGCCGGCCTCGTCGCGGGCGGCTTCTCGATGGCGGCCGGCGAGTACGTCTCGGTGAGTTCGCAGACGGACACGGAGACGGCGGACCGCGCGCGCGAACAGCAGGAGCTCGCCTCCGACCCGGCGGGCGAGCGCGAGGAACTCGTCAACATCTACGTCGGGCGTGGCCTCGACCGCGAACTCGCGGGCAGGGTCGCCGACCAGATGATGGCGCACGACGCGCTCGGTACGCACCTGCGCGACGAACTCGGCCTCAGCGAAACCTTGCGCGCGCGGCCTATCCAGGCGGCGCTGACCTCGGCAGCCACGTTCGCCGCGGGTTCCGCCCTGCCGTTGCTGGCGGTGGCCCCGGCACCGGCCGAGCACGTCGCGGCAGTCGTCGCGGGCGTGGCGCTGCTCGCGCTCGGCGTGCTCGGCGCGGTCGCCGCGCGCACGGGCGGCGCACCGGCCACCACGGGTGCCGTGCGCGTGCTGTTCTGGGGCGCGCTCGCGATGGTCGCGACCGCCGCGATCGGCAAGCTGTTCGGCGTCGCGGTGTGACGCGCGGCTCGCGGATGGAGCGAAAGCCTGAAACACGAAGGACACAAAGAAAAGCAGGATCAGGAAGAAGCTTTCAATCTTTGAATTGCTCTACTTCGCGGCCTTCGTGTTCAGGCTTTGCCGGCTTTCGCTGGTTTTCGCCCGGTTTTCACTCGGCCTGGCCTCGCAGGCGGCGCGATCCTCAGTACGACAGCAGCGCGTGCAGGGGTGACGCGTCGCCCCAACGCGCGCGGCCGGGCAGGCCGGCGAGTTCGATCAGCACGCTCGCACCGACGACCGTTGCGCCGAGGCGTTCGACCAGCGTGCGCGCGGCACAGAGCGTGCCGCCCGTGGCGAGCACGTCGTCTGCGACGAGCACGCGCTCGCCCGCGCGCAGCGCGTCGTCGCGCGCCTCGAGGCGATCGCGCGCGTATTCGAGCTCGTAGTCGACCGCGACCACCGGAGGCGGCAGCTTGCCCGGCTTGCGCAACGGCACGAAGCCGGCGCCGAGCGCGGTCGCGAGCGCGGCACCGAAGATGAAGCCGCGCGATTCGATCGCGCAGACCACCCCGACGCGCGCAGCGCGCCACGGCTCGGCGAGCAGCGCGACCGAGCGCGCGAACTCGCCGGCATCGGCGAGCAGCGGCGTGATGTCGCGGAACACGATGCCGGGCGTCGGGAAATCCGGCACCGCGCGGATCAGGCTGGCGAGTCTCTGCATAGGGGCGTCGGGGCCACGTTGTGAGAGCAAAAGCTCAAAGCCTGAACCACGAAGGACACGAAGGACACGAAGGAAGAGCAAAGACCAGGGAAGAAGTTGAAACACGGGGCACACGGAGCACACGGAGAAACCAAGGCGAGAAGAACTCTTCCATCTGAAAAAAGCTTTTCCTCTGTGTGCTCCGTGCGCTCCGTGTTTCAATCGTTGAGCTTGCTTCTCTTCGTGTCCTTCGTGTCCTTCGTGTTTCAGTCTTCTGCAGTGGCCGTCGGTGCCCCCACGGTCGTGCGCCGTATACGAACGTCAGTAGCGCGGAATCGACGGGTCGATCTCGACCGACCAGGCGTCGATGCCGCCTTCGACGTTCCACAGGTTGGTGAAGCCGTGCTCGCGGAAGTGTTCGGCCGCATTGCGGCTCGAGTTGCCGTGGTGGCAGATGAACGCGAGCGCGGTGTCCTTCGGCAGCGACGTGAGGCGCGCGTGCGTGTCCGGCGTGAACGCCTCGGCGCCCGCGAACGGGGCGATCGCGCGATCGTGGTCCGGGCGCACGTCGACGACCATGATGTCGCCCGCCTGCATGCGC
>NZ_DATDMY010000144.1:0-6984 GCF_036518555.1 Dokdonella sp. | reverse complement strand
CTGTCCCGAGGGGATCGCCAACCTGCGCGCCCGCCATCCGGACGTGCCCGTCTTCACCGCCGCGATCGACGAGCGCCTCAACGAGCACGGCTACATCGTGCCCGGCCTCGGGGATGCGGGCGACCGCTATTTCGGCACGCGCCCCTGAAGCAGGGCGGCGGAGCCGAAAAGTTTGAAACACGAAGCACACCGAGCACACGACGAACAGAACAATCAAGTCTCTTTTGCTCTACCTTCGTGTGCTCGGTGTGCTTCGTGTTTCAGGCTTGAGCTTCCTTCGCGCACCCGACGGAGCGGTCACATGTCGTGCTTGGCGACGTCGAAGCCGGCGGCCTTGTAGGTCTTCCAGCGCTCGCGCGAGCCGGCGCGTTCGCCTTCGTCGGCGGGAACGACTTCGAGCACGCGATCGAACAGGCCCGGCGCGCAGGTGTCGCGCAGGTTGATCACGAGCGCACGGTCGGGCGTGTCCACGCCCGGCGGCACGATCAGCGCCGCCGTGATCGCGTCGTCATCGTCGCCGGCGATCTGGTGCGGGATGAACGCGTTCTCGTCGAACGCCCACAACAGCTCGTCGAGCGCTTCGGCCTGGTCCTGCGAACGGGCGAGGATGAGCAGCGGCTGCTGGGCCATGAACGCCTTCTTCGCGAGCTCGCACACGAGCAACAGTGGCTCGGCGCGGAAGCGCGGCTTGTCGATGAGGTAGAAGTCGGCGCGCGGCATGGGTCAGATCCCGGGCGCGCGCGGCAGCGGTGCGCCGCCGAGCATGAGCGCGATCATCGCGCCGGCGGTCATCGCGAGCAGCGCGGCGAAGTACAGGCCGAACCAGGCGAGGATCGCGGTGCCGCGCTGCCCTTGCGGCCGCGTCTTGTACAGGTAGTACGGGATGAACACCGACTTGAACAGCACGATGCCGACGTTGAGCCACCACGGTCGGCGGATCTCGAGCTGGCGCGCATCGAGCGCGAGCCAGGCGAAGCAGAAGCCGAGCGCGACGAGTTCGAACAGCAGGTTGATGCCCTGCGCCTGCATCGTCTCCATCGTCTGCTGCAAGGTGTCCGGATGCATCATGCCGGGGAACAGCACCAGCATGATGCCGCCGAGCACGACGTGCGTGCCGAGCGCGGCGGCGATGACCTGCGTCTTGCGCTGCTGCAGCGCGCCGGCGTCGCTCATTGCGCGCAGCGGTCGATGAGGTACTGCACGAGCAGCGGCACCGGGCGGCCGGTCGCGAGGCCCTTGCGACCCTCGTCCCACGCGGTGCCGGCGATGTCGAGGTGGGCCCAGCGGCGGCCGTTGGTGAAGCGTGCGAGGAAGCAGCCCGCGGTGATCGCCCCCGCGTTCTTGCCGCCGATGTTGGCGACGTCGGCGAAGCCGGATTCGAGCTGGCCCTGGTAGTCGTCCCACAGCGGCAGGCGCCAGGCGCGGTCGTGCGTCTGCGTGCCGGCGGCGAGCAGCTGCTCGGCGAGATCGTCGTCCTTGGTCATGAGGCCGGACGCATGCTTGCCGAGCGCGATCACGCACGCGCCGGTGAGGGTCGCCGCATCGATGATGACCTCGGGATCGAATTTCTGCGCGTAGGTGAGCGCGTCGCAGAGGATCAGGCGACCTTCGGCATCGGTATTGAGCACTTCGATCGTGAGCCCGGACATGCTGGTCAGGATGTCGCTCGGACGGTACGCATTGCCGTCCGGCATGTTCTCGACCGCGGGTACGATGCAGACGAGGTTGAGCGGCAGTTTGAGCTCCACCGCGGCGAGGAATGCGCCGAGCACGCCGGCCGCGCCGCCCATGTCGAACTTCATCTCCTCCATGCCCGCGCCGGGCTTGAGCGAGAGGCCGCCCGAATCGAACGTGATGCCCTTGCCGACGAGGGCATAGGGACGACTCTGGTCTCCCTTGCCCTGCCACTGCAGCACCACGAGCTTGGGCGGGTTGGACGACCCCTGCGCGACGCCGAGCAGCGAACCCATGCCGAGCTTGGCCATGTCCTCGCGCTCGAGCACTTCGAGCGTGACGCCCGCGTGGGTTTCGGCGATCTGCTTCGCCTGGGCGGCGACGTAGGATGGATTGCAGATGTTCGGCGGCAGGTTGCCGAGTTCCCTGGCGAAGCGAACGCCCGCCGCGATCGCGCCTGCTTCGGCCAGAGCGCGCCCGGCCGACGCGGAGGACGCGAGGAAGTCGATCGCCTGCAGCTGCGGCGTCTTCGGGGCGTCCTTCGGCTTGAATGTCGCGGTGTAGCGGTAGGCGTGCGCGTCCGCCGCGAGCGCCGCGGTGCGCACCTTCCAGGCGTCGTCGCGGCCGGCGACATCGAGGCTGGTCAGGGTCGAGTACGCGGACGCGACCGGCAGCGCCTTGAGCGCCCGACCGGCTTCGTTGACTGCCCGGTGGTAGGCCGCCGCGTCGAATTTCTTCGCATCGCCGAGTCCGACCACGAGCACGCGCTCGGCGGCGATCCCCGGCAGGCCGAACAGCACGATCGACGTACCGGCCTTGCCGCTCGCGTCGCCGCTGTCGACGAGGCGGCCGAGTGCGCCGCCCGATTTGGCGTCGATGCCCTGCGCGGCGACGCCGAACACGCGCCCTTCGTGGATGCCGACCACGAGGCACGGGGTCGTCGCGCCTTCGGGGGCGTCGCTGCGGATGCTGAACTTGAGGGTGGTCATCGCGTGGATTCCGCCAATGCTGTGGGTGTTCCGGGTGCGCGCCCGGTTACACTGTGCGTCCTCGTCGGACTACAGGGCCGCACCGGCCGGACCGAGTGACGATGCAGCCGGGCGCCACGGTGCGACCGGCCTGCGCCGCCATTGCCAGCGCGCATGAAGCTTTCCATTCTAAGGCAAAACAACCCGTTCGCCCTGCGCATCGTCGACCGCTACCTGCTGCGCGAGCTCGCGGTCGGCTTCCTTGCCGCCACGGCGATCCTGCTGCTGGTCATGGTCGGCGGCGCGGTCGCCGACCTGCTCGCGAAGATCGCCAAGGGGCGCATTCCGGCCGAACTGCTGTTCACGCTGGTCGGCCTGCGCGCGCTCGGCACGCTCACGATCCTCATGCCGCTCGCCGTGCTTCTCGGCGTACTCGGCGCGTACGGGCGCCTCTGGCGCGACAGCGAGATGGCCGTACTGCAGTCGTCGGGCCTCGACGCAGGCGGCCTGTTGCGGCCGCTCATGCTGTTCGTGCTGCCGGTCATGGCCGCGCTCGCCGCGATTTCGTTCTGGCTCGCGCCGGCCGCGGACCGCCTCTCGCAGCGGCTGCTCACCGAAGCGAGCCGCTCGCTGATCGTCGCGGGGCTCGAGCCGGGCCGTTTCGTCGAGTTGCCGGGGCGTGACGGCGTCATCTACGTCGGTGAGATGTCGGCCGACGGCACCCAGTTCAAGCGCATGTTCATCGAGAGCGAGCGACCCGACGACGCCGCCGGCAAGACGCGCATCGACGTGATCACGGCGACGCACGGCTACCTTTACCACGACGCCGACGGCGAAGGCCGCTACATCGCGCTGCAGGACGGCTTCCGGGTCGAAGGCAGGCTCGGCGAGGACGACTTCCGCCTCATGCGATTCGCGCGCAACGACATCAAGTTGCCCGACAGCGTCAACGACGACGACGAGGCCGCGCGGAAGCGCGCCGCGCCGACGACGACGCTGCTGGAAGGCCGCGACGACCCGCTCGCGCTGTCCGAGCTGCACTGGCGCCTCGCGGCGCCGCTGTCGGCGCTCGTGCTCGGCCTGCTCGCGTTGCCGATGTCGCGCACGAGTCCGCGCGAGCCGCGCTACGCGCGCATGCTGCTCGCCCTGCTCGCCTGGCTCGTCTACTACAACGGCCTGCTACTCGGCCGCGCATGGATAGGGCAGGGCAAGCTCGCCGCCGGCTTCGGCCTCTGGTGGGTCTACCTGCCGGCGCTCGCGGTCGCGGCCTGGCTGATCTGGAACGGCGAACGCCTGCAGGCGCCGCGCCGGGCGCGTCGCGCATGATCCGCCTGCCCGTGTTCAAGCGAGTCGACCGGCTCGTCGCGGCAGCCGTACTCGGCGCGGTCGCGGTCGCCTGGGTCGTGATCGTCGGGCTCGATGCATTCCGCATCTTCATCGGCGAGCTCAACGACGTCGGCCAGGGCCAGTACACGCTCGCGCGTGCGGTCGCCTACGTGCTGCTGACGGTGCCGCGGCGCTGCTACGAGATGTTCGGCTACGCCGCGCTGATCGGCAGCCTGCTCGGCCTCGGCGGCCTCGCCGGCAGCGGGGAACTCACCGCATTGCGCGCGGCCGGAATGTCGAAACTGCGGATCTGCGCATCGGTCGCGCTCGCGCTCGGCCTGCTCACGATCGGCGTGGTCGTGCTCGGCGAGACGATCGGCCCGTACGGCGAGCGCAAGGCGCAGGCGCTGCAGCTCGCCGCCAAGTCGAAGGACGTCGCGCTGGCGAAGGGCGTGCTCTGGGCGCGCGACGGCGAGACGGTGATCGGGGCGCGCCATGGCCGCACGCACGGCGCTGCCGGCGAGGTCGACCTCGACGGCGTACGCGTGTTCGAATTCGATCCGGACGGTCGCCTGCGCGCACTGTCGATCGCCGGGCATGCGATCCACGTCGAGGGACGCTGGACCCTCGAGGCCGTGCGCCGGACCGTGTTCGGCGACGGTTCCGCAGCGACCACTCAGGAGGCGTCCAAGGCGTGGGACTCCCGCCTCGACCCCGGCCTGCTCGCGAGCAGCATCGTCAAGGCGCAGTACATGAACCTGCGCGACCTCGGCCAGAACATCGCCGCGCTCGACCGCAACCGGCAGGATGCCTCGACGTTCCGCGAAGCATACTGGGCGCGGCTGTTCTACCCGTTCGATCTGCTCGTGCTGGTGTTCTGCGCGGTGCCGTTCGCGTTCGGCGCGTTGCGCAGCGGCGGGCTGTCCAAGCGCCTGTTCCTCGGCATCGTGCTCGCGCTGGCGTTCTACCTGCTGCAGCGAGCGATCGTCAGCATCGGCTCGTTGTACGGCTTCCACCCGGCACTGGCGAACCTGTTGCCGCCGCTGATTCTCGTCGCGCTCGCGGTCGCGTATTTCCGGCGTCACGCCTGAGCGCGCGCACGCGGCGAGCGGCTATAGTCCGCCGCAATCGAGGCAGTTAGGCGAGGCGCGATGCGCAGCCCGAACATCCGGTATTTTCCGGCGGTGGACCACCTGCGCGCCTACGCGGCGCTGCTCATCGTCTTCTACCACGGCCTGCACCTGTTTTCGTACGACGCGCGCTTCCACCGCGAGTTCGGCGTCGACGACTGGTTGCAGCCGGCCAACCCGCTCGTCGCCGCGCTCGCCGAGGGACATACCGCCGTCTCGCTGTTCATGGTGCTGTCCGGCTTCATCCTCACCTACGGCTCGCTCGATCGCGCGATCGATGCCTGGGGCTTCATTCGCAACCGCCTCCTGCGCACCTATCCGCTGTTCCTGTTGCTCGTGTTCGCCGGCATTTCCGCGTTCCCGGACCGGTTCTCGCCCGGCGCGTTCGCGCAGACGGTGTTCGGGCTCGGCAATCTCGCCGGTGCGCTCGACGCGCCGCCGTTCACGAGCATGTTGTGGACGATCGCGATCGAATGGCAGTACTACCTGCTGTTCCCGCTGCTGCTGCCGGTGTTGAAGACCGGGTGGCTGCGCCAGCTCGCGGGCATGCTCGCGGTGCTGCTGGTGGTGCGCACGGGCGCGGTGTTGCTCGGCGCCAACGCGCGCGACCTCGGTTATCTCACCATCCTCGGGCGGCTCGACCAGTTCCTCGTCGGCATGTGCGCGGCCTGGTTGTTCCGCAACCGGCCGCTGTCGCGCCGGGCCGGCGCCGCGCTCGCAGCCGCGGCGTTGGCGGCGATGCTGGTGGCGCTCGCGGCGTTCAACGCGGTGGGCGGCTGGCCGGTGGCACCCGCATGGAAGATCGCCTGGCCGACCGTCGAAGCGGTGCTGTGGGCGGCGTTCGTGGTCGGCTACGTCGACGCGGCGAATGCGGCGACCGGGCTCTGGTCGCGCCTGCTCGCGCGCATCGGCGAGGTCTCGTACTCGATCTACCTCGTTCATTTCGTCGTGATCTGGTCGCTGCTGCACTCGGGCCTGCGCTTCGCCCCGAGCGGGCACGCGGTGGCGGACGCGCTGCTCGCGACCCTGCTGCTCGCCCTGCCGCTGACCCTCGCGATCGCCAGCCTGACCTACCGGTACGTCGAACGGCCGTTCCTGCGCCTGCGCGGCCGCTACCACCGCGAGGCCGCCGACGCAGCGGCGGGCTGACGCGCGTCGGCGACGCGGAAATGTGCACCGTTCGCCGTGGCGCCCGCCTCGCGCGGTGTAAGATGACCGCGCGCCGGCCGTAGTCCGGCTCGGGGAAAGGCCATGAGCAGCAGCGTCGATTTCACCTCGTACCTGAAGTTGATGACGCACAAGAAGGCGTCGGATCTCTTCATTACCGCCGGCGTCGCGCCGTCGATGAAGGTCAACGGCCGCATCACGCCGATCACGCAGAACGCGCTCACGCCGCAGCAGTCGCGCGACATGGTCCTCAACGTGATGACGCCGTCGCAGCGCGAGGAATTCGAGAAGACGCACGAGTGCCAGTTCGCGATCTCGGTGACCGGCGTGGGTCGCTTCCGCGTGTCGTGCTTCTACCAGCGCAACTGCGTCGGCATGGTGCTGCGTCGCATCGAGACGAAGATCCCGACGGTCGAGGAACTGAGCCTGCCGCCGGTCATCAAGTCGCTCGCGATGACCAAGCGCGGCATCATCATCTTCGTCGGCGCCACCGGCACGGGCAAATCCACCTCGCTCGCCGCGATGATCGGCTACCGCAACCAGAACTCGACCGGCCACATCATCACGATCGAGGATCCGATCGAATACGTGCACAAGCACGAAGGCTGCATCGTCACGCAGCGCGAACTCGGCATCGACACCGACAGCTGGGAGAACGCGCTCAAGAACACGCTGCGCCAGGCGCCCGACGTCATCATGATCGGCGAGGTGCGCACGCG